>JBGTSH010000040.1:0-46134 GCA_041940405.1 Polyangiaceae bacterium
GTCCGCCGCCGGCCCGGTCGAGTTTCGCGTAAGCGCCCAGACGATGGGAACGGCGAGCCCGACGAGGAGCGCGACGCCCAGCGGCATCCACGACCGCCGGCGCTCGTGCTTCGGCACCGAGGCGATCGCGCTCATTGTTGCTTCGGTCGACGCGTTCTCGGGTAGTGCCAGGGGCTTCGCGTCGGCCGGCGCCTCCTTTGGCGATGCTTGCGGCGCATCGGCCGGCACGGCGCCGGCGCTCACCGCCGCTACCAGGTTTTCGAGCTCGCTGAAGCTCGCCCGGGATCCGCTGTCGATCTCGCGGACGCGGTCGGCCTGCTTCGCGAGCGAATCGCCAGCGAGCGCGTCGAGCCACGACGCCACTTGGGAAGGCAACGCGACGGCCTTCGATTTTTCGATCGCCTCCGCGAAGTCTCCGGCGGTCGTGAACCGCTCCTCCGCCTTGCGCGCCAGTGCCCGGAGGATTGCATGGTCGATGGCGGGCGGGATGTCGTCGCGCCGCTTGCTCGCCGGCTCGACCGTGGAGAAGAGGACGCGCTCGAGGAGCTCGCCCTCGTTTTCGCCGGTGAAGAGCCGCTCGCCGACCAGGATCTCCCAGAAGACGACGCCGGCCGCGTAGACGTCGGTGCGCCGGGTGACCTCGAGCCCGCGGAGCTGCTCCATCGCCATGTAGGGGAGCTTGCCTTTGACCTTTCCTTCTTCGGTGGTGTGAAAGCGCCCGGCCGCTTTGGCGACCCCGAAGTCGAGGACCAGCGCGATGCCGTCGCGTCGCACCATTACGTTGTGCGGCGTCACGTCGCGGTGAACGAGCCCGAGAGGCACGCCGTTTTCACCCCGCACCTCGTGGGCCGCGTCGAGCCCGCGCAGCACGTTGACCATGATCGCCGCGGCGATCTCGATCGGCATGCGCACGCGCTGCTTCTGCACCCGCCGCATGATCGAGAGGAGCGTCTCGCCGGTGACGTGTTCCATCACGATCGCCAGCTCGCCTCCGGTGGCGACGACGTCGAGCATCGAGACGACGTTTGGGTGCTGGATCCTTCCGACGAGCCGCGCCTCGTCGAGGAGCATCGTCACGAACTCGGGATCTTTGGCGAGGTGGGGGTGGAGCCGCTTGATCGCGACCGTGCGCGAAAATCCCGCTTGGCCCATCAGCCGTCCGAGGTGCACCGAGGCCATCCCGCCGCGGGCGATCTCCTCGAACACGGCGTAGCGGCCGATCTGCATCACTTTGCGTCCCAGCAGCAGCGGACACCGCCTTGATCCTGGCGATCGCCGCGGAGCGCGTTGCTGGGCGACGGCCATTTGCACGTCTGGGCGAGAGCCGCACCACCCGCACCGTCGTCCGCGTAGTTGAGCCCGCGCGTGCGGCAAGGGTCGTCCTCGTACGGGCCGGTGTCGATGCGCGTGCAGTTGTCCTCGAACTCCACGGCGTTGCTCAGCATGTGATGAAGCCCGGCGCTGCCCACGCAGCCGGTGTCGGCGGGGACCGAGCAGTAGAGCGGGTTCTGCGCGCAGCCTTGCGTCGAGCTGCAACCCGACGTCGGATCGGATTGGGCGTCTGCGATGCAGGCTTCGGCCATCTCGGTCTCGTCGGCCCAGTCGGGCCCGCTCATCGCCACCGGCGCGCCGTTGACCGTCCCGCAGAGCGACTTGCCGGCTGCCTTGCAGTAGAGATACGCCGAGCACCAATCGAGACCGAGCACCGGCCGTGCTCCGTACATCGACGGGGCATTGTCGTACTCGTTCCAGATGTATTCGAGCGGGCGGAAGTCTTCGCCGTCGGTCAGCTTGAAGTCACAGAGCGCGGGATCGATCGGCAGCGTCGCGTAGACTTCGGGCGTCATCGCCACGCGGAACGCTTCGTACTCGTCGAACGTCGCTTCGCGGACGTCGATGCAACGACCGGGTGCGCCCGGGTTCTCGATCCCCGGCGAGCCGCTCTGATTGGGACCTAGATCACACGGGCCCGTCGGCCCGTTTCCGCCGCCGCCGCTGCCGGTCGTCGTCGCCGTCGCCGGCCCGGTACCGGTGGTCGTGGCGCTTACGTTGGTGTTGGGGCCGGCGCCGCCTTGTGCGTTCGCGCCCGTTCCGCATGCGCCTGCGCTGCACCGCTCGAACTCGGACAGGTCCGGGTACAAGCACCCGGCGAGCGCGAGCGTCATCCAAGCGAAGGAGCGCGGCACAGCACAAGACTACAGCCGGTGGAATCAGTCAGAAAGAAGGTTTTGACCCCGATCCCACCGGCCGCAGCCCGGTCTGTTCGATTCAGGCGCTCTTCTTCACGACGTCGACGATGCCCTGAACGCTCTCGGCGCTCTTCGCGAGCATCGCCTTCTCTTCGGCGGTAAGCGTTAGCTCCACGATCTTCTCGACGCCCTTGCCGCCGAGGATGACCGGAACGCCCATGAAGAAGTCTTTGTAGCCGTACTGGCCGTCGAGGTACGCCGCGCAGGGGAGGAGGCGCTTCTGATCGAAGAGGTACGCCTCGGCCATCTGCACCGACGCGCTCGCGGGCGCGTAGTAGGCGCTCGTGCCCATCAGCTTGACGATCTCACCGCCGCCGACGCGCGTGCGCGCGACGATCGCGTCGAGCTTCTCTTTTGCGACGAACGAGGTGATCGGCACGCCGTTGACCGTCGTCGCCGACAGGATCGGCACCATGTCGTCGCCGTGACCGCCGAGCACCATCGCCCGGATGTCCTTGATGTTGAGGCCGGTCTCGCGCGCGAGGAAGAGCGAGAAGCGCGCGCTGTCGAGCACGCCCGCCATGCCCACGACTTTCTCCTTGGCGAAGCCGGTGCGGCGCTGCAGCTCGTACACCATCGCGTCGAGCGGGTTGGAGATCACGATGACGAACGCGCCGGGGCAGTGCTCCTTGGCGCCGTCGGCGACGCTGCGGATGATCGGCAGGTTCGTCGCCACGAGATCGTCACGGCTCTGGCCCGGCTTGCGGGGCACGCCGGCGGTCACGATGATGACGTCGGACCCGGCGCAGTCCTTCCACTCGCTGGTGCCCGTGATCTTGACGTCGTAGCCGTTGATGGCGCCGTTCTGCTCGAGATCGAGCGCCTTGCCCTTGGCGTAGTCGGCCTTGGCCGGGATATCGAAGAGGACGACGTCCCCGAGCTCTTTCTGGGCGCACAGGTTTGCGAGCTCGCCCCCGATGTTGCCGGCTCCGATGATCGAGATCTTCTTGCGGGTTGCCATGGTGGCGGCGCTCTATCACGGCGGCTCGGCCGTGCCCAGACGCGGTCCTCGCCACGGCGGTCCCCATGCGGTAAAGCCGGACCATGGTCGGCGCGGAAACGCTGAAGGCGGCGCTCCCGAACACCCTTTCGGAAACCGATCCGGAAAGCCTCGGCGTGCCCTCGGGCTGGCGCCGCTACGAGGGAAAGGTTCGGGACAACTACACCGCCGCGGATGGCCGGCGCTTGCTCGTGACGACCGATCGGATAAGCGCGTTCGATCGGGTGCTGGGCACGCTCCCCTTCAAGGGGCAGGTGCTCAACCGCATCGCCGCGCACTGGTTCTCGCTCACGAAGTCGTTCGCGCCCAACCACCTCATCAGCGTCGTGGATCCACAGGCGGTGCTCGCGCGCGAGTGCCGCTCGCTCCCCGTCGAGATGGTGGTGCGCTCGTACCTCACCGGCGTGACGTCGACATCGATCTGGACGGCGTACGAGCGCGGCGAGCGCGTGTTCTGCGGCCACCGTCTCCCGAACGGTCTCAAGAAGAACGAGCCGCTTCCCGCGCCCATCCTCACGCCGAGCACCAAGGCGCCGAAGGGCGGTCACGACATCAGCGTCTCGCGCGGCGAGATTCTCCAAGCGGGCGGCATCACCGAGGCGGAGTTCGATCGCGCGGCCGACATCGCGATGAAGCTTTTCTCGTTCGGGCAGGCCGAGTGCGAAAAGCGCGGGCTCATGCTCGTCGACACGAAGTACGAGATGGGCGCGCTGCCCAACGGCGAGATCGTCGTCATCGACGAGATTCACACGCCGGACTCGTCACGCTTTTGGTTCAAAGGCAGCTACCCCGAGCGCCTGTCCCGGGGTGAAGAGCCGGAGAGCTTCGACAAGGAGTACGTGCGCAGGTGGCTCGCGGGCGTGGGCTTCAAGGGCGACGGTCCCATCCCCGCGATCCCCGATGAGGTCCGGGTCGAAGCGGCGAGTCGATACATCACAGCGTACGAGGCGATCGTCGGCGAGCCATTCGTCCCCGACGAAGAGCCGCCGCTCGCCCGGCTGCGCAAGAACCTCGCGCGCGTCTTTGCGTAGCCCTTGCGCGCTCCCAGCCCCGGTGCGAAAGCTTCGGCCGTGAAAGCCACCGTCTTCGTCAGGCTCAAGCCCGAGGTGCTCGATCCGCAAGGCGACGCGGTCCGCCGCGCGCTCGGCACCCTCGGCTTCGAGGGTGTCAGAGGCGTCCGCATCGGCAAGCTGATCGAGATCGATCTCGGCGACGCGGCGCAGGGCCCGGATCTCAAGAAGCGGCTCGAGAAGATGGCCGACGAGCTCTTGGCGAACCCCGTCATCGAAGACTACGAGATCTCGCTCTGATCGACGGCTTCGCTTCGCGAGCTGGTCGAGCTCAGTTCGCCGCTGTTGCCTTCTTCGCCATCTTCTTCTCGATGGCAGACAGCTTCTTCTTGAGCGCGCGAGCGTCGGCATCTTCGCCTTCGACGATGTCGTGGTGGCGCTCCGTGATTCGCTCTACCAGGAACCGGACGGTGTCGGCGCGGCCCGAACAGATTTCGAGCCCGAAGAGCGCGCGGCGCGCCAGCTTGCCTGCGTCGCCTCGCGCAGCTTCGATCCAGCCGAGGACCGTGCTCGCCGTGGATTCGCTCGGGTAGCTCTTGACGAGCGAGGACACGCTCGCGCGCTTTGCCATCTCGGGTTGCGTCTCGACGAGATCGAGAAGAGGGCCCAGGACCCAAGGACCGAGGAGCACGAGCGCCTCGCGGACCACGACGGGCGAGAAGCCCCGCGCGAGCGCGGACAAGACGGCTCCCGCACCACGAAGATCGCCGAGGTATCCAATCGCGTGGGCACCGACCTTCGCCTGATCGTGGTCGTGGCCCTCCAGCCAGGCGACAAATGTGTCGAGCGATGCCGTATCGCCGAGCGATGCCAGAGCATAGGCGGCAGCTTTGCGCACGTAGGCTGTCCGATCGCGAAGTGCGGTCCGAATGACGCCGATGGCTTCGAGGCTCGCCATCGCAGCGAGCCGCTCGATCGCGTGGGCGCGGTCTTCTTTCGACGCGCCGGCGACGACGAGTGACATCATGTCGTGGAGCTGCTCGGCCGGGATACGGGGACCCGACAGGGCACGGGTCGCATGCGATGCGAGCCCCCCTTCGTTGCGGAGCAGGTCGTCCGCGAGTGACGCGAGACGTGCGCGCGCTTCGGGTGTACCGACGGCCGCGAGGACCTCGATCGCCGTGAGCTTGGCGAGCCGCGCAGCCGGTGGTCCCCACGCTCCCCTCGCGCTTCCTTCGCTGAGGAGCAGGATCGCCCCCTTCGCGGCCAAAGTTGGATTGGTCGGCACCGCGGCAACGACGAAGGGTGCGGCGAAGCCATCACCCCAAAAGCGGTCGGTGCCCTCGAGGAGCAGTTGAGGTGAAGAGCTCTCGTAATGGATGGAGACATGATAGGCGCGCTCCCAGCGGTGAAGCTCGCCGGTGGCCTCTTTGGCTACTGCGACCTCGGGGGTCATGAGAACCGATGGCTTGGGAATGGCGACGCTCGGCATCAGCGGGATACGAACCAGCGTCGATGGGTCGACCGGCGCAGCGGCGGCGAGACGCGAGAGCGCGATGCCGAGCACTTGATGCACTTTGACCATGGTATCGAGCGCAGCGATGGGCTCCGCGGCTTTGCCGATGGCATCGAGCGCCTCCGCCTGCTTCGTCATCGAAAGCTCGGTCAGGCGTGAGGAGAGCGGCGCGAGGAAGCGCGGGGAGACACAAGCCTGAACACCGTCTTGAAAGCCGGTCGACAAGTCGTCACGCACCTCGCCGAGCATCGTGGCGGCTCCGGCGACCTTTGCGCGCTTCGCAGCAGCGGCCCAACTCGAGGGGGAAGGCGCGGCGTTTCGCTCCTCGGCGCGCGCGCTCGCGTCGTCCCCGCCGAGCGGCACCAGCGTCAATTTGCCGTCCTTCTCTCCGACGACCGCGAGGGCGAGGAGCGAAGGGAGGGCCCCCTCGAGCGTGATGTCGCCGAAGACTGCGGCTACCCGAAGTCCTGACAATGCCGTCATCAATGCATCTTCGTCGGGGCGGCCGCCGGCCAGGAACAGCGTTCCGCCTTCGCCATCGATGAGACGCACCCTGTCGACGCTCGGCATCACGCCGTCGACACGAACGAGAACGGGCACGTTCGGGGGGGCAAACGGATCGCGCCGCCGTTCGGCGAGGACGGCCAAGGCCCTGGCCATGCTCGGCAATGCGCGCTCGGTCGCGGCGCGTATCGATGCGTCATCGAGATCGCGGAGCTCTCCCGGGGAGACGAGGTCGATGCGGCGCGGTGCGAAGCTCGGAAAGAGCGTGCCGTTCGCGCCGGGCAGGCGGCGGCCCCGATACGAGGGCTTGGCGGGTATCCGCTTCGCCAGCATCGCAGGCAGAATCTGCTTTTCGGTGAAATGGTCGCCGCTCGCGATGTCCAAGAAGCGGCTTTCGCGAAGGATGAAGCCGTCCGGGGTGGTCCGCTGCAGGAACGCATATTCGACCAGATCCAGGTTCTCGATCGGCTTGCGGTCTTTCTTGGTCCACGTACGGCCGATGAGCTCTTCGACGTGCTCGTCGGCGAGCGCCTCGCCTTCGAGGTGCTTCTCGAGCTTGCGAATGGTGAGCCACATGTCCGAAAAGAGCTCGGCATACGCTTCCGCGGAGAAGGAGCCATCGCGCTTCGCGGCGAGCTCCAGGAGTGCCGCGAGCTCGAGCGTGCGAGCCGCCAGCCTGCGCAGGCCGAGCTCGCGCAGCGAGCTCGCGAGGTCGGCTACCTGCGACGCTCGATCTTCGGCGATCGCGACGACCCCTGTTTGCCACAGCTCTGAAAGCAGGGTGAACGCTTGCTCGACGCCCTTCTTCTTGAGCTCGGTCGGATCGACCTTGCCCTTCTTCACCGATGCGGTTCGTGCGGGGCGTTCGCCCGGTGGCGGCGGTGGGGGAACGTCGGCGACGGCGAATGCTTCGGGCGAGCGTGCCCATGCGACGAGAAGCGCGGCGGAATGCTTGCAATACGGGCGCGAGCGTGCCGCCATGCACGAACAGCGCCCGGTGATCTTGTTGTCCTCCCCGAAGATGATCTGCACCTTGTACGGCGACGCGCCTGAGCCCGCTGCGTCGGCGAAGAGCTTGTGCTCGTGCCGGGAGAGGTGGCTGATACCGCCTTTGTCGGCGATCTGGGTGCCTTTGGCGAGCTCGGTCGGATCGGTCACGATCAGGCGAAGGTCGCCCACCGCGACGCTGCGCGTTTCCTTCACGTTCCCCCATCGGTCGCCGTGGCGACGCTCGAGATGTCCTCGTTCTTCATGATCCTGGACATGACGTCGACCAAGAGTCGAGGCGTGGCCCCAAAGCAATGGACGCCGAGGGCTGTCAGCTCTTCGGCGAGCTGGCGATTGAACGAAGGCTTGCCTTGATCCGAGAGCTTGAGCAAAACGATCGTCT
Organism: Polyangiaceae bacterium; assembly: GCA_041940405.1. Lineage (GTDB taxonomy): Bacteria > Myxococcota_A > Polyangia > Polyangiales > Polyangiaceae > Xiheicaenibacterium. Next base: position 7,670 of record JBGTSH010000040.1, read on the forward strand.
TGACCTTGGATTCGACGTGCGCGCGCATGCGCTGAACGAACTCGGCGTTGTCGCCCGCGGTGTGAAACAGATCCGTCAAGAGGATGAGGATCGTCTTCTCGGGCCGCTCTATGTAGGTCTCCTCGACGTAACGGAGCGCGCGGTTGTAGTCCTCGGCACCGCCGAGCTGCGCCGTGAACAGAACCTCGACCGGATCGGCGAGGGCCGGCGTCATGTCGACGACCTCTTCGTGATTGAAGAGCACGAGTCGGGTCGCGAGGACGTCGAGCGACGCGAAGATCGACGCCATGATGGCGCTGTACACGCAGCTCATCGCCATCGAGCCGGACTGGTCGACGCAGAGGATGATTTCCCAGTCGCGCTGCTTTCGCTGATTGGCGAAGAACGAAATGGTCTCCGGCACGAGGCGCTTCTTCTCGCGGTCCCAGGTCCGAAGGTTCTTTCGAATCGTGCGTTGCCAATCGATGTTGCGCGCGACCCTGAGCGGGCTGTGGGCATTCCGCCGAATGGCGCCGAAGATCGCGGTGCGCGTCTCGGTCTCGAGCTGCCTCTTCAGGTCCTCGACCACGTCGCGAACGATCTGCCGCGCCGTCTCCTTGGCTTCGTCGGGAACCAGTCCGCGCATCGAGACGAGCGTTGCAACGAGGTCGACGTTCTTTTCGAGATTAGGGAGCGTCTCGGGCTCGAACAAGAGCCGCGTGAGCCCTTTTCGCTCCATGGCGTCCTTCTGGACGAGCGCGACGACCTCTTCCCGAAAGAAGCTACGAACCCGCGAGAGCCATTCGGGGACGTGGAGCTTCGAACCACCCTTTTGGCGGCCATAGACGAACTCCATCGCCTCATCGAGCTCTTGATCGTCGGATTCGCTTTCCCCTTCGTGCGCCATGCCGGCGAGCATGCCGAGCCGCATTTCGCTAGATGCCTCTTCGGCTTCTTTGCCGAGCGCCAGCCGCCAGCGAAGAAGGGCTTTGGCGGCGGCCTGCGAAATGGGCGCGCTCATAGGAGATCGTCCAGGTCGTCCATGGCCTTCTGAATCTCTTCGGACGCGGCTTTGAGCTGGGCTTGGTCCTGCTCGGTGACGATGCGCGCGGCCGTGGCAGCGTCGGCCGAGGTCGCGTGTCCGCGGACGGCGACGATGCTCTCGACCAGGTACCGGCGCTCGGTCTTGCCGAGATCGGCGAGCGCTCTTCGCAACGCCGGCACCGCATCGCGGAACGCCTCGTCGCCGAGCGATTGGAGGTAGCCGTCCAGAATTGCGACGACGTCGCGGTTCTTGACCATCGCGAGCGCATTGACCTCGAGAAAGCCTGCGATGAAGTCGGCGGTCCTTGCCGGCTCGCTCATCGAGCTGAGGCGGAGGCCGAGCTCGCGCGTGAGGTTGTCGTCATCCCACAGCCGTGAGAAGAGGAGCAGGCCTGCCGCCGTGCCTGCGCATCGCGGGTGCGCGCCGAAGGAGCGCGCGACCTCGGCGAGGGCGGCGACCCAGGCCTCCTTGTCCACCGAGGATTGCGTCAGCGCCAGCTCGTGAAGCACGCGCATGGCTCCGGTCACATTCGGAGCTTCTTCATCGCTGCTGGAAGCAGCAAAGGCAAGACGGAGCGTGGCGCGTGCAAACGTCTTCTGGAGAAGCGGAACGAGCACGCGGTCATCGGCACCGAGCTCCTTGCGGCTCGATCCATACGAAGCGAGACCGCCGAGCGCTCGGCACGCTCGCGCCAGGGACGAGACATCGTCATCGTGCGCGGCGAGGGCGTCGCACGCGGTGAGCGCAGCCGCGACGGTACCAGCCGCAGCTGTCAGCACCGCATCGACGAGCACCTCTGCCGCTTCGCCGACGGTCTTTCGTTCGTGAAGACGCTGGTCGAGGGATCGCTCGGTGGCGGCGAGCAACGATTCTCCCAGGATGATTCGCTCGACGAGCGCGATCTCGGTCGCCGGTGTCCATTGGCATTGCCAGGCTTCACGCACGCGCGCGAGCGCTTCGAAAGCCCCCGGCTCCGGATCGGTCTTGGTCTTTTTCGCGCCGACGAGCCCTGCATAGGGAACATCGAGAACGCGGAGCCGGTGGAGAAACGTGCTCGCGGTGAGATGGACCTGGTCGGCGAGCTTGAGCGATACGGCGACGGTTTCGTCGGTCTCGGGAAGCTTGTGATGACGTAGCGTCGTCCAGAACTCGGTCTGGAGCGAGTTCTTGCCGATGCCCTTCGCGACGCGTCCGATCCCCTTGCCGACGACGGATGACCACAGGAAGCCGTCGACGTGCGCCGATTCGCCGCGGCAGAGCGTTGCAATGGTCGCCTCGCGCAGCTCATCCAGACCCGGTCCGGTCTTTTGTCGGAGATCGGCAAGCTGGCAGGCGAGTCGATAAGCCTCGATCGTGTCGGCGAGAGAGACCGAGAAGCCTCGCAGCCTGAGGTGATCCGTGAAGTCGACGAGCACCTCGAGCGTCGCGCGCCGATAGTCGCCTTTGGCGTCGTAGGCGCGCTGGTAATAGAGCGGCGCTCGATTGCCGGCGCCGTATCCCAATTGCTCGGCGAGACGCGGAAAGCTGTACGGGATGATCGTCAGGCTCGTCGGGACCACGGGTTCGTGGAGCGCGCTGGCCGAGGGATCGACGTCACCGGCAGCGATCGCGGCGACGTGAGCGGCGCCCAACACGGCCACGATGCGTTCCGGCGGCGTGCCCTCCTCGATGGCGCGCTCGATCCCGGCGCGCATCACGGCGTCGCGACTCCGTGTCCCGTCGTCGACCTTGCGATGGAGGCGCACCGTTTCACCGAGCTCGCGCATCGCTTCACGGAAGCCGCGCTCGGAATGCGCGGGCGCCTCGAACTTGGCCTCCCACACTTCGTCGAAGCTCCGAAGGTCGGTATGCTCGGTGATGAGATCCCAGGCGGAGCGCTGCGCTTCGGACTCGCCTTCGTCATCGGCGCCGACAAGGCTGTCATCCTCATTCTCCGCGGCCGAGCGCGCCAGGCTCTGTGCGGCCGAGACATCGATGAACCGAGCTTCTTTGCCATTGTCGCGTGCCCATTGGAGCGCGACGTACTCGGGCGAGTAGGAAGCGAATGGCCAGACCGACGAGCCGGGGGTGCCGTCGGTTCGATACGCGAGAATCGCAATGGGCGGCGCGGTCTCGCGATCGGCGAGCATGTCGATGAGACCGTTCGCGTCGCTCGGTCCCTCGATCAGGACCTTTTCGGGCTGAACGCTCTGCAAGAACTCGAGCAGCACGACGCTCGCGCGCGGCGAGTGGTGCCGGACCGGAAACAGGTGCGCGCGCGTCGCCAGGCTCACGGCGCTCGCAACGCGGTCTTCGCCGCTTTGCCGAATTCCTTCCAGACGCCGTCGCGGCCTTTGGCGACGGTTTCGACATATTCCCGAACGATCTTGAGATCGGCGTCGCCGTCCTTGGCAACCGCACCGACGAGCGCTCGCGCGAGCTCGTCCGGTCCGACGCTGCCGGAGCCGAAGCTCTTGGAAAGAATCCCGCTCTGGAAGAGCACACTGATGGCTTCGGCCGTCGACAGGACCGACGCCGGCGCCTTGATCTTGGTCTTGCCGTCTTTGGTCACACCGGCACGGAGCTCCTGGAACATCGTGACGAGGAGCCGGGCGAGCTCGTCCGGCGGAGGCGCACCAACCTGGTAATCGTTGCGAAGCTCTTCCTCGCGCTTCTTGACGATGCGGATCTCTTGCTCGAGGTCCGATACGACCGGGATGACCACGAAGTTGAAGCGGCGTTTCAACGCGGCGCTCATTTCGTTGACGCCTCGGTCACGGGTGTTCGCGGTGGCGAGCACGTTGAACCCGCGCTGCGCGCTCACCATCTCACCGAGCTCGGGGATTGCGATCTGTTTTTCGCTCAGGATCGAAATGAGCGCATCTTGTACCTCTTGGCTCGTGCGCGTGATCTCTTCGAAGCGCGCGATCTTGCCTTCACGCATGGCGCGCAGGACGGGGGACGAGACGAGCGCGCGCTCACTCGGGCCCTCGGCCAAGAGGAGCGCGTAGTTCCATCCGTACTTGATGTGCTCCTCGCTCGTGCCTGCGGTTCCCTGCACGATGAGCGCCGACGTTCCGGAGATCGCCGCGGTGAGATGCTCGGAGAGCCAGCTCTTCGCCGTGCCGGGCTCACCCGCAAGAAGGAGCGCGCGGTCGGAAGCCAGTGTGGCGACTGCGACCTCGACGATGGCTCGGTCCCCGATGTACTTCGCGGTGATCGGAACCCCGCCCACCGGCTTGTCGCTCCCGAGGATGTACGTGATGACCGATCGTGGGGTCATCGCCCATCCGGGCGGACGTGATCCGTCGTCGCTCTTCTTCAGAGCGTCGATTTCGGCTTGGTACTTTCGCTCGGCAGGGGTTCTCGTTTCCGACACGGCGCCGAGGTTACCACCTGGCGGAACGCCGCGGCGTCCCGAAGGCCGAGCACCCCCCTAAGCTCCAGCGCGGACGTCCTCGAGCGTCTCTCGCATCGACATCTCGGGTGCGTAGTCGAACGCCTTCTTGAAGGCGGCGTCGGTGATGACGCACGGGAACTTGAGGAAGTTGACGAGGTACGCCGGGAAGTCGGTCATCGTCTTGACGTAGAGGCTGACGAGCGCCGACGGCACCGGCAGCGAGGGAGCGCCGGCGACCTCGATCGCCGTTGCCCACGGGAGCGCGGTCGGGCCGGCGACGTTGAACACGCCGCGCGCCTCGCCGCGCATCGCGGCGATGACGGCTCGCGCGAGGTCGGCTCCGTGAACGAACTGGCTCATGGGATTGAAGCCGGCGAGCTTGGGAACACGCGAGAGCCTGAGCAATCGACACATCGTGTTCTGAATGTCGCGCCCGACGACGTTGGTCGGACGGAGGACCACGGTGCCGATCTCGGGGTGGCGATAGGCCCATTCGGCCGCCATTGCATCGAGCTGGATCGCATCGGCGATCTGCGGAAAGTCGGGCCCGGCGCGGAGCGGATCCTCTTCGGAGATCGGCGTGTGGTTGTGCGGATGCGCTCCGTAGACGTGGAAGGTCGACAGGACCACGAGCCGCTTTGCTCCGCTGGATCGGGCGAGTGACAGCACCTTCTTCGAGCCGACGACGTTGAGGTCGAAGCGTTTGTCGGCTCGCTCGGAGAGGTTGCCGACGCGGCCGAGGTGCAAGACGGCGTCGAAGGGGCCTTGGCGGAAGACGTCTTCGATCGCCGTCTTGTGGTAGTGCGCGCGAAAGACGCGCACGTTCGCGAGATCGCCGCTCGGCTCGGGGATGCGCCGGTAGTCGGCGCCGACGACCTGATCGCCCGCCGCGACCAGGCGGCGCGCGACCTCACGGGCGAGCCCGCCTGCGATGCCCGTGACGAGGACCCTCATCAGAAGATCCCTTTCCGCGCGGCGCGCTCGGTGGCGATGAGCTCGTCGATGCGCGCTTTGACGACGTCGACCTTCGCGTCGATCGCGGCGTCTTCGTCGTCGCTCGGCCCGTCGAAGCGGAGCGGCTCACCGAACCGGATCCGGAACTTCACGGGCATGGGAAAGTAGGCGAGCGGGCCGAGAATCGGGAGAAACGGCGAGACCGGCGCGTAGGGCAGGCCCAAGAGGCGTGCGAGCGGCTTCACGTCGTAGAGGCTGATGATCGACTCCTCGCCGCCGACGAGACCGACAGGGACGATCGGGGTGTTGGTCGCGAGCGCGAGCCGCATGAAGCCTCGACCGAACTTCTGGAGCTGGTAGCGCTTCTGGAAGACCTTACCGCCGCCGCGCGCGCCCTCGGGGAAGACGAGGATCGCCTGCTCGTCCTCGAGCAGGTTCTTGCAATTGACCGGATCGCCGAGCACCGCGCCGCCGCGCATCAAGACCTCGTTCACGAACGGCATGCTCGGAAACGCGCGCTCGACCATCGCGCGCACGGTGCGCGGCGGCTTTCCGTAGAGCAGCATGCAGAGCGCGATGACGATCCCGTCGAACGGGAGCTGGCCCGAATGGTTCGGAACGAGCAAGACGCGCCCCTCGGGGACGTTCTCGATGCCGGCGACCTCGGGCCGGAACCAGCGCAGGAAGAACGACTTTCCGAAGGTGTAACCCACCTTGGCGAACGACGGGCTGAAGCCCCACGGATCGAAGCCGAACTCGTTCACGCGATTCGGCGCTCCGTCCACGGCGCGCTCGACATCGCGATCGACGGTGCGCTGAAGGAGCGACGAGAGGAGAGAGGCCATGGGGCTCGAATGGTGCGCCAGCCGCGGGGCGGATGACAAGCGCGGTGGTAGCCTCCCGTCGGTGGAGATCATCGCGGTTCTGTTCACCGTCGTCGCACCCGTCGCGGTGTTCGGCACCATCAGCTACGCGGTCATCGAGTGGCAGCGCCGGGCCAAGGAGAACCGGGCTCGCGCGTTCGCTGCGATCGCGCAGCGGTACGGCTTCGCTGCCTCGGGCGAGGCTGCATGGGGCGTTCACCACGGCGTCGCGATCGTCGCGCGCGTCGAGTACCGGCAGCAGGGCAAGTCCAGCTACCCGTACACCGTCATCGAGACGCGGATTCACCCTCAGCTCGACCTCGGGCTCAACGTCCGGCGCGATAGCGGCTGGCAATCCGCGTTCTCAGGCATCAAAGATCACACGATCGGCGTGCCCGCCCTCGACGCAGCGTTCCTCCTGGGTGGGGACGAGGCGCATCGAATCGCGGCGCTCCTCGCGCCGCCGCTCGGTCCGGCGCTGCTCGCGGCGAGTCGGACGGCAGAGGTCGTGCTGAGCGACGGGCGGATCCAGATCGAAGAAGCCGGCGAGCCGCGCGAGCCACTCGTCGCGTGGGCCATCCCGATGGTCTCGAGCCTCGCTCGTGCGCTCGAGGCGACGAAGCTCGGCGTTCCCCCAGCGACCCCGCTCACGAGGCTCGCCTACGGCTATCGCGCCGCGGCGGGCGTGCTCGGGCTGACATGGATGCCGACGCCCCTCGCGCTGGGCGGCACCATAGAAGGCATCGGCGTCTATTCGGGCGCGTTCCGCCATGGCCAGTTCCGTTACCAAGCAATGGGGACCGCGGTGTTCCCCGGCCCGCTCGGCTGCGGCTTCTCGGTCAAATCGGCGAAGCACATGTCGATCATGGATCGTGTCCTCGCGACAAAGGACGTTCCGCTCGGCGACGAAGCGTTCGACGAGGCTTTCCTGGTGCGAGCGAACGACGAGGCTCGCGCCAAGCACGTGCTGTCGGCAGAAGTTCGGAGCGGGCTGTCCGCGCTCGCCGAGGCAGGGGCGATCGAGCTGCGCGACGACGCACTGCAGATCCGGCTCGAGCACCTGCCCGAGCCGCACGCGGTGCCGCCGCTCATCGACAAGCTCGCCCGGCTCGCCAGCGCGATCCATGCGCGTGCGGCTCACGAGGACGTGAAGCAGGGTCCCTATCGCTGAGCGAGGGCTCTCGCCACGAGGGCGGTCAGATCCTCGGGGAGGGAGCGCGACAGCTCGATCGCGGCGGCGTGTCCGCGCGGCGTCATCTTGGCCCACGTCTTCCTGATGATGTCGACGATCTTGTCATCGTCGTGCTTCTTGGCGAACGCAGGGAAATCGATCTCGAGGAAGGTGAGGCAGATGGCGTCCTCGAACGTCTGGACCTCGGGATCGCTCTTCAGCCCCTTCTTGATCAAGAGCTCGCCGACGCGGACGATCGTCGCTTCGTCGCATCCGGCCGATGTCAGGATCTCGCGGGCCTTCTTCTGGTGCTCGAGGGCGGCGGTCGCGCGCCAGCGCTTGTAGCCGGCGAGCCCCTCGGGAAAAGCGCTGCGCGGCATGGCGTGCCTTCCGAGGTGCTGGCACCTCGCGGCGAGCCGGAGAGCTTCGGAAGCTCGGGGCTCGAGCGCCTCGACGAAGCGCGCGAGCGCCGCGTGGTATCGCGGCGCCGCGCCCGTCGGATCTTCGGCGTGCGCCGCCTCGAAGAGGCGGCACGCACGCTCGAAGGGCGTCAGTTGTCCGCCAGCTTCTTCGACCACACGATGGCGTCGCGACGCTTGCCGGCGACCTCGACATGCGACGCCAAGACCGCCGACTTGCGGAAGCCGTTCGCCAGGAAGGCCGAGGCGAGGAGGATGTCGTCGGCGGGCGCGATCGAGAAGGTGCTGACGGCTCCGACCTCGACCAACCGGCCGAGGAGCGTTCGAATCGCCGAGACGGTGAGCGAGCGCTCGCCTTCGTCGCGGGGGCCGACCAAGAGCTCGAGCATCGAGCTGGCGAACGAGGGCTGGATCTCGTACGCCGCGTGGAGCTCGAAGCCGCCCCGGCCGGTGACCGAGAAGAAGGTCTTCTCTGCGTCGCGGCTGAAGAGCTCGAAGCCGGTGAGCGCGCGACCGTTCTTCTGGGCGACCGTCACCGCCTTCTGCACCGCGTCGCGGCGCGCGGAGGCGAGCTTCGTCGGAGGCACCGACTTCTCGGCGGTCTCTTTGACGAGCTTCTTCGCCTTGTCGATCGTCTTTTCCGCCATCTCGAGCGCGGGGTTCGGTACGGCGACCTCTTCTTCGACGTCGTCGTCGTCATCGTCGTACGCGCGCTCGGGCTTCATCGGGCCGACGCTCGAGACGACGGCGCCCATGATCCACGCGTCACTCCGCCGGTAGAAGCTCGGGATGTTGCCCTCGCGCCGGAAGCCGAGGCGCGTCCACGTCGCCACCTCATCCCGTTCGACGAGGACGAAGAGCTTCTCGATGCCTTCGCGCCGCGCGGTCTGGAGGACGAAGTTTCGTTTCGCCAGCGTCGCGCCGGCGCGAAAGTCGATCACCCGCGTCGTCTTGTGGCGGCGATTGACGAGCATGCAAAGCGAGACCGCGTCGTTGTTGAACGACAGCTCGTCGAGGTCCGCCTGGTTGGGTCGTTGCGTCGTTGTTGCCATGGTGCCCGCTCGTTCGATGCCAAGGCGCCACAGCACGAAAGGGGGCGCCCGCCAATCCGCACGCGGAAAGCGGCAAAACAGCACCCCTTACCCGCAGCGAAGCACGCGGAGTTAGTAGTTTTGCCCCGAAGCGTCAACGAGACGGATGTCACTTTCTGCCACGCCGAGGGCCGATAGCGTCGCGCCGAGACGCTTCTTCGGCACGGTCACTCGCGTCGGCATCCCCCCTGACAGTCCGAGCAGCTTCAGGAAGTTCAGGCCGCTATCGAAGGCCGCCGCAATGGTGAGGCTGTCGCCGTCGAGCACGACTGAAATTGGGGCGCGCTCCTGGCCCAAAAGAAGGAGGAGCGTCTTGTCGTACGGGCCGGATCGTTCGGTCGCGTCGACGTACGCGACGCGGTCGCCGAGCTTTTGGTACCGATGCGCGAGGCGCCGAGCCTCCTCCTCGACGGCGGCGAACTCCTTGCCGGCCTCATCGATCGGCTGCCAGAGCGAAGCATCGGCGAGCCCCGAGGCGAGGTGCCGGACGATCACCCCGAAAAGCGCCGCGTCGCGGGGCCGGCCGCGAAGGGCCCTGTCGAAGCGCGCGCCGATCGCCGAGGGCGTGCCGATTCGCGTGTCGATGGCTCGCGCGTCATCATCGCACCCCGGATAGGCCTCTTTCCCCCCACACATCCACTTGGCCGCGCTCGCGAGGCCATCGAAGTCGTTGTGACAGACCAGGGTGTCGATATGACCGATGCGCTCTACGAGCTCGGGCGTGATCATTTCGGGGCACGCTCCGTGCTCGGACTTCTTCGCGAGGACGAACCGCGGGTCGGTCGCGAAGCGCGCGTGGTTGTCGCTGTCGTGGTGGTCGACCCACACGACCAAGCGACTGCCGAGCGACTGAATGAAGGGCAGGGTGACCGTCTCGAACGACGCGCCCCCCGTCTCCGAAGCGAAGGCGATGTCCAAGACCGCTACGCGGCCGCGAAGGTCTCGGGCCTTCGGGAGCTTGCGAGGGGTAGCGAACGCGAGTTCGATGGACATCCGTCTGGCGCCGCGGCTGAGATCGGCATAGCACCTTTGGCCTCCCGAAGGATGAAGACACACGACAAAAGAAGGCGTCTCGTCTCGGCGCTGGCAGTCTCGGCGGCTTTGTTCGTCGCCGCTCCGGCCGCCGCGCAGCGTGCGCCCACCGTCGTCGAAGCGGGCGGCCGTGCACTGGGGGTCCTCGTGACCGACGACGGAGTCGCCGCTCGAACTTGTGCCAAGGCCGCCGGATGCGATCCGAGCGGCGGACAGCGCCTGCGCCCGCCGCCGTCGTTTCGTGGAAAGCCCGACGCGACGAAGGTCGAAGCGCTCACGCTCGCGGGCGGCAAACGCATCGCCTGGGTGACCTTCCCGGGGGACGACGGTCGAGCCTTTCAGCTCCTGCTCGGGCCCGCCAAGACGGGCGAGTCGCCTGCGGTGATCTACAGCGGCGTCACCGGCTCCGGAGCCGGCGCAGAGCGCACCACGACGTTTTCGGTCGACAAGGACGCGAAAGATGTCGCGACCGTGCGCCTCGCGACGAACGCGAAGCTCTGCGACAAGGACGTCCTGGTGTCGACGCGAACGCTCGATCCCAATCGCCTCGAGCTCGTGGGGACGGCGGGGCCGGATCCGATTGGGTCGCGTCGCGCGGGCGCGACCAAGCTGACGGCGACTGCGGCGACGGCTGCGGCGCCGTCGTTCCGGGTGCTCCGCGCAAAGAGCGCGTCGAGCGGCTCGGCGTCGCTCGCAGTCGACGGCGACGACGCGACGGCGTGGACCGAGGAGGAGCCGGGCGTGGGCAAGCACGCGTTCGCTTCGTTCTCGGCACCGTCCGGCGTGAGCCTGAGCGGGCTCGAGCTGTCGGCAAGGCCGCCGGCAGACGTTACGCTCGCACGCGCTCCGAAGAAGCTCTCGATCGTGGTCGATGGCTCGGTCTTCACCGTCGACCTCCCCGACGCTCCGGCAGAGGGCACGCGGCAGGCGATCGCGTTCCCGTCGCCGGTCAAGGCGAGCTGCGTCGCGGTCGTCATCGACGAGACGCACCCGGCTGCCGGCAAGGGGGACAAGAAGGCCGACCCCTCCGCGTACCTGAGCGAGATTCGGGCCCGCACGGAGCTCGAAGGCAAATCGCTCGAGGACCTGGCTCGCGGCCTGTCCGGCGGCGGCGCGCGCGCGCGCGACAACCTCGCCCTCCTCGAGACCGAGGGCAAACGCGGTCTCGCCGCAGTCATCGCCGTCTACTCGGAGCTCGACGGCTCGGGGCGCGATCTCGCACGGAGGATCATCGACGCGGCGCCGTGCGCCGACAAACTCGCGCTGTATCTTCCCCTCTTCGTCGAGAAGGATCGTGAAGAGGCGGAACGCGCGCGAGATCGGATCCGGCGATGTGGAAAGGAAGCGGGGCCGCCGCTCCTCGCCAAGCTCGAGTCCACTACGGGCGAGGCGCGCGCTGCGTACGCAGAAGAGGCCGCGCTCATCACGCCCGATCAAGCGGTCCCGGTCCTCGTGAGCGCGCTCGACAAGGCAAAGTCGCCCGCCGAAAGGCGTCCGCTGCGGCGTGCGCTCGCCAAGGCGGCGGCGCGCGACGCCGGCGTTCGCGCGCTCGGTCGCGCAGCCAGCGACCCATCGTTTTCGAAGCTGTCGCTCGCGGCGCGCATCGATTTTCTTCGCGCGCTCGGTGACGACGCTCCAAAGATCGAAGGCACGCGGCCGGCGGTGGCCGCTGCCGGCGCAGATGCCAAGGCGTTCCGCGATCGCTACCTCGTCCTCGGGCCTGCGGCGGCCATCGCGCGCGCCGGCGACAAGCCCGCCGAGGCGATCCTCTCTTCCGCGCTGTCGGACGCCGACACGCCCCGGCTGCGAGCGCGCGCCGCGGAGCTCTCCGGGGGGATCGCGGGGCTCTACCCGAAGCTCCTCGCGCTCGTCGACGATCCCGAGGTCCGCGTACGCGAAGCGGCGCTCGCGTCGCTCGCGCAGAAGGGCGCGATCGACAAGGCGGCGACGACGAAGCTCCTCGTGCGGTTGGTCAAGGACCCGTGGACGTTCGTGCGCCGCGCAGCGGCAGCATCCCTCGCCGGTGCACCCTCGGGCGCGGACACCGACGGCGCGATCGCGCGCGCTGTCGACTTCGAGCCGTCGCCGATCGTGCGCGCCGAGATGATGAAGACGCTCGGCGCACGCAACGCAAAGACCGCGAGCAAGGTCGTCGGCGAGCGCGCCTTCGACGACCGCGAGGCGGCCGACGTCCGCGCTCGCGCGATCGAGGCCCTCGGACAGATGTGCGACCGAGAGAGCACCGAAGCGATTTCGGAGCTCGCGCTGCGCGGCAAGGCTCCGGTCTTCGAGGCCGATCGAAAGCTCGCCGTCGCGAGCATCACCGCGCTCGGTCGCTTGCGCCCCGCCGATCTCGGCGCGCGCCTCGCGCCCCTCGCTAGAGAGGGCGCTCCGGCCGAGATCCGTGAGGTGACGCGCCGGGTGCTCGGCGACAAATCTCCAGGCTGCACACAATCGAAGTAACGATGGGCGAGAACGAAACACGCAAGCCCGACGCCGGGAGCTCGACGGCCGACGTGACGCCGGCGACGTCCCCGCAGGCACCCGACACGCGCGAGCCGAGCGGGTCGGGGCAGGGCAACTCGATCCCTCCGCCTCCCAGCGAGAGCCTGTTCGAGCTCGTCGCCGAAGCTGCCTTCGTCGCCGTCGCCACCGCGCTCCTCGGATCGATCCCCGCGGCGCTTCGTGTCGCACGCGCAGGCGGCTCGTTCGTCGGCGGTTGGATCGTGTCCGCCTCGGTCGTCGTTCCGGTGCTCGTTCTGCTCATCTACATGAGCCACGCTGCTGGCCGCGGCTACCGGATGCTGACGGGGCAGGGGGCGGGGCGATCGACGGCGCTCGGCCTCGCGCTCTGGGCGGGCCTCCTCTCGCCGCTGCTCATGTTCTTGTCCGCGGTCTTGAAGGAAAAGACGAACCATCGCGGTCTCGGCGGCGCGACCTTCGGCGTGATTGCGCTCGCGCTCGCGATCCTCATGGCGCTCGTGGCGCGCCGCCTCGTGAGCGCGGGTCGCGGCTTCGTCGAGCGCGGCGCGTCGGCACGCGTGGTCGCCGTCGGCTTCGCGGCGATCGCCGTCGGGCCGCTCCTCGTTCTCAGCCTCCCGCTCCTCCGGCACAGCGACACGGGCCCGCACGCCGCGGCGGTGGCGTCGGCGCTGATCGACGGTCTCATCCTCGCGGTCGCGACCGCGGTCGCCGTCTCGTTCGGGCTCGGTGACGAGCTTCGCGCGCGCGCGCGACGGGTCGGCCTTCCTGCCGCCGGCGCGTTCGTCATCCTGGGCTTCGGTCTTCTCACGATGTCGCAACCGCTCGGCCTCGCGCTTCGCTCCGGCGGCGGCCTCGCGGCCGCGCTGCTCGGCGGACTCGAGCGCTGGACCGATCGCGACGGTGACGGCGCGGGCGCGCTCTTTGGCGGTGCGGACTGCGATGAGGGCGATCCCCGGCGGCATCCTGGTGCGACCGACGTCGCCGGCGACGGCATCGATCAGGATTGCGACGGGATCGACGGCGCTCCGGTAGCGAAGCGCGACACGGGTGCCGGCGTCCTTCCGGCAGCCGCAGGCATGGCCGCGGATCCTCCGCCTGCATCGACGCCGGCTCCAGTTCCGGCATCACGCCCGAGCATCGTCCTCGTCACGCTCGACACCGTCCGGGCCGATTGGACGAGCGCGTTCGGCTACAAGGACTACCCCACGACGCCGCGTCTCGAGGAGCTCGCCAAGCAGGGGGTCAGCTTCGGAGGGGCGTTCGCTCCGGGCTCCGACACCCAGCGCGCGTTCATTCACCTGTTCAGCGGTCGCCCGCTCGAGGAGACGGCGAAGGACCGCCGCGAGTGGCCGACCCTCAAAGACGAGAACGTGACGATCGCCGAGCGCCTCAAGGACGCGGGCTACCTCACGGCGGCCGTGAGCTCTTTTCAATGGATCAGCAAGGAGCGCGGCTTCTCTCAAGGATTCGAGCACTTCGTCGAGGTCTTCGAGGAAGAGCATCCCGAGCGAGGGACGACCGGCCCGCACGCGGTCCGCGCGGCGAGGGCCTTCCTGGAGAAGACAGCCTCGGATCCCAAGCCGGTGTTTCTCTGGGTTCACCTTTTCGACGCGCACTCCGAATACCGGAGAAAGACGGGCTTCGACTTCGGTAAGGGCGATGCGGGCGCGTACAGAAGCGAGATCGGCTTCGTCGACAAGCAGCTCGGCGACCTCGTCGACGCCATCGCGGCTTCTTCGCGCGCGAAGACGACGGCGATCATCGTTCACGGCAGCCAAGGCGAGGCCTTCGAGGAGCACGGCTCCAGCGGCCACGGCAAAGACCTGCACGCCGAGGTGCTGCACGTCCCGCTGGTCATCACCCTACCGGGCGAACCAGGCGGGCGGCGGGTCGACGGCGCCGTCAGCACGGCGGATATCCCTGCCACCATCCTCTCGCTCGCCCAGGGGTCGCTCGAAGGTGTGGCCGGCGCCTCGCTCTTGCCGCTCGCTCGCGGCGAGCCGGGTGCCAAGCGCGAACCCGTCTACGCACGCGGCTCGAAGCGTTTCGCCGTCATCGACCATCCCCTCAAGCTCATCCTTCAGGAGCGGAAGGGTCGCGACCGAACCTTGCTCTTCGACATCGCCGCCGACCCCGGCGAGAAGCGCGACCTATCCGAGGAGCGAGCCGAGGACCTGAACCGACTCTCCGCCCTCCTCAGGGAGCGGTTCAAGCTGAAGGCCGAGCGCGATCCCGACTGAAAATACTCGCGGCAAGAAACGGCGAAGTCCCAAGCCCGAGCGTATACTGATGCTGACTCTTCCTCGGCATCCGACCGGAAACTGGACTTCTTTCCAAGGCAAACACCACCATGAGCCGCGGCGTGTCGTTCCGTGTCTCTGCTTTCGTAGCTTTTACACTCGGAGTTACCGCGCTGGGGGCGTTCGTCATCCGCCTGCAAGCGGGTGAGCTGCCGCTTCACCTCGTCACGGGCGCCGCCGGCAAGACCGAGCCGCCGAAGCCGCAGCGCGAATGGCGCCTGATCGACGGCAAGCACTGGCAGATCGTCGGACCCGAGGGCGAAGATCCCGAAGTGACCGACAAGGCCGAAGGCACGCGCGGCGTGTGTGCGGCCGGCATGGTGGAAGTGAAAGGCCAAATGAAGGCCGATCCGCCGAAGAAAATCCTCTTCGATCCGAAAAGCGTCGAAGAGCTCCAGAAGCGGACTTGCACGAAGTGGCTTCAGAAGGAATACCCAGAGCGGTGCGCCGAGTTCGATCGCGCGGCGTGGCTTCAGCTCTCGAAGGACATTCCGACCAAGCCGATGCACTACTGCATGGACAGGTTCGAGTACCCGAATCGAAAGGGTGCGTACCCGATCATCTTCGTCACCTTCACCGAGGCGGCGGCCAAGTGTGAAGAGCAGGGCAAGCGGCTCTGCAACGAGGACGAGTGGACGTTCGCCTGCGAGGGCGAAGAGGCGACGCCCTATCCCTACGGCTACGTCCGTTCTCCTGACAAATGTGTCATTGATGGGAAGTGGAAGGCGTTCAACGAGAAGGCCCTCCACCCGCGCGACGGCAACGACGCGATGCTCGAGCTCGACAAGCTCTGGCAGGGCGTCGCCGCGGGCGCGCGCGCCGGATGCAAGAGCCCAAAGGGCGTCTACGACATGACCGGCAACATCGACGAGTGGACCACCAGCACCCGTGAGGGCGAGCGGCCCAGCATCCTCAAGGGTGGCTACTGGGGTCCGGTTCGCACGCGCTGCCGGCCCTCCACGCGCTCGCACGACGAAAACCACGTCTTTTACCAGCAGGGCCTCCGCTGCTGCTCGGACGTGCCGAAGCCGGCCGAGGAGAAGGCCGAGCCCGGCGTCGCTCCGAAGGATGGAAAGAAGCAGTGACCGAACCCGCCGGACCTTCGACGGCTCCTCCTTCGGGAGCCGAGCAAGAAGCACGGCCGCGCGACACCCTCGACGATCCCGTCGAGGCACAGGCGCCCGGCAAGAAGCGCGGCGCCCGAGCGTTCCAGCTCGGCGCGTTCGCGCTCCTCTTCGCCGCAGGCGGGCTCGTCATGGCCAGCACTGCGCCCGCGATCGCGCGTGAGATGGGCGTGACCGACGTCCGGGTCGTCTCTCGCGACTTCGCCCGCACCACGCCGGCGGGGCAGGCGGGCGTAGACGCCGTCCGGGATTTCGAGAAGGGCATCGGTCGATCGGTGGCCGAGCTGGATCTCGATGATGACGAGACATTCATTCGTCCGAGCCCGCGCGGCGAGCGCGCCCAGCTCGGCCTGGTGACCCGAGACGTCGTGCTGCGCGAGGGCCCGCGAAAGTCGGCGCCGGAGATCGGCACCGCCAAGAAGGGCCAACCGCTCGTCGTTCTGCGCGAAGAGCGCGGCTGGGTGCAGGTCGTCCACCCGGCAGACAAGAAGGGGCTCAGCGTAGGCTGGGTGCCCGAGCGCGACATCGAGATGCCGTGACCTCTCTCCTCGGTTATCGCGGCGCGGTCCTGACGCCGCGCGCGAGCACGCGCGAGCTCGACTATCATGACGATGCCGTCCTGACGGTGACGCAGGGTGGGGTCATCGCCGGCGTGTACGCGCCCGGCGAAGCCCCTCCCGAGCTTCGCCTGATCCACGATCTGCGGGGCTCGCTCATCGTCCCGGGCTTCATCGACACCCACCTTCACTATCCGCAGACCCGCGTCGTCGGGAGCGCGAGCGGTCCGCTCCTCGAATGGCTCGAGCGCACGGTGTTCCCCGAGGAGGCGCGCTTCTCGAATTCGACCTACGCCGCCGACGTCGCGCGCGAGTTCGTGACCGCTTGCGCGCGGTACGGCACGACGACCATCGGCGCGTACTCGAGCTCGAGCGCAGCGGCGACGACAGCGCTGTTCCGGTGCCTCGAGGAGTCTGGCCTTCGCGCGGTCGTGGGCCTCGTCCTGATGGATCAGAACTGTCCCGACGCGCTCCGCGTCCCGGCGGACCGCGCCCTCGCCGAGGCCGACGAGCTCGCGGCGACGTGGCACGGCCGAGACGCCGGACGCCTCTCGTTCGCGGTCACGCCGCGCTTCGCGATCACCTGCTCGAAGACCGCGCTCGCGGGTGCTGCCGCGCTGTCGGAGCGCCGTGGCCTCATCGTGATGACCCACGTCGCCGAGAACCCGAAAGAGGAGCGCGAGACGCTCGATGTCCATCCCTGGGCGACCGACTACCTGGACGTGTACGAGCGCGTCGGGCTCGTCCATGAGCGGACGATCCTCGCTCACGCGATCCATCTCGAAGGGCCTGCCTGGGACCGCATCGCGATGCGGCGAGCCAAGATCGCGCACTGTCCCGACTCGAACTTCTTTCTCGGCAGCGGCATGATGCGCCTCGCGGACCCACGCTCGCGAGGTGTGGTCGTCGGTCTGGGAACCGACGTCGCCGCCGGCCGCAGCTTCGACATTCGGCGCACGCTGTCGCACGCGTACGACGCCTCGCTGGTGACCGGGTCGGGCGCGACGGCCGCGGATCTCTTCGAGCTCGCGACCCTGGGCGGCGCTCGTGTGCTGGGCAAAGACGACGTCGTCGGATCGCTCGAGCCCGGAAAAGAGGCGGACTTCGCGGTCCTCCACCGTCCAGGGCACGCCGAAGGGAAGGACGGCGCGCTTCGCATCGCTACCTTCGGCGCCGAGGCTGCTCCGGTTACGCGGACCTACGTCCGCGGCAGGCTCGTCTGGTCGCGCGCCGTGGGCGCCTGAGCCCGGCCGCGTTTTTTTTGCGCCGCTCGGGCCGGGCAACCGTTCTCCCTTCGAAAGGCGGCAAGTGAGCCGCCGTACTTCCAAGGAGAACGCCATGGTTTTCGCGAAGCGTGCCGTCGCCGTCACCGCCATGTGTCTTGCCGCGGCCTTGACGGCCCTCACGGCCAGCCCGGAGAGGGCCGAGGCCTGCGGAGTCAGCGCAGCCGAAGCTGCCGCGACGCGCGCGGTAGAAAACGCGCTGCCCGGGGTCGTCGTCCGCAGCGCGGTTACGACGGACGAGGATGCAAAGCGGGCCACCGTACGGATCCGTGGTGGAAAGGACGGCAAGAACGTCGACCTCGTCGCCAAGCTCGTGAACGGCGAGTCGGGCTGGCGCGTCGTCTCGTTGTCGCCGAGGTCGATCCGCAGGCTCAAGTCGCCGAACGCGTAGCGTCGTCGCGGAGGAGGCTCATGACGCTCACGTCCATCTTGCTTCGTACGATGCCGAGCAGGCTCTCGAACTCGCGCTCGTCGATGCGAAGCTCGGCCTTCAGCGTACGCTTCGTCGTGTTGAAGATGGCCTCGCGAATTCGCGCGAGACGGCGCACGATGGTCGCGCGATCGACGCCGTACATCTTGGCCAGCTCGGGGAGCGTCACGCCCGAGGCCAGGTGCAAGCGCAGGAGGTTGCGATCGTGAGCGTCGATCTCGCCGACCGCCCGGGCGAAGGCGCCGCGGAAGGCGGCTCGGTACTCTTCTTTGACGAGCGCGAGCTCGGGGCTCACTGCGTCGCCGGGCACATCGGCGGGCTCGTCGCCGGGGCGCTCGCGCTTGTCGGAACGCGTCGTCTCGATGGCGATGCGCGCCGCGACGACCGCCACCAGCCCTCGTATTGCTCCGCGTGCGGCGTAGCGTGCGATGCGTGGCGGCCCGTCCTCGGTCGGGACGAGGAGCCGCTCGCGGACGCGCTGCGCGACCTCGTCGACCCGGTCGGCGGAGAGCTTCATGTGAGCGAGCGCTCCGGGAACGACGTCGGCGACGATCGCATCGAAGGCCGAGAGGGCGGCCTTGTCTCCACGTCCGCACGCGAGCGCGAGCGCGGCGTCGATGGCCGCATCCGCGCCGATCGCGCCGGGTGTATCCGCCTTGGGGTGCTCGGCGAGCGTCCGCACGAGCTCGGCTTCGTCGATCATGACGCCAGGCCAAGCCTTGCGAGCCGCATCGACGAGATCCGAAAGCTCAAGGGAGAGGGGCGTGCCCATGCTCGTCGGCGAGCGTAGACTCGAGCAGCCGGACGCGGAAAGTCAGGAACGAAGCGTGGGCTGCCTCGACGATATCATCGTGCTCGAGCTCCTCGAGGGGGGGCTCTCGGCGGACGAGCTCGCTCGGGCCGACGCCCACCTCGACGCATGCGAGACCTGCCGCGGCGTTGTCGCGAGCGCGGTCGTGGCCCGACGGCCGGCGGGAGCGTCCGCGAACGACGAGGACGACTTCCCCGCGGGCAGCCGCGTCGGTCGCTTCGAGGTCGTCGGTCCGATCGGCAAGGGAGCCATGGGCGTGGTCCTCGCGGCGCGCGATCCCGAGCTCGACAGGCGGGTGGCCATCAAGGTGCTCCGGCCCGAGCTCGGCGGCGGTGAAGCCCGTGCCCGGATGGTTCGCGAAGCGCAGGCGATGGCGCGCTTGTCCCATCCCAACGTCGTCGGCGTCTTCGACGTGGGAGAGGTGGGCGAGTCGGCCTACTTCGCGATGGAGCTCGTCGAGGGAACGACGCTTCGCGCCTGGCTCGCCGAAGAGCCGAGGAAGACCGAGGCGATCATCGACGCGTTCGTGCAGGCAGGGCGCGGACTCGTCGCCGCCCACCAAGCAGGGTTGGTCCACCGCGACTTCAAGCCGGACAACGTGTTGGTCGGCAATGACGGCCGTGTTCGCGTGAGCGACTTCGGGCTGGCCCGCGCCACCTCGTCCGATGACGGCGTTCCGGATCCGAAGCTCTTGGTCGAAGGTGCGCTCACGAGGACCGGCGCGCTCCTGGGGACGCCCGCGTACATGGCGCCCGAGCAGCTGGAGGGTCGCGCCGCGGACGCGCGTTCCGATCAGTTCTCGTTCGCAGCATCGCTCTACGAGGCGCTGCATGGTCACCGTCCGTTCGCGGGGTCGACCATCGCGGAGCTGTCGAGCGCTATCCGGCGGGGCGACGTCAAACCGCCGAGCCATCGGCGCGTCTCGCGCCAGGTCGACGCCGCGATCCGCCGGGCGCTCGCCGCAGCGCCGTCGGCTCGACATCCGAGCCTGGCCGTGCTCCTTCGGACGCTCGCTCAGTCCGACGGCCCGCGTTGGCGGAAGATCGCCGTCGTTTCGCTCTTGGGTCTCGCCGCCATCGTCTCTTTGGCGCTGCTCGTCATCGCCATCAACAGGACTGCTGCGGAAGCCGGCGCCTGCGGGCACGGCGCGGCTACATTCTCCAATGTGTGGGGCAAGAAGCAGGCGTCTGCGCTGCGGTCGAGCTTCGAATCCAGGGCGCCTGCTTTCGGGGGGGCCACGGCGGACGACATCGCCGGGCAGCTCGATCGATGGGGTGTGGAGTGGAGCGCAGCCTACGACGACGCGTGCCGGTCGAGCGAGAAGCCGGACGCTCCCGATGCGGCGACGAGCGGTGCGAGCCTCGCTTGTCTGGATTGGGAGCTCGCCGAGGTCGGGCTTCTGGTGAAGACGCTCGAGGACGTCGACCTCGACGGTACGGCGCAAGCGGCCGGGGTCGTCGCCTCGATGCTTCCGGATATCGATCGGTGTGCGGGTACCGCCGCGCTCAGCTTGCCCTCGCTGCCTGCCGATCCGGAGCTCAGGCGTCGAGCGCTGGCGTCCAGGGATGCGGTCGCTGCCGCGCGAGCTGCGCTCGGGCTCGGTCAGCTCTCGAACGCGCGGGAGAGTGCTCGGATCGCCGTCAGCGAAGCACGCGGGAGCAAACACCCTGCGAGCCTCGGCGAAGCGCTGCTCGCCTCGGCGCATATGGAGCGGGCGTCGGGAACGTCCGACGCCTCGAGCGTCGCAGAGGAAGCGCTGCTCGTGCTCCAAGAGGCGCGCGATGACCGTGGTGTAGCCCGCGCGTCCATCCTCATCGCGACCATCGCCGGCGCTCGACACGATTGGACCGCTGCCAGGCAGGCGGTGGCGTTCGCGGAAGCCGCGGTCGCACGCGCAGGGCGCCCTCGCGCCCTCGAGGCCGATCTGGCCGAGGCGATGGGCGTGGTGTACCTCGCGCAGGGAAGGCTGGCGGAGAGCGAGCGCGAGCTCGGGCGGGCGATGTACCTGGCGAACAAGCTCGACGAGGATGAAGGCGCCCGTGGTGCGCGGATCCTCACCAACCTCGGGAACCTCGCGCGCGCGACCGGAGACAAGAATCTCGCCCTCGAGCGGCACCAGCGCGCGATGGCCATCGACGAGAAGCGCTTGTCGAAAGACCACCCGATCATCGGCAGGCACCTGCACAACATCGCCGGCGTGTTGAAGCTCCAGGGCAAGCGTGACGAGGCACGCAGCACCTACGACCGCGCGCTCGAGATCACCAAGCGAGCGCTCGGCCCCGATCATCCCGACGTCGCGCTCACCCTCAACAGCCTGGCGATCATGATGACCGAAGACGGTCGGTTCGACGCCGCCCGCGCCGCCTACCGCGAGGCGATCAGGATCTTTTCGCACGCGGGCCATGCGCAGGCCGCCGAGGTAAAAGAGAACCTCTCGAAGCTCGAAGATCTGGCAGCGATCCCGCCGCTTCCTCCGCCGGCCAAGCCACTCCCTCGCCCGCCCCCCAAGGAGCTTCCCGCCCGGCCAGCCCCCACGGGTGGCACGTACATGCCGTCCCCCGCGTGGCCGTAGTCAGGCCGGATCCAGATCGACGTCGCAGCCGATCGCGTCGCCCAGGCCCGCGAGGTCGTCGCGCACCTTGCGCGCGCTGACGCCGCTCGGCAGCGTCACCACCGCTTCGAGGAGGAACAAGGGTGTACCGGCGAACGGCGCCGACTCGACCCGCGTCTCGAGCTCCTCGACGTTCACGCCGTGCTTGCGCAGCACCTCGGTCACGCGAGCGACGATGCCCGGCTGGTCGACCGAGTACGTCTTGAGGCGGTAGGGGACGGTGCCGGGGCCGGGAGCCGCGGATTTCTCGACGGTCTCGATCTCGAGACGCAGCCCGATTCGCTTCGCATCCGACTCGAGCGCTCGCCTGGCGGCTGCGATCGCGTCGTCCGCACCCTCGACCATCGCGAGGAGCGCGAAGTGACCGCGGAGGTTCACCATGCGGCTGTCCGCCAGGCTCGCGCCTGCGTCGTGCACGTGTTTCGTCAGATCGGCGACGAGGCCCGGCCGATCCGCACCGACCGCGGTCAAGATGAACTGCGCCACTAGATCTCGCCCTTCTTCGCTTTGTCGCACCACGCGCGGATCTCGGTCTCGATGATGTCGAGCGCGCGCTTGCGGAAGGGCTTCAGCAAGAACGGCACGTCCATGTCCATCACGACCTCGGCGTCCTTGATGTGGATCTTGCCGTCGAGGCGAAAGCCCTTCACTGCGAAGCTGACGGTGGCGTCGTAGTCCGACGTCCACGTAGTCGTCGGGCTGTAATCTCCGTACTTCTGCTTGTAGGCGGCGAACGCCGCCACCGTCGCCTTCTTGGCGAGGTCCTTGCCCACGTCGTGCGAAACGCGATGCTCCATCGTGGCGCATCCCTTAGCTCAACCGGGCCGCCGAAGCGAGGAGCCGAATTCGCGGCTCAGGTCCCGACGACGACGACTGTCGACTCGCCGTTTCCGCCGCCGGCCCCAACCGCGTTCCAGCCCTCGGGCAGGACGGGGAGGGTCCAGCCAAAGAGCCACAGTCCGTCGAGGGGCGAGACGTTCAGGCACTCGGCGCTCTTTCGCTTACCGAAGTCCTCGTGCCAGTAGGTCACGTGCATCGCGAGCGGCGCACGGAGGTACTGCTGATGCGGGACGTCCGTGAACCAGAGGATCTTGGGCTCGCCCTTCTCGTTCGACATCGTGGCGACGCGCTCCTTCCACTCGAGGGGGAAGTTGCCGAGCGCGGTGGTCGCGTATTTGGAGTGATCGTCGGGGAACTTGTAGGTCGGGAGGGGCGCGCCGCCCTTGCCCGGTGAAAACAGGGTCGTCATCACCGGATCCAGCCCGACGTAGGCCGTAAGCGTCCCACTCAGGATCTTCGCCTCGAGCCACTTTTCATCCTTGTCGATACCCCTGGGCAGTTCGGTCGCAGCACGGGTCACGACCAGATCGATGTCGAGCGCCTTGGACGGGTCGGCGTTCTTGCCCACGTACGTGCCGGGCTCTTTGCGGAGCTCGAAGTAGACCATTCCGTCTTCCTTCAGCTCCTGGCCGGTGATCTCGATGGGCGTCTTGGGCGCGAGCGTGTCCGTCGTCGCGGCGAGCTTCCCGTCGGCGCCGCGCTTGTACTTCGGCAGCGGTGCCTTCGATCGGTTCCAGGCGAACGGAAGGCGCATCTCCGACTTGTCGAAGTGGATCCCTTCGAAGGTCGACTGCTTCATGTGGCTCACGCGGTCGGCGGGCACGACCATCGTGTCGGGGGTGAGGAGCCAGACGCGCCCATGCATCTCGAACGCACGCGAGTAGGCCAGCATCGAGCCCGCGGGCATCTTCTTCCACACGAGCGCATTTTTGTTGTAGTTGCCGCCCGGCGCGGTCCGCTTTCCGTCCTTGAGGAAGTAGGGGACCTCGTCGGTGGCCTTGATCGGCTCGTCGACGATGTTCTCCTCGTGCCCCTTGGCCCACGCGCCGAGCGTCTTCCAGGTGTTGACCGGACCGTAGTCGCGCTCGGCCTTCTTCCACTCTTCCGGGGTCGGCACGCGGCCGTACATCGGCGTCCCGTTCGCGTGGGCGTAGCGGTACGGCCAGTGGCCCGCCTTCGGGGCCGAGTAGGCGAGCGCCTTGTACCAGGGGTCCTCGAGGTCCAAGGTCGCCGTGTTGTCGTCGCAGACGTAGCCGCGCGGCTCGATCGCGTACCACTTGCCCGTGCAGCCGGGGCCGTCGACCGGCTGCGGCGACTTGAGGACCGCGCTGGTTCCGATCCGCATCTTGCCGATCGCGAGCCCCTCGCGCGCGGGCCGCTTCCAGATCCAAGTATGCGGCCCCAAGGCGCCGATGCGCGGCCGGTCGTCCTTCGGCGGCTCCGCGGTCTTGGCCGCCGCCTCACCGGGCGCCGCTGCGCTCCCGACAGAAGTCTCATCCTTCTGGAGCGACGCATCCGCGTGGGCTTCGACGGCTGCGGGCTCTTCGGCCTCTGCACCGGTGCGAGCCGCGGTATCGGCCGAGCCGCAGGAGAGCGCCAGAACGAGGAAAGGAAGGAGCGACGAAACGAGCTTGATCGGCGTCCGCATCGTCCGCGCATGATGCCGAACGACTGCGAGCCTGGCCCAATTGCTGGAAGATTACGGAGCCAGCAGGAGCACCTTCACCTGGCTGGGCGCGATATCGACGTTGGGGCAGTTGGTCATGTTGGTGATGCCGATGCTCGTCATGCGAGCCGTCGGAAGCCCGCCCGTCAGGACGGTGAACGCGCCCGTCAGGTTGCGCGATGGGCCCATGACCATGCCGGACGCGACACCGAGCATGACGCCGGGGGTGTCGCCCATCGTCAGCATGATGGTCGTCGCGAAGTTGTGGGCCGGCGTGCACATGTAGAGGATGTGATAGACCGCCGGCACGCCGAGGGGCGGGATCGCGATGTTGGGGTAGGGGACGGGGATCGCCGTCGGCGGCGTCATGCAGACGTCGGGCACGCCGAGGTACATTCCGGGGAGCAGCGTCGTGGCGAACATGGCTACCCGACGTGAATCTGCTCGGCGTCCATCTTCACGAGACCGTCAGCCGTCATGACGGTCTCGCGGGCGTGCACCTTCATCGTTCCGGACGCCACGTGGTCCACGTTCTTGGCGCGGACGCGGTCGAGCTCTTCGATCGTCCTGTACGACGCCTTGACCCGTTGGGTGAACCTGTCGACGACGTGATCGAGCGCCCTCGCTACGAGCTTGACCCTGTCGACGTCGCCCGCGATGAGACCGCCGACGACGCGCATCGCGTCGATGACGAGGCTGCCGCGTTCGGCGTGGACCGACACCTCTGTGGCGACGACGTTCGCTTCGCCGCGGGTGACCAGATCGACGCCCTCCTGTCCGCTCAGTTGGAGGCGCCCGGCCGACCGAATGGAGACGTCGCCTTCGGTGCTGATCACCGCGGGGCGCCCGGCCGTGCGCTCGAGGACCGCGAGCACGTGGCTCGTCCCGTCCTCGCCGACCGCGCAGAGCGCGAGATCGCCGGCTTCGGGCTCGACGAGACAGCTCACTGCGCGGGTCGCGACGTACCGCCCCGACTCCGATTGGACGAGCCAGCCGCCGCCGTCGGCCGCAACGATCGTCGCGCGCTCCTGGTACACGGCGCTTCGTGAGAGCTTCTTGATCGCGTTCGACATGGTTCCTCCAACGGGCAACGTTGCGCTCATCCTTGGGGTGAATCTTGTTTCTCGCGGGCCGCCTTGTACGGGTCCTGCTTCTCGGCGCGAGCGAGACGCTCGTCGTCGCCGAGCGATCCCCAGCGGCTTCCTGTCGGCGGGTCGGTGACGGTGACGGAGTGGAAGCGGGTTCGATGGGTCTTGGACCCTTCGAAGCTCGCTCCGGAGATGTCTGCGTACGAGAAGTCGGCGTAGCCGAGCTCTGCCCCGTCGAAGCGCGCGCGCACGCAGCGCGCCTTCTGGAACACGGATTGGAACGCGTCGGCCTGCGTGAGATCGGCGTCCTCGAGATCCGCGGAGACGAAGATGCACTGACGGATCGTGGCGCCCGCGAGGTTCGCTCCGGCGAGCTTCGCCTCGGCGAAGAGAGCGTGCATCGCCTTGGCCTGGCAGAGGCGCGCGCGCCTGAGGTCAACGCCCTTGAGCGTGCACTTCTCGAGAAACACACCCGAGAGATCGCACTCGGCGAGGTTGCCGTCGGAGAGCTGCGTCGCGTGCATCTTCACGCTGCGGAGATCCTGTCCGGCGAGGTTCACCTTCAGCAAGACGGCGAGGTCGAAGACCGTGTTCTCGAGCTTTGCAGTCCGGAGATCGGCTTCGTGCAAGACGACCATCGAGAGGGTCGCGCCGGCGAAGTCGGTCCCTTCGTAGGTCGCCTTGGCGAACATCGAGCCGTGTACCCGGGTGCTCCGAAACGAAGCGCGGTCGAGCGCACTGTCGCTGACGGAGCACATCTCGAAGGTCGCCCCCTCGAACGAGGCTCCGCTCAGGTCACACTCTGCGAACGTCGTGTTGATGAGCTTCGCCCCGGCGAGGCTCGCGCCTTTGAGTGAGCACTTCTGCAGGACGGTGTGCCGGAGGTCGGCGCCGGAGAGGTCTGCACCCGAGAGATCCGTGTTGCGAATCACCGACTCTTGGAACGTCGCACCGGCGAGCCGCGCTCGCGGAAAGGCGCAGCTCTCGAAGATGCCGCCGGAGAGGCGAGCGCCCTGGAGGTCGTGCTCCGGGAGGCTGGCGCCGTCGACGACGTCGCCCCCGTGGACCAGGTTGCAGAGCTCGTCTTTTGTCACGCGTTCCTCCGAATGGTGCGTACCTGATCGATGTACGCCCCGGAGAACGTGGTCGCATCGTCGCCCGTGACGTACGCGAGGTCGGCGCGGAAGAGGTTCGCGTCTTGGAAGCTCGCTCCGCCGACGCGCGCCTTCTGCATGATGCTGCCGATGAGGTTGGTCGATGCGAGCGAAGCGCCGGCAAGGTTCGCGCGGACCAACCGGGCCTCACGCAGGTTGGCGCGCTCGATCTTCGCGCCTTCGAGGTTGGCATTGGACAGCTCGGCGCCCTCCATGTCGGCGCCCTCGAACGTGGCGTGGCGAAGGTCCGAATCGCGGAAGTTGGCGCCCTTGAGCGACGCGCGGGTAAAGACCGCATCTTTCAGCGTGCACTCGTGCACGAACCTCACGTTGTCGGCCATCGCATCGCAGAAATCGATCCCGTCGGCGCGCGTCATGAAAAAGGCGCTCTTGGTCAGCGTCGCGCCGCCGAAGCTCGCCTTCTCGAGCTCGCACTCGACGAAGAGCACCGATTCGAGCGTGGATCGGTCGAGCTTGGTCTTGGGCATCTTCGCCTTTCGGAAGATGCAGTTGTCGAGCTTTGCGCCGGACAGATCGACGCCGTCGAGCACCGCTTCGTCGAGCGTCGTGCCGGTGAGCGTAGCCCCCGCGAGGACCGTGTCCTTGAGCGTCGCCTTGTCGAAGGTCGCGTGCGCGAGATCCGCGCCCTCGAAGCGCGTGCTCGTGAGATCGGCGTGGCCGAGGTTTGCGTCCTTGAGCTTCGCCTTGGAGAGGTTCGCGCCTTTGAGGTTCGTGCGCGCGAGCACGGCGCCCTCGAGGTCGGCGCCCTCGAGGTTGGCGCCTTCGAGGTTGGCCTTCTCCAGGAACGCGCGCCGCAGGTCTTTGCCGCGAAAGTCGACGCCGCGAAGATCGGCGCCCGAGAAGTCGCGCTCGGCCACTCTGCCCTCTTCGAGCGTCCGCTTGAACATCTCGCCTCGCGCTTCGGCGAGCGAGGCGTCGGCGTTGGCGACCGGCGGCATGTGGTGCACGAACCTTCGGTAGAGCTCGATCAGCGAGCGCTCGTTCTCGCGAAGGCGCGCTTCGAAACGCGGGTCGGCCGCCATCGCCTCGAGCTGAGGCATCGGCACGCCGTTCGCACGAGCGTCGGCGACGGCGGCGCGCAGCTTGGCCAGCTCTCGGTCGGCGGAGATCTGAGGGGGGCCACCGCCTTCGTCTCCCGCCTTCTTCATGATCTCGTCGTAGTCCATGCCGTTCTTCTGGCAGAGCTCGCGAGCCTTCTCTTCGGCGTTCTTGCGCGCCTCTTCGAGTTGGATCTCGTCCTCTTCGGACTGCTTCTGGCTGGCGGCGACGACCTCGGCGACGTTCTCGGGATCCACCTTGGTCTTCTGGATCGGCTCGGGAGGAGGGCCGACGACCTCGGCGGGATCGAAGCCCAAGGCCCGCGCCTTGGCCACGCGGTCCGCGTGGTTCTTCACCGCGCGGCGGTGGAGGTTCTCCTCGATCAGGTTGTCGCGTCCGAGCTTCTTCATCATCTCGTCGACGAAGGGGTCGTCGCCTTCGAAGCGGGCGATGTCGGGCATCAGATCGCTGTCGCGCAGCGCGAGGAGACCGCCCTTCTGCTTGTCCAGGCGCGCTGCGAGGACGGCGCGATAGTGGTCGGCCTGGCGAGGCTCGCCGATGCGCTCGGCCGCGACCATGAGGTGCTTCACGTCGTTGGCGTCGTCTTCTTTGATCTTGAGGATCCCGCGGAAGACGACGACGCCCATCTTGCGATGCGGATAGAGCTGCACGGTGTCGGCGCGCATCGCGACCTCTCGCAGATCCTCGGCGCCCGCCTCTTCGACGGTCGCGAAGACGCGCGTGACCAGCCCGGGCAGGCGGCTCACGATCTTCGGCTCGGTCGGGTGCATGTTGACGACCGAGAATTCTTCATTGCCTTCGAAGAAGCCGGTGATCCGTTGATCTTCGGGCGCCGCGTTGAAGGCCTCGAGGTCGATGTCTCGCGCGAAGCCGGGGAACTCCTCTTGGAACCACTTGGAGTCGTAGGTGCCGAGGCGCTTCATGCGCTGGGGCCACGTGTAGTCGATCGCGCGGAAGCTCGCGGGCTGCTTGGGCTTGTCACCCTTCGACTGAACGCGTTGATCCGGATACTCGACGTTCGGGAGCGGGTGATGCTTCTTTCCGTCGGGCCCGACCACCGGCGCCGCGCCCTTTCCGAGGGGATTGTGTGCGAAGCCCTCGCCGCCGAAGGCGTGTGCCCAGTCGACGGGCATCTCGACGAAGGGCTCGGGCATCGTCATACCGAGCAGCTCCCAGCGTCGTGGTCCCGCGACCCAGAGGTTCTTCTTCACCGATGCGATCTCGAGCTCGACGCTGACGCCCGGCTGCGGCTCGCCGCCCGGGGCGTAGGCGATCGCGTCGACGATCACCTCACCCCGCGGTTTCGGAAGACCGGTGTCGAAAGCGCCGCCGGGGCCGAGCTCTTCGCCCATCGTTCGCCAGAGCGCCTGCTCGGTGAAGAGAGCGCGCGGCTCGTCGAACGGGAACGCCGCGAACACGGTGACGACGAGCATCGGATCGCGTCCGTGCTCGAACACGCGCGTCAGGATCCCGAGCTTGAGCGGCTTGATGACTTTCATGCGACGAGTGTGCTCAGGTCAGGACCTTGGCTCCCATGTGAACTTCGAATCCGCGGATGCCGATCTTCAAGAGCTGCGCGGCAGGCTTCATCGAGCCGAGCTTGAGCTTGAAGCTGGGCCGACCCGAAAAGAGGCTGCCATAGATGTGGATCTTGGCTCCGTAGGCGCCGGCGAAGAGGCCGGTGTACGCCTTGCTCGACCCGCCGAACTTGAAGGTGAACCAGCGCGCTTCGGTCTTGGTCCACTCGCACTCGAGCTGGAACGGGGACAGGCGCATCAGCGTGCCGAAATTGAGCCCGACCTGCGGCACGTCGATCACGTGGTTCGGGCACGACAGGGTGTACGTGGCGTCGACGGTCACGTCGTACTTGCCCTTGATGTGACGCTTCGTCGTCGCGAAGGTCTCCGTCACCGCGCCGCTGATCGTCAGATCGAGCGGACCGTCCACCTTGGTCTCTTGGCTTGCGTTGAAGTTGACGGTGGTGCTGCCGGTCACGTGGTGCGTGAGCCCGGCGTCGTACGTCAGCTTGGCGAGCCCACCGCAGACGTTGGTGCAGAGGCCCGAAGCGTAGGTCTCGGTGACCGCGCTCGTGATCGTCTCCGCCAGCTCGCCGACGATTCCGACCGTGACCGGTCCGAGGACCGACGTCGTGAGCGTCGAGGCGAGGGTCTCGGTGAACGCTCCGTGCACCTCGAGCGTCTGCGTTGCGTTGTAGGTCTCGCTCACGTCGGCCGCGACGTTCTCGGTCTTCGGACCGAGCACCTCGACCTCCATGCTCGAGCCGGTGAAAAGGTGGCCCTGTCCCGTCGTGCGCATCGCGAGCTGGTACGGGCCCGCTCCCATGTGGATGTGGCTCGATGCGGTCGGCGTGCTCATGTTGAGGTACTGCCCGCCGCGCGCGTCCTCTATCTCGAGGCGGTTGTTGCCGCCGGTCTGGATCACGTTCTGCGAGGCGTTGCCCTGGGTCACCGGGCTCGGCTTCTCTGCGTTGATTGCGACGCCGGCGATGACGGGCCGGTCAGGATCGCCCCCGAGGAAGGTCAGGTGCACCTCTGTTCCCTTGCGGAGCGGGAAGTGCATCCCTTCGGTCGTGCCGCCGTGCGGCTGCAGCATCCGGACCCACATCGACGCCCCGCCATCCTTCGCGGCCATCTCGTCGAAGCGGACCCGGACGTGATACCGGCCGTCGCCGTCGAGCTGGGCGTACTCGCTCGAGACGGGACCGTCGACGACGGCGTCGACGAGGCCCTCGATCTTCGGCACCGGGGTCGCGATCTTGGGCCGGAACGGCAACGATGCCGGGATCGCCTCGAAGCGCGTCTGCACGAAGTGCTCGCTCTTCGACGAGAAGCCGAGGAGCGAGCGGTGCTCGGTCGTCGCGGTGAGGAGCACCTCATGGTGCACCGTCGTCAGGAAATAGCTCTGATCGAGCTGCCCGCGCGGGTGGTCGGTCAGGGTGAAGCGTCCGCCGGCTCGCAGCGCGGGGCTCGTCGACGCGCCCTCGAAGACCTCTTCGCGCGAACGGAGCCCTTCGCTGAGGAGGCGCGCGCGTCGACCCGCGGCGTCATGGGTCTCTTCGTTGGCGCCCCATTTGACCACCTTGGCGCGCGTGCTCGGGACGACGGTCGAGCGGCCGCTCACGTCACGGCTCGAGCCGTACGGAGAGCGATCGGTGACGGCGACCTCGAACGGAAGCGCGACGTGCCGCGCCTTGAGGGCGTGGACGATCGGCTTCGAGCTCACCGCCGTGAGGGTGGCCGCTTCGGGATGGTAGGCGAAGGGGAGCGGCGCCTCGGGACCGAGGGGCCTGTCGCGGAAGACGACGACCTCGCCTAGGGTGCCGTGCTCGAACGCGTAGTGGATGCCTTCGCGCTCGAGGAGCCGCGAGATGAAGGAGAGGCTCGATTCGCGATACTGACAAACGTGCTCCTTCTTCTCGTAGCTCTCGCTGAGCTCGAACCGGAAGTCGCTCGCGACGAGGCCCTCGAGCTCGAGCACCTCGGCCACGATCTCGGGGATCGATTTCTTGACGAAGATCCGGCTGTGGAAGGTCTGGGCGAGGCGGTGCAGCTTGGGCACGAGCTTCACCGCGACGAGCGCCTCATTTCCCTCGGCGAGCAGGACGGACGCCTCGACCACGACGCCGGAGAGTCGGTCCGAGGAGATCGAGTCGACGATCGTCTCGACCGAGAGCGGCTCGTCGATCAGCTTCGACGGATCGAAATCGATCGTGATCGGTGCGACGAAGGCGACATCGATCTCGTAGGGGACCGAGACGCGCTCGGTGCCGCGGTAGCCGACAGGCCGCGCGAGGAGCGGGACTTTCTTGCCGTATAGCTCGATTCGAAGATCCATCGTGCTCTCCTGGCTCCTCAGATGATGATGTGCAGCGCCTTCATCGCCATCTTGATGCCGGCGGTCTGAAAGAAGGTGCCGTCGAGAAGGACGCGAACCGCGGCGGCGTCGACGTTCAAACCGACGTAGAACATGTCGACGAACGTCTTGTGGCTTCCGTAGCCGGCGACCTTGAGCTCGATCCCTGCGGCGTAGGCCGCGGCGCCGGTGATCGACGTGCCGTCGTCGTAGTGGGCGCTCAAGAAGCCGTTGAGCCAGCTGACGCCGGACTCGAGCGCGTTGATGCCCTGGTCGACGATCGACGCGTCGCCTGCGTAGACGAGCATCTTCGGCGCCTTGATCGTATACGTCCCGGTCACCGTCTCGGAGAAGCCTCCGTGGACGTTGCGTGTCGTCGCTCCGTACGTCTCGGTCACGGCGCCGCTGACGGTGATGTCACCCGTCGCACCGACGGTCGTGGTTCTCGAGGAGCTGATCGTCTCCTTGGCCAGCCCGCCGGAGACGGTGTGGGTGAGCGAGCCGTCGTCTGTGATCGTCGTCGCGCCGACGGCGTGGGTCGTGAGCGAAGCGAGGTACGTTTCCGCGACCGCGCCGGTGACGGACTCGGTGAACGTCGAGAGGACCGTATTGGTCACCGGCCCGAGGACGTTCTGCGTCCAGCTCGTCTGCAGCGTGCGCAGCGAAGGGCCGGTCACGCTGAGCGCGTGCGTCGAGCGGTAGGTCTCGGTCAGATCGCTCGCGACGGTCTCGGTCTTCATCGCTCCGACTGCGACGTCGAGGTCTTGGCCATAGTGGAGCAGGCCGTTTCCGTCGGTCCGCAGCTCCAACTGGTGGGCGCCCGAGCCGAGGTGAAGGTGCGTCGCCTGCGGAGGCGTCGACATCAGGACCTTCTGAGCGCCGGCCTGATCCTCGAGCTCCCAGAGGTTGTCGCCGCCTGTCTTGAGGACGTTCTTGGTGCTGTTGCCGGAGGTTACGACCGCGGGCTTCTCGGCGTTGGGGGAAACCCCGAGGATGACAGGACGGTCAGGATCGCCGTTCAAAAAGACGACCTGGACCTCTGTCCCTTTGCGGAGCGGGAAGTGGAAGCCGTCAGGCGCACCGCCGTGGGGCTCGAGCATGCGCACCCACGTCGAGCGCGAGCCGTCGACCAGGTCGCCTTCGTCGAAGAGGAGATGGACCTTGTATCTGCCGTGCTCGTCGATCTGGGCGTACGGGCTC
The DNA here is from genome assembly GCA_041940405.1 of Polyangiaceae bacterium. Lineage (GTDB taxonomy): Bacteria > Myxococcota_A > Polyangia > Polyangiales > Polyangiaceae > Xiheicaenibacterium. The sequence goes on from JBGTSH010000040.1 coordinate 40,104, forward strand.
GAAGCGGGGCCATCGATGACCGCCGGCTCGACGCCGTGGAGCTTCGGCCAGGGAGTCGTGTGCGGCGCGCGGAACTGCGTATCTGCAGGGATCAGGACGGCGTTCGTGCGATACCCGCCGGAGAAGCCGACGTCGAGGAGGTCGCGTGCCGCCTGCTCGAGCGAGTCGCTCACGCCGGCGTGCTCGATCTCGATCGCGAGGAAGTCGTCCGGCAGAGCGCCCGCCGACTTCTGCAAGGGAAAGGTGCCCCCGGCGTGGAGGCCGATGACGCCGCCCTGCGCGATCCATCGCTCTTCTTGCGCGACCGCGATCTGCGCGCGGAGGCGTGCGTAGCGCGCCGCCCCCTCGGGACTCTGCAGGTGCTCGCCGTAGTCGACCACGCGCGGCGACGCGTCCTGCACGAAGCCTTCGCTGGCGATCTCGAGCCCGGGGTGCAGCTCGTCGTAGTCCTTGAGGACGACCCTCCCGGGTAGCGCGCTCCGCTCGCGGGCGAGCGTGGTGAAGGCGTCGCCGGCCATGACGTCGTCGCCGCCGCGCGGGACGAAGCGGACCAGCGGGGGCTCGAGCCTCATGTAGCGAGAGAAGTCGTCGACGATCACCAGCGTCTCGCCGTCTTCGCCGTGCTCGAAGAAGTAGAAGATGCCCTCCTTCTCCATGAGCCGGTGAACGAAGTCGAGGCTGGATTCGCGGTACTGCGAGACGTGCTCGCGCTTCTCGTAGTCGCCGTCGAGCTCGAGGCGTAGCGCGGCCTGTGGGATTCCCTCGTCTTTTAGGACGGCGCGGATCACCTCTGGGATGGTGACGTCCGTAAAGACGCGGCTGTGCTCGGAGAGCGACAGCATGGCCAGCCGAGGCACGAAGCGGAGAAGGTAGAGCGCATGGTCGCCCTCGTGCGCTCCCCACTCGAGCGCGGCGATCACCCCGTGCAGCGTCCAGCGCTTCGGCAGCTCGAGGAGGTTCGCCGGCGGGCGCTCGACGGTGAGGGTAACGGTCTCGCCGACCGAACCGAGACCGTCGATGTCGGAGTCGGTCGTCCGAAACACGACGTCGAAGACGTAAGGCGCGCTGATGCGCTCGGTGCCGCGGAAGGCGAGCACGGTGGCGTCGGCGGGGACGGCGGCAGAGCGGAGCGTGAAGGAGATGTCTTTCATGTCGGCCTCCGTCAGATCTTGACCATCATGCCCTTCATCTCGACATCGAGCGCACCCGGCTCCATCTGGGCGGGGTCGGTATCGAAATGGACCGGCGTCTGCGCGACGTGGATGCCCGCGAGGACGATCTGCAGCCCGGTCGCCGTGAGCCCCACGCCGGTCATCGACTTGTCCTTTCCGTAGGCCTTGATGATGGCGCCGTAGGCGCTGGCGGTCGCGAGCGACATCTTGATGTCGATCCCGTGGAGCTCGTCGTAGAGGTCGACGAGGCCGTCGAGGAGCGCGTCGGTGTTGTTCCATTGCGACGCGTCGCCGGCGAGCGAAGCGCAGCGCAGGGTGTAGTCGCCGTCGACGGTGAGGTCGTAGCTGCCGTCGACGGTGCGCTCGGTCGCGCCGAAGTCTTCTTTCGCGGTGCCGGTGACCTCGTAGCTCATCGTCCCGGTCACGGTTCGGGCGTACGTCGTGTCGAACGTCTCGGTGGCGCCACCGGTCACGGTCAGCTCCATGCCGCAGAGATAGGAGATGTCCGTTCCGCCGGTGGTGGTGTGCGTGAACGCGGAGAGGAACTCCTCACGAACCGACGCGTTCACGGTTTCGGTGAGGCTGCCCGTGATCGTCAGGGTCGTCGCGCCCGTGACCGTCGAGGTGATGCTGGTCTTCTGCGTCTCGGTGACGGCGCCGACGACGGTGAGCGTGTGGCTCGCGTTGTAGGTCTCGGTCAGGCTGCCGGTGACGTCCTCACGCTTCCACGCGCCGGTCTCCATGAGGACGTTGCTACCGGTGACGAGGTTGCCTTTGCCGGTCGTCGTTCCCATCACGTTGTGAGCGCCCGTGCCCATGTGCAGCGTGGTGCTCGCCGTGGGGACGTCGATCTTCACGTACTGGCCGCCGGCGGCGTCCTCCATCTCGATCCGGGTCTCGCCGCCCGTATGGATGACGTTCTTGGTGTTGTTGGCCGAAGTGATCTTGCTGGGCGTCGAGACGTTGGGAGCGGCGCCGACGAGGACGGGCTTGTCGGGATCGCCCCCGAGGAACATCACGTGGACCTCGGTCCCCTTGCGGAGGGGGAAGTGGAACGCCTCGACGCTGCCGCCGTGGGGTTGCAGCCTTCGGATGAACGTCGAGCGCGAACCGTCGACGAGATCGCTCTCGTCGAAGTGGAAGGTGACTTTGTAGCGGCCGTGCTCGTCGAGCTGCGCGTAGTCGCTCGATGCGGCACCGTCGATCGTCGCGTCGACCGACCCGGTGATGCGCGGCCACGCGGTGAGGCGCTCCGGGTGGAAGGGCAGCGCGGTCCGCCGCGCCAGCGCGGTCACCTTGTAGCCGCTCTTCTTCGGCAGGCCGCACAGCTCGAGGAGCGGGCTGTCGTCCATCGCCAGGATCGCTTCGTGCCGGAGCGTGGTGACGAACAGCTCGCCGTTTTGCGCGGGCATCGGGTGATCGGCGAGCTCGAAGGCGAAGCCCGAGCGAAGGCCGAGCTTCTTGATCTCGAGCTCGAACGTCTCGCGCCCCGAAGCGATCGTCTCGGCGTAGAGTGCGGCCTCGCGCGCCGCTTCCTTGGGATCGGTGAAGTTGTCGCCCCAGCGCACGATCTCGCCGACGCTGCCGGCCGTCCCCGACGAGCTGCCGCGGACGTCGAGCGACGGCCGGAGCGGATCGTGATCGAAGAGCGTCACCTTGGCCGGCTTCGACCGATAGATCGCCCGTACGCGGTAGGCGCCCTCGATCCCGACCTCACCCTGCGTGACCGGTTGGTAGCGAACGACGGGGCTCGCGATCAAGGAAAAGGCGCTGTTGGTGTCGGCGAAGACGACGACCTCGCGATCGCCTTCGTGGTCGAAGAAGTAATGGATCCCTTCGCGCTCGAGCCAGCGCGACAAGAAGTCGAAGCTCGACTCCTTGTATTGGCAGACGTGCTCGCGGACCGGATAGCTCTTCGTGAGCTGCAAGCGGTAGGAGTCGCTCGGCAGGCCCTCGTCCTTCAGGACGGCTTCGAGGATTTGAGGAAACGAAGCGTCGGTGAAGATGCGGCTGTGCTTCGACTGGGTGAGGTTCCAGAGACGCGGAACGACGGTCACCTTGAAGACGGCGAGACCGTCTTGATCGTGAATGAGCCTGCCCTTGGCCGCGATGCCGTGCAGGCGATGCGTCTCGCCTCCGTCTTCACGGTGGAGCTCGAGCGTCATCGAGCTCCGAACGATCGCTTCGAGGTCGAGCGTGCCGCTGTACGTCTGCACGTAGGCGTCGAGCGAGTAGAGGCCCGAGACATGCTCTTCACCCCAGAGGGCGATGAGCTGAGACTCCGAGTGATCTCCCTCGACGAGGGCGCGTCCGCGTACCGCCACGGGAACCTCCCGCGAGCCGACCGAAACCTCAGGCTCGCGCAACCGAGGGTACGGAGCACGACGCAGGTCGGCTACTCTAATTATTCGATATGACTCTGGTTTTCTTGTGCCCAGGCCAGCGGTTCCAGGCGTCGCACATGTACGTGCTCGGCCGGATCTCGGATGTCGATACGGCAACCGCCGCGAGACCTTTACGATTCGACGCCCCGATGATCCTTTTCGAGAAACGATTCCACGAGGGCATCGTCGCCGGCACGACGACGCTGACGTTTCGGTCGTGGAAGACTCCTCGGGTAAAGCCCGGTGGACGATACCGCTGTCACCCGATTGGTGTGCTCGAGGTGGATGAAGTCTCGGTGATGAAGGTGCGAGCGATCACCGAGGACGACGCTCGAAGCGCAGGTTTCGAGTCCAAAGAAGCGCTTCTGTCCTACATGTCGAAGCACGCTACCGCCGGCAATGTGGAGAGCGTCGTGCGCGTCCGCTTCCATCACGGCGGTGACGGCGATCGCGTCTCGCTCGCGCTCGACGACGCGCTCGACGCGGACGCACGTCGCGCGATCGCCGAGAAGCTCAAGAAGATGGATGAGCGGAGCGAGCATGGCCCGTGGACGAAGAGGGCGCTCGCGCTCATCGCCAAGCATCCGCGCACGGCAGCGAGCAAGCTCGCACCGAAGCTCGGGCGCGAGACGAAGAGCTTCAAGGCCGACGTCGTGAAGCTGAAGAAGCTGGGGCTCACGCAGAGCTTCGAGGTCGGCTACGAGATCTCGCCGCGCGGTCGAGCGTTCTTGGAGCGTGGCAAGGCCAAGAAGGGGTGACTACGCCCGCGTCTTGACGAGCGCGCGGAGGAGCGCCCGAGCCCGGTCGAAGGGGGACTTGTCTTCTTCGACAGCGACACCCAGAACGACGTTTCCTCTGTGCAGCGCAACGCCCTTCCTGCGGAAGTGGATCGATAAGCCGTCGCTCTTCGAGGGTTCTTGCGATGAGAACGCCAGTGTCAACTCCCTGTCGCCGAGGGAGCCGTACATCATGGTGAGCCCGCCGCCATCGGGCGGTACCGATTGCGTATGGAGCGTGATGCCCGCTTCCACGACCGCTGCGTGGAGGTCCTCGATCGTGGCCTTCTCGAAGTCCTTTCCCCCGAGCGTAAACGCCGGGCTCGCGCTCGTGTTGAATTGCAGCGGGACGGAGACTTTGACGACCTTCTTCGGCGGAGCGAAGGTGAGCCCGTAGAACCCCTGGGCGACACAGCCGACGACCGTGCTGTCAGGAAGGTCCCCTCCGGCGGAGACTGCGCCGATCGTTCCGTCGAGGCCGATCACGAAGGTCACGCTCACGCGGCCCCGGAGATCCGAGCTCGAGAGGAGGCCATCTTCGTAGCAGGTGAGAAAGCGGCCCTCTCTCGCTCGAATGACGCGAGGAATCTCATCGACCTTCGAAGCGTCCGTGACGCTGATGGCCCCGATCTTCATCGAGGTGCCGCCGAGCGGTGCCACCGCGCTCGGGAACGAAGGAGCGACGCTGGCTGCTGCGGGCGCGACGGAAGCGCCCGTGGGCGCCACCTCGGGCGCCGCCGCGCTCGTTGGTGGATGAGGTGCGGAACCTTGGGTCGTGACGTTCGGCGCGTCGCAAGCGGGCATCGACAGGAGGAGTCCCGCCAAGGCGAGCGCGCTCCGTCCACACGCGTGTCGGCCCATGCCGCGAAGCATACGCGAACCGCCTCCCGCTCGGCTCACACCAGACGCGAGAACCTCGCCTTCGAATTGGGCAGATCGACCCCCAGCGCTGCGCCGACGACGACGCCCACCGCGGCCGCGACGACGATCGCCATCGGCGACCAGAAGAAGGTGCCACCACGCGCGCCGCTCGGGATCGCGGTCAGCACCGCGCCGCCGACGACGCACGCCAGCGCGATCCACTGGTAGAGGCGGAGCGCTCCGCGAACCGGCGTCTGGCCTTCGCCGCGGTACGACTCTTCGACGAAGCGCGCGAGGCCGTTGAGGATCAGGTAGAGGCCCGCGATGAAGGTCGCGTCCATTTCGACGGCCCATGCGCGCCAGAGCACGAGGGCGGCGAGGGCATTGCTCAAGATGGAGTAGAGCGGCGTCGGATGCACGGGCTCGCCCGCCCAGGGCGAGAGGCGCACGACGCGCGAACGTGGATGGCGGTATCGAATGCCGACCGCCTCGGCCGATGGCGCGCCGTGGCAGCAGCCCTGAACCAGACAGCGAAGCCGGCCGACGGCCTGGACCCACGGAGCGGCGACCGCGTACGCGCCGAGGAGCGCCCACGTCTGGGTTCCGAAGAGCGGCGCGAGGAGCGCTCCGACGACGATTCCGATGACGCCCCCGTAGAACCCGTAGGGACGAAGGAGGGAAGGTGAGCCCTCGATCCATTGCGCCCACAGCGCCGCGCCTACGAGGCCGCCGAGCGCCGCGACGGCTGCAGCCAGCGTCGCCGACGGTCCGAGCAGCGCGAGCACGATGAAGACGCCGCCGCCGCTCGCCGCATCGATCAGACCGTAGCCTCGCTCGG
>JBGTSH010000041.1:0-45915 GCA_041940405.1 Polyangiaceae bacterium
CGCCGTGATCGAAGGAGATCGCGGAGGTCGACGCAAAACCGGACCGACCACGCACAGCTTGGTCGGCCTGCTCCAGCGTGCCGAAGCGCTGGAGCAAGAGATGTGGGCCTACTACCTGGAGTGGAGCACCGTGCTCGCGATCGCGCTCCCTGACGGCAAGCTCCACCGCATCGCTGGCATCGCGAGCATGCGACGCATCGCGGCCGACTACGACTTCGACGCCTCGTTGCCGCCGACGTTGCGCGGTACCGAGCTCGGCCGGTGAGGGGAGGGCGCCATGGAAACGCATCTCAAGCTCGCCGTCTCACGCGAGACGCTCGAAGCCGCGCCCGTGCGCGCCGTCCGACTGCTCCGCGGCATCGGCGGCTCGCTCGTCATTCGATCGCTGCTCCTGCCGTTCGGCTTCACCAAAGCCGATCTGGCAGAAGGTTGGGCTCTCCTCCACGACGCCTGCGGCATCGTCGACGTCGAGGACGAAGAGCCCAGCCTGACCGAGGCCGCTGACGCCGTCCGCGAGCTCGACGCCTGGGACGAGCGCGGGTTCATGCTCGTTCGCGCCAGCGTCTCGCATCGGTTCCCACCGCAGGCGCTCTTCCTGCTCGCAGGGCTCGAGGCGCAAGAGGGCCCCGAAGCAGTCGCCGGCGTCGCCGCGCTCCTCGACAGGCTCGACGCCCTCGAGAACGATCCGCGACGCGAAGAGACCCGCGACGATGACCACGCCACGCTCGAGCTCCTCGCCAAGCGCGGCCTCGGGCCCGAAGAGCGTGCGCATCTCCAGCGGCTCGTCGCCATCGTGCGTCGAACCGCCGGCACACCTGACACGAGCACTCGCACCGAGGAGGGCAATCAGCTCGCGCGCCTCTCCCGGCTGCGCGGATGGTTCGACGAATGGGCCGAGATCTGCCGCGTCGTCCTCCGCCGACCCGAGCACCTCATCAAGGTCGGCCTCGCCGGCTCACGCGCAGGCGTCTGAAAGGAGACGAGCGATGAAACGCGCCACGTACAACACACCGCACCTCTTCGGGACCGTCGACTACGCAGGCGCGAAACGCCTGCGTCCCGACGGCGACACCTTTCACCTACGCGACCCCGTCCTGCTTCTCGCCGGACGAACCTACAAGCCATCGCGCGGCGCCATCGAGGTCCTCATGCCCGGCCAGACAAGGCCGCGCCGCCTCGAGCTCACCGACGCCGATCCGCCGTACCTCACCATCCGCCTCTCTGGCCTCGACGCACCCGAAGCCCACTACGTCGCGCCCGTCCGCCCCGAGCCCTCACAGCCTGCCTATGTTCCGCGCCCCGGAAAGCACGCCGAGGTCTGCCAGCCCGGCTGGCGTCACGCCGCACGCTTCCTGCTCGGCACGCTCGGTCGCGCTGTGCACGCCCTGGTCGAGATCGACCGCGACGTCGTGGACCAGCGCGGACGCGTCCTCGGCTTCGTCTACACCGCCAACGCCGCCGCGGAGAAGAAGCGCTTCTTGTCGTTGGAGCTTCTCCGTCGCGGCCTTGCTTTCCCGTTCGTCTTCGAGTCCGCAGCCGATCACCGCAAGCGCTTCTTGGCTGCAGGTGCGGCGGCCAGGCGGGAGAGGCTGGGTGTGTGGCGCAGGTATCGCGATCGCGCGCTCGACTACGACGACGCTGCGCACGACACGCCGAGCCCTTACGACTTCATGGGTGACGACGGAGGAGGGGAGCCGAGCGCCTGGGTGAACCACCCGATGATCTTTCGGAGGGTGGTGGAGGCTGGGCAGCTACGCGGCGTGCGGTTGGCGAAGGCGCTGCGGAAGTACGATGTGTTCGATGATGAGAGCGGGCGGATCGTGACGGGGGATCGGTATGAGGAGATCGCGGTGGAGAGGAGGGTTTGGGCGAGGCACCGGGGGTGATGGGCAGTGGGCTACGCGTGTTTGAGTCCCGAGCGGGACAGCACTCAACCTGAGCCCGGTGGATTTCGCGGCGGTGGGGTAGGCAGCGGCTGAGGCATGCCGTCGGGCATCTCTTCGACCACCTCTTCTACGGCAGCGAAATTCACCAACACGGCGCCTCCGTTCTCGGCCTCCAGCGACAAGTGGAACCGGTTCGCGTCGATGACGAAGCCGCGGCGAATCTCCGTGGGATCCGATCGGTACCGGACCGCGACGTTTCGATGGAGGTAGAGACGGCGGTAGCGCGCATCCGGGTCGGGCTCGTAGGGTTCGAGCCGCTCGCGGGCCCGAGGCTTTCCGGTGCGAACGTTCACAGTTGCCGGTTGAGGGACCGAGACGGGCGACTGTGACCGCTCATCGACTAGAAGCTGTGCGTCTCCGCCCCGCGCGAGGTGCTCGAAGTACTTAACGTCGCTGTAGAATCCGAGCGTGACGAGCTTGGCAAGGAGCTCCAAGTCTACCGTCTCTTGTTTCTCCTTCGCCGGGCGGCCGTGCATGTACTCCAGGCAGCCGAGCAGTCCTGCTCGCACACCGCGCTTGAGGTCGTCGGAGAGTCGGCGCTCGACGTGCACTTCGGCAGCTAGCTCGTTCGCGAGCTTTAGGTCGGCGGCTTGTCCCCGCAGGAACGTGGTGTCGACCTCCCTCGTGAAGCCCGGCGGGCCCTTCCTCAGGGCGATCTTTAGCCCCTGCCAAGCGAGGAAGAGATGGCCCACGAGATCGACATCCGCCGGAACGTCCCCCACGAGCGACGGGTGGTTCATCATCGTGAAGAGCAGCGGCCGAATCGCTATCTGCTGAGCCTCCGGCCGCCGCTCAAGCTCCACAAAGGCGTGCTTGACTGCCTCGAGCGACATCACGCCACCGGCCTGACGTCGCGAGCGTTGCGGTTTGGAGCTGGCAACATGAAACGCCCTTGCGGGGATTGTACCATCTTGAGCGGATCCAGCATGCAACCGGTCCGAACCTGCCCTCGTAGGATCGCTCCGTCCGGGCAGAAGACGATCGCGTCACCGTAGGGCCCTGCGAAGCAGTGCGTCCCGTCGGCGCAGAGGCTGCGGTCTGCCTTCCAGCTTCGATCGGCTGCCTCAATCTGCCGCTTCAGGTGGTCGAAAAAGTCGGCCAGGTCATCGGGGGGCCACCCGTGCTTCTTCATCAGAACGACCCGCTGAACAGCCTCGCGGACCATCTGCTGGCCGACGTTCCCGTTGGCCGATACGGGAAGATTCAGGATCTTCGGGTCCGACTGTCGCCACGGGGCTGACACGCTGACGGGGGATGTTACTTCAGAGATTCGCTGCTTTCCTAAGTTCGTTTTCATGCCCCCGCGAAGAATTGCGGCGGCAGAGCCTCGACACTTTTCTTCGATAGAGATCGATCGACGCACCTAACCGCCGCACATGCCGAGGTCGACCATGCTGATCGAACCGGCCCAGCCCGGCGCCTGCATCGTCATCGAGGTGGACGACCAACGTCGGGTCGAGCTTCTCGTGCGGACCGATGGCGTTCAGATCATCGTCGTCGTGGACGACCAAGACGTTGGGTGCATCGACCAGGGGCCGGTCGGGCGGACGGGTCCGTCCCCACTCAGCTCGGCCACCAGTTCGGCTGGCGTGTCGGTCTCGATGACCCTTGGGGTGATGAGGATCACCCGGATGATGCGGGAGCCGGGTCGCTAGCGGCGTGGGCGGGGCATCCCACGGTCCTTCCGGCCGAAGAGGGCCACCAGGAAGAGGGCGAAAATTGCCACGATCGCGACGGTCGCATCGCTGGAATCCGTGGGGAGGAGTTCAACCGGGGGTGAATTCGGAGCCATGCCCGCAGCGCCGACGCGAAGCCTTGCCTCCCCGACCGCTAGGGGATGTGCGTCTCTTCGTCGCCCGCAGCTTGGTCGAGAAGCTCCTGGATGACCCGGGCTTGCTCCTGAACGCCCTCGGCTAGGTTCCCCGGGCTCAGCGTCTTCGGCGAAAGCTCCCGGCCGTCGAAGGTCACGAAGATGGTCACCGTCGTCGCTCCGCCCGCCTTCAAGGTCGTGGCCTTAGAGGCCGAGCGGACGACAACCTCTGGGAGATCGTGCTCCCGATCCTCTTCCTCTACCGCCAGGCGCTTGAGAACACCTTGAAGACGCTCCTGCCCAACGGTCACGAGTTCAACCACGACCTCAAGCGGCTCACTGAGGAGATCGAGAAGCGCCACGGGAAGTCGTTTCCGGAGGGCATCAGGAAAGTGATCCTCGAGTTCGACGCGGTCGACAAGAAGGGCGACGCCTTCCGCTACACATCGCCCAAGCCGCTGAAAGCGAAGCCGGGCAAGCCGAAGCCCCCGGAGCCCGGCGTCCACTTCGGCAACGACATCTGGGGCAACGTGCTCAGGCTGCGGCACGTCTTTGACGACTTCTACTGGGTGGTGAACCGACCGCCGAAGATGCCCGAGCACTGAAGCCGGGCGCCTGCCAGCTACCTGGCAGTTTCGTCAGCCCCCTTGGCCCGTTGCTGCGGCGGTCCTGTATTCTGCCCGCTGGGCATGACCCTGATTCTTCCAGGCGGTGCCGGGGGCGGGCCGAGCTTTCCTTCCGTCACGGCGAGCACCCTAACCAAGCACCAGTTCAAGGGCAGGAACAAACCCATCCTGCTCAACTGCTTCGCTGGCCCAACCGATCTTCGCGGGCTCACGTGCGTCGTGAAGCTCCGAGCGCTCATCGAGCAGAAGGAGCACACCTTCTGGTGTGAGTGGGTAGCCGGGTTGCTCGCAGACGAGCTTGGCGTCTACGTCCCCCCTCGATACGTTGTGGACGTTCCCAAGGTCGTCTCGGTTCAGATCGCCAAGTGGCTCCACGGCGACAAGGTGCAGGACGCAGACCTGACCAGGTACATGGGCGATGCGTTCGGCGTTGAGTACCTGACGCCGACGCAGCCGATCCGGAAGGAAGAGATCGCGTTGGAGGAGCCCTTCCGTGAAGACGCCGCATGCATCGCCGTCTTCGACGCCTTCATCGACAACGGCGATCGGCTCCCAGACAACCCGAACTGTCTACTCGACGCGAGCAGCGTGCCTCGAGTCGTCGCCATCGATCACGACCTGGCCTTCTCGGGCATCTACCTCCACATCCTGACGGGTGGTCTGCCGTGGCCGCAGAGCGTGCTCAACCCCCATCTGTTCACGCGGCGTTTTGGCACGAAGGTCCCCAGCGTCGCGGGGATCAAGGCGAAGATCGCCGGGCTTTCAGATGGCTTCCTGGACGGGCTGGCAGGGAAGGTCCCACCCCTGTGGCTCGGCGCTTCTGCCAAGAGTAGTCTTCAGCTAGTCATCGACAAGCTGAAGGAGCGCAGAAACACCATCGAGGACTGGTTTCCCGACGTGGAAGCCTGGGTGCAATCATGACAAGCCTGTTCGAAGCCGTCGTCTTCCGTTTCGTTCCCGACGAGGGTTCGGGGGAGGCCCTCAACGTGGGCTTGGCCCTTCGCACCGAGGCCGGCGAGTTCTTCAAGGCCGAGCTGGCGGACAAGGCGTGGAAGCGGATCTCGGATGCCTTCCCGGATACGCACGCAGCCACGATCCGGACGAGCTTCATGCGGGTCCGAAACGCCCTCGAGAAGCTCGACGGCAAGCGCTGCATCCCGGGGATAACAAACCTCGACAAGGAGCTGCGTCAGATCGTTCCGTCGCCTGACGGCTTCCTGAAGTGGTCGGAGACCATCGAGGGTGAGACCGAAGACGCGAACGCCACATTCCGGCGCCTCATGTACCGGTACGTCGAGCAGAACCTCCAGGACAAGCCGGAGAGGGTCAGCCGTAAGGACGAGGACGTTCGAGCGACGTTCGAGCAAGCGCTCGCCAAGAGGACAAAGCTGAGGACGCGGGTGGTGCCGAGGAAGCTCGTCGCCAAAGACCTGAAGGGCTTCGAGGTCGAGGTCCAGCACGCGTGGAAGAACGGGCGCTGGAACTGCGTCCAGCCTGTGTCCCTCGACATGGTCAATGTGCGCGACATCAACTCGAAGGCCGCCCAGGTCGTTGGGAGCGTCCAGCTCGTTTCCCCCTCCGAGCAGGACGCTCACATGATCCTGCTCGTGGGCATCCCTCCGTCAGGCCGCAAGGAAGCCCACGACGCTGCCCAGGAGGCGATCGAAGGTGTGCGACGACACGTGAAAAGCGAGGCCGAGGTCTACCTGGAGGAGGACGCTGAGAAGCTCCTCGACCAGATCGAAGCGGACCTCGCCGCGCACCCGCACCACTAGACGAGGTTTCGATGCCGAAGTGCCTCGATCATCCGGACACCGACCTGGTCGAGGGGCCGTCGACGGAGTTCAACTACCACTGCGTCACGTGCGGGAACGTGATCCACTCAGGCAGCGCGGACCACGGCCCTACGCTCCATCGCTTCTGCACGAACTGCTCGCGGGACGGCGCCGACACGAGGGAGGGTACTCGTGAGGAACGGTCGCGGATCTTGCGCCACTGCCCGACCTGCCTTCGAGAACAGGGGTAGCGGCCGGGCGCCGCAGTGGCGGGTCTTCAGTGCTTTCTTTCTGAGAGGGGCTGCTTGGATCTCCAACCATAGGGCGATAGTTCTCTCATCCCGTGAGAACCATTTGCCGTCTCGTCCTCTCAGTTCCTTGTCGTCTCGTCAGACCCCCTCTGTATTCTCTCTTCTGTGGAAGCGATCGTCGGGAAGCGCGGCGTTCCGATCGCGCGCGGCCCGATCGTCAGATCGGCGCCCGGCGTCGCTAAGCGAACCGGGCGTCGGGATAATGCGGCGAGAGGCAGAGCGCAGCCCCAGGTTGCGCGCTGTTTGACGATCGCCACGAGCGGGAGTTCGGTGAAGTTCGCCGGAGAAGATCAGCAGCCGACAGCGGCCTTTGATGTGTTCTCTCTAGGCGCAGTACTTCACTACGCCATCGTCGGCGAGGAACCGCCGCGGCCGTATCGGGCTCTTCGGAGCCCACCGACATTCGATGGGCTCGCAGCTGGGCGATAGGGGGAGCCGGCTGAAAACCTCCTCGCAGCGATGATGCCAAAGGACGCGAAGTACCGGTTCAAGTCCATGGGTGAGGTTGTGACGGCCATCGACAAGGCCAGCGAAGAGCTCTTCGGTGGCGCTGGTGGCAGTCGTGACGCATGCGCGTGCGGGGGCCGTTTCGATGATGTGGGCAAAGTACTGATCGCCGGCGACACGCAAGCAGATCTTCTCGTCGAGGGGAGGGCTGGGTTTCTGCCGTTCCGCTTCGATTACCTGGGTTCGCGTCTCGAGCGACGCTCGCTTTGCAGTGCCCTCCGTCTACGTGCGACAAAGCCCACGCCTGCGCCTGGAGCAGGGCGGTAAGGCCCGGTTTCGCATGCCGGAGCTGTCGACCCCACCCAACGCAGCGAGCAACGCGGCTGAGCGAAACGTCATCGTCTGCCCGCGCGCCAACCCCGGAGAGCCTGGTCGCGCGCTGGGCGGCCTCGCTCCGACGGAGCAGGGTCGGCTAGCTTCCGTCGCCGCTGGTCGGGTGCTGCGACCGTTGTGCTCGCTCGGCCGGCGCTCGCTCGGCCGGACCCTTGACCGAGAGTAGGTTCTTGCCGAGCGTAAACTCGGTTGCGCGCTTCATAATGCTTGTGAGGTGCTCGTAAGGATGCTCGTTCTCACGCGTCGGGCCGGAGTCGCGGAAGAGGTTGCGCGTGAATGCCTCGAGCAGCTCGTCCGGCAGGTCGCGGCCCTCGTTCTCCTTCGCCCACTCCGACACCAACTCCGCCACCCACGACGCGCGTAGGACGTCCCGCTGGAAGGCGCGCGCTGAAAACTCGGCGTCGGCGTGCTCGCGAAACCAGCGGTCGTTCCACTTCAGGTAGTAGAGGAACGTAGCAACGAGTGTCGTGGATCCGGCAGCGAGTGGGAGCAGCAGATGCCAGTCGATCGGGGACTTGTTCTGAACTTGCATCAAGAGAAGCAACGTATACGTCGCCACGAGGGCCGCGCTGAGCGCCATCAGAAGCCAGGTGAACCCGTGGACGATCTTGCGTTTGTCTTCCGTCGCGTCGCTCAGTGAGGGGTCTTTCGTCTTGTCGAGCAGCTGCTCGATCCTGTCGAGCAGATGGCGTCGCATGACCTTTGCGTCGCGGTTCTCGAACCTCGCTACCTCCGCAAGGTGCTCTTGTCGCTGCTGATCAAGCACGGCGAAAGCCTGCTTCTCTCGCTCGTCCGCTGCCGCTTGCCGTTCGAGGTGCAGCTGCTCGGCCTTGGCGACTCGCTCTCGGTAGTCCTTCTCCAGCTCCGCTTGCAGTGTCCGACGTGCCTCAGTCTCTCGCCGGGTCATGTCGGCTACGAACGCAGCGAGTTTCTCCACCTGCGTCTGCAGGTCGGCGGCGGCGCGTTCTCTAAGTTGGAGCGCCGTTCGCTCCGCATCAGACATCTGCGCTGCAATGACGTCCTTGTAGCTCGAGACGTTCAGGTGCTGGTGGAGAGCCTTCAGCACTCTGTCCAGATCTTCGCCCTTCGCGGTGATCGCAATATCACCGGTGAGCCGGTCACTGCTGAGCGTGTAACGCAGCACTGGCCCCTGATTTGCGGTCGGGACCGTAAGGACGACCGCGCTGGCCATGAGAGGTGGCAGCTGGGCGAGCCGGGCGCGGAAGTCGGTAACGTCCTTTGCCGCCGAAAGTCCAGCGGCGGCCTGCTTCGAGAACTCAGCACCCACGCCGCTAACGTTCGCCTGCACGTTTAGGGAGAACGGCACCTTCGGGTAGAGATCCTCCGCAAGAGCTACGAAGCAGTCGAGCGCATCTGACGCAGATAGCGGCTTGATGTGGAAGGAGGGTTGCGCGGACATCACCCGCATGATCCACGAGCGGCGTCGCAAAAGACATCGCCGCGCGCTCGGGAGCACGGACGGCATCCCACCCACCGCCGCGCGCCCCCTTCCAAGCAGCCGGCACACGGTGCCGCAGCCCGCCTCGGCCGCCTCGGATGCTCGCCGCGCGCCGCACCTCGATCGGGCTCACCCCGCCGAAAACCAAACCCTGCGGATTTGTTCATCTCGCCCCTTCATCATGAACGATGGGGCGCTAGCCCGCCTGACGAGCGAGAACCTGGCAAAGTGACAGCGAACTCAAAACTTCGCCGAGCCCGAACGTGCTCCCTCGTGGGTTCCCTTCCGAGGTGGCGGACGGGAGGGGGGATGACCGTGGCGAAAAGACCTTTGCGCTCTACGACTTAATCGGAGTCAGCGACGAGTGAAGTTCGCCCAGGCTCGGAAGCGCACCGGAGCGTTCTACCAACCTGCCTTGGTGAAAGCTGGCAATCTGCCAGCAAACTTAACACTCGCCCCGTAGACAGCCTGCGTGCGCCGTGTTGGTGTGAGAGGCTGCGTAACAGGGGTCGGGACATTGGGAGTTCGCAAGAGCACTGCGTTCATCGCGACGATCGCCACCTCTGGGATGGTAGGCTGTGGCACCCCATACGGTGACGCGCTCAAGGCGTCCGTGCGGGCGCCGGCACACGACGACCTCCTGCTCCTGCCGAACGACGATACCGGGGTGACGCTTGTCACGTGGCAGACCGCGCGACCGAAAGGTTGCGAGGTCTTCGTCACGGTGGAGCCCGAGCTACGGCTCTTCTGCAGCGATGTCGCGCACAGCCATCGAATAGCACAGTATCTCGGACTTCCAGCCCGCGCGGCCTCGCGGCGCCGTGTCTGGATCCTTACGGCGCGCGCCAGAGATCTCTTTCGACCATGTCGGGATTCCTCTCTCGAGACATCGGCTTGTGGGAGCAGCTTCCCTTCGCGAGGCGATCCGAAGAATCGCCTCTGGTTCGAACGCCAGATGAGAACCAGTCACGACGGCAGTGGCGAGGACTATCCGTTTACCGGCATGGGCTACACTTACGATTGGGGGGATGCCGATTCGGTTCGCGGCGCCTCCGAGTTTGTCGTCCGCGCCCAGAGCTATCGAGTCGTTGGGAGCTGCGACACGCGGGAGTACTGCCGCGGCACGTGCGACGGCTCACCCTCCAGACATGAGGAATCAGGACAATGACCCTGTGCGCAAGGCCACCCATTTCACTCGCGCATCGACTCGGATCAGCTGTCGCGCTCTGTGGGGCGCTCCTCTCATTCGCCGGCGGCTGCTCGCTCAACCTTCAGGCGCCGACGAACTTCCGCAAGACTAATTATGACAAAGCGCCGGAAATAGACCAAATGGGCACGCAGTGTGAAGAGAGGATCCAAAAAGCAATCGATGACGCCCAAGATGCGCATGACCTGTCCGTCGGACTGACGCTGACTTCGGGCATTGTTGGCGCTGTGGGCGCTGCGATAGCAATCGGGCTCTCATCCGCCGAAGCGATTGACAAAGACCGGATGAGCTCAGCCGCCGACGCCGAAGAAGAGACATCCACACTCAATGTGGCCGGTACCGTTGCGGCAGCCTCGGTGGGATTTGTCGGGGGCGTCACGTCTCTTCTTCTTGGAAAATTTACCGGGCCAGAAAGCTTCCTCAAGAAGCATGCGAAGGCTCAGGGCTTCCACAAGCAGGCTGTCGGTGCCTGGATGGTAGACCCCACGGTGTCCTCGGGACCTGTGTTCAACACTATCAAGGACAATCTGCACAACTGCAACGTGGCATTCGAGGAACAATGAAGGCGCAGTCCTGGTGGAGAACCTCCTTGGAGGCGATAGGTGTGGTTGCGGCGGTCCTTGGCGTGCTGATGGCAGCATGGTTCCTGTGGCCACCAGCCACCACTAGCCCGCCGGAAGCGCCTGCGGCGCCGGCCGGCAAGCCGAAGTTCAAGGCTGCGGTTGGGCCTGCGGCGCATTTCGTAGTCGTCCCCTCTGCAAAATCGATCGACCAGCTCGCCTCTGCCCTAGGCTCTGTCGTCGTTCGAGAGAATACGTACGGCTATCGAACAGGAGCTCCGTCTCGTGTCGCCTCCGCGAATTCGCGGATGACGCATTCGAAAGAGCAGCCAATCGCAGAGTTCACGCGCCACTCCTGGAGCGCGGGTGCGGACGATTCCTGGCAGGAGCTGCCGCTATTCCGAATGGACGGAACAATTGTCCTTCGGATGGATCTGAGCGCAAACGTCAAGGAGGACGCCTGGGCCGAGATTGTGCAAAAATGCGCGAATGCGCCAAAGGAGGCGTGGGTAGTCGTTGAATTGCTTCAGATCCGTGGAGTCGCCACAGCGCTGAAGAACGTGAAGAACCCGGACTACCAGAACCCTAACTACGATCCGACTGAGTACGCGGCGCACGAACGTGCCGTGAGGGACAGCACGACGGGCAAGAAGGCGGTGTCGACTCCCCAGTTTGCGGTACTCCGCCTCGCTCCGCTCGACGCGTTCTGTACAGAGGCTGCTGGGAAAGTGGTGGCCGCTCACATCAAGGCTACGGCGGAGCTCCAGACGACCAAGGGCCAGAAGGAAGCGATGAAGCGGAGCGTCGATGAGCTTCAGGAGAGCATCAAACAGCTTGGACAAAAGCTGACAGACAGAGACGCGGAGCTCGCTCGGGCGAAGGCTGAGATCGCCGACCTCCAGACGAAGGTCCCCGCCGCGGCCTCCGCAGACCCCTTGGCGCCCGTTCCCTCTGGGAGCGTTCAACCGTAGGTCAACCCTTGCATCGCCGCCGGATCGATCGTCGGCTCAACATGTGCTCTCGAAGCGTGACGAGCCGATCCCGATCCATGCCATGCGGGACATGCTGGGCCTGGTGCGGGCGATCTACCTCGCCGAGAAGGCCGACAACGCACCGGCCCATCGGCTGAACCGCATCAGCATGGTGGGCCGCGACCTGAAGGCAGCGATCGCGATGGCCCGCCAGGCGACACCGGGAACGCTGAGCCACTTCGCGGCGTGGCAGGCAGCGGAGAGAGCGACCAACGCGGTCTGCGATCTGGTTGACGTGCTTACGATGGCGGAGCCGATCGTCCGCGCGTCGGTCAACCGCATCGTGCTTCCGCCGCGACGACGGAGGCTCGGTCGGTGAGATGGTCCTTCGCTGAGCGCACGGCGAACCGAGCTCTGGCGAAAAGGCTCCGTGCGCGGGGCGCGTCGCTCGGGCACATCGGGGACCGTCTCGGCTGCGGCATCTCCACCGTCGCGTGGCTACTCCGGTCGAAGCCAACAAACGTCGGACGCCACGACAAGACGATCATCAAGCTGCGTCGTGCCCGCCGAACGATCCGGGAGATCCAAGCGGCGACGGGGATGAGCCCGAGCGGCATCTACGAAGCCATCCGACGGCTGGGTCTTCCGCTAACCCGGAAGCCGCCAGGCTCGCTCCCGCCCTGGACGGCGACGGCGACACGGATGAAGCAGGACGGCAACACGACAGCCGAGATCGCAGCCGTGGTCGGGGTGTCCTTCCAGCGGGTTAGCTTCGTTCTTCGCGCGATGCGTGGACGCCGCCTGCCCAGCAGACGGGCGGTGTTGCGTTAACCGGTTCCGCAGTTGACTTGATCGCACCGTCATGACCTTGAAGAGGTCGTGGAAGCCGTCACGCCGCTGAGAGTTCGGAATGCGATCGTTCGGCTGTTCGCAGAGGGCCACACGTATCGCGATATCGCGTCGGCCCTCGGTGTCGGCGAAGCAACCGTCAGCCCTGTGCTTCGGCTGCATCGGGAGTCGGGCGCGCTGGCTCCGCGGCCGCGCGGCGGCGGCAATTTTCCCCCCATCCGAGGCGATGTCGCGGAGAGGCTTGGAGCTCTGGTTGCCGAGAGACACCCGACGCGACCGCCGAGGAGCTGCGCCGTTTGCTCGAGCTCACCCTTCTCGTCGTGCGCCGTCGACTTCGTCACCTCTCCCCGGTCGTGTTCGAAGACCGTGCGTAGGGCGCCGTCCTCACGGTAGACGCGCTGAACGCCGTGCATCTTTCCGTCGACGTACTCCGCCTCGTACTCCTTCTTTCCGCTCGCGTAGTACTTCGTCTCCTTGCCGTGCTGCGCCCCGCGCTTCCACTCGCTCTCGTACTCGAGAAAGGTCTTCCCGCCATCGGTGCGGTAGCTCTTCCAGGTTCCGACTTTCTCGTTGTCGGAGAACTCGCCTTCGTGGCTCTTCGACCCGTCGTCGTTGAAGTAGACCGCCGGCCCATGCTTGATGACGTGCCCCGGCTCGTCGGAGGGCTCGCGGCAATATTGGGAGGCCCCAAGGTGCGCACGAGCACTTTGAAGGGAGAGGTGGGGGCGCTCACAGACGAGAGTCGCGCCGAGCCAAGAAAAGTGGCCATGTTCGGTGTGCGCGCGGCGTCTGAAGGCGCCGGTCGGTTGGCCGGCGCGGAAAGGGGCATGACGACCTAACCTCTGCGAGCGACCTTGGCCGTCTCGGTTGCGGCGGGGGAAATCCAAAAGAGCGTCTCTCGCGTCGTCTCATTGTCGGTGACGTGCCGGCGGAAGGAGACGACATGAAGAAGCTCATCGCGGGGGCGCCGCCCCTCGTCGTCGTGGCCGCGCTCTGGAACTCCACGATCGGCGAGGCAGCAGCCAGGGAAGTCCAGCTCTCGATCGCCTGCAAGGTCCCGATCGACATCCGCCACGGCAAAGCGACTCCGGGCGGTGGCGGTGTCTCCGCCGTGGTGCAGGACCTCGACCGCGCGTGCGAGTCGGGCAATTGCTCCGTTGGCGACACCTTCCGCACCCGCGACCTCGACAAGGCCGCAGCCGCCGCGACGGACGCGGCCCGGCGGGCGGTTGCGCGCGCCGTCGCTGTCGCTGATCGCTCTCCGGCAATGCGGCGGGCGGCGGTGGCGGCCCTCGTCGAGTACGCACGCGGATGCGATCGTAAGGCTCAGGCGGAGGCCCTGCTTGCGGAGGTCGAAGCCGAGCTCGACGCGATCGACAGCGAGGAGACCGCGGGGGACTGCGTCGCCACGTGCGTCCCAGCCGAGGTGACGACCTGGGGCGTGTGGAGCGGCGAGCGCGCGGAAGACGCCGTGGACTGCATGGCCGAGTGCCCTCGCCACGACGGCGTCGCGGGCGCTTTGCGTCGCCGCCTGGCCGTCGGGACGTACGTGGGCAAGGCGGGTTTGGGAACCGCTGAGGCGCGCCGGCTCCTGGAGGAGGCGCGAGCCAAGCTCGCGCGCTGAAGATGAGCGCAGTCGACCGATCGACGGAGGCGCGCGTTGACGACGCGGCGCCGGTCCGAGCGTGCTTGCCCTCTGACGAAGCCCATTGCATCCCTCCGGTCGACCTCGCCGTTCCTTGCTCCGGCGTGCCCTCCGCGAAAGGTGCCCTCGAGCTCCACCAGGCGCCCGGCGCTGCTCCGCCGCTCGTCATCGAGCGAACGCTCGCAGTCATCGGGATGGGCGGGACGATGCGAGGCCTACCGGCCTCGCTCGTGACATGGCCGGAGGGAGCGGGTTGGATGATGGAGCCGGCCACGGTGCGGCTCTCCGACCTCGAGGACGAAGACGACGCAACCCGCTGGGCTCGCGCGATCGACCTCATCCTCGCCTGGCGCGACCTCACCTCCCGCGGGATCCACGTCGACGCCCTGGATCCCGACATGGTGTGGTTGGATCCAAACGACGGCAGCACGATCCTCCGCGTCGCGCCCCTTCGCGCCTGGAGTCGCCTGATCGGTAGGGCGCCGACGCCCGATGCCTGCACGAGCTGGTGCCCGCCGGCACATCTCGCCGACAGGCCCGCATCGCGTGAGCGCGCGTCGCTGCTGTACACGGTGTGGGCGCTCGTTCGCGGCGAGCTCGGCCCGCGTGGGGCGCTCGCTCACTTCGCCGAGCAGAGCGGTCCACCGAGCACCGATCGGCCAGCTCGCTCGCCGGAGCTCGCGCAGTGGGTGCTCGATGTCGAACGGCTCCTCCGCGACCCCGATCGGCCGGTCACGGCGCCCGACATCGACGCGGCGCAAGCGCGGCTCGAGGAGGCGCTCGGGTGGGAGCGCCGCGGTCGTTCGTCCTTCGGGTGTCGCCCGCGGCCCCCAGGCCGCGACGCTGTGCGGATGCTCGCCCGAGAGATCGCGCGACTGCTCGGCGTCGTTCGCGACCTCGAAGGCACCGCGCTCACCGCGGTCGCTGGTGCGCATTCCCTGGACGCGAAGCATGGCGCGCTGCGGGACGAGGTCGATCGAACCGCGCTCGCGTTGAAGGACGCGACCGACCGAGCCGCGTCCGCCGGCGAGCGCACGGCGGCCTTGGAGAAGATCGCGGGCGAAGCCTCCGGCGCCCTAGCCGAAGCGCGCGACTCTGCCGAGAGCCGGGGGTGCCTCTCCATCGTCATCACCGTAGTCGCTTGCGCGGTGCTCGGATTTGCCTTCGATCGATGGGACTTCGCCGCGATCGTCATCGCAACCGCCGTCGTGATCGCACCTGTTGCACGCGCCGATCTGCGGCCGAAAGGAGCCCCGTGAAGACCTGCCACGCGATGGTGAAATGGTTCCACCCGGCGCGCGGGCTGGGCTTCGTCGTCACCGACGACGGGGAACAAGCCTTCGTCGACATGAAGCGGCTCCCAAGCGCGGGGCCACTATCCGCCGGTGACGACGTGAACGTCGTCCTTGCCGAGACCCCGGCGGGGAAGGTGGTGGCGAGGCTCGAGGTGTTGCGCGTCTCCATGACCGACGAGGCCGTCGCCGATCGGCTCGCCTGCCTCTTCGCGACCCGGTCCGTGCTCGGACCAGACGACCTCTTCCGCGCCGGGATTCCGGCCGCACGTCGCATCTGCCGCCGGCGCCGAGTGCACGCCCGGTTGGGCCAGCACGGTTGGGTGCTCGAGCGCCGCGCCGACCATGTCTCCGGCCGGCGCCTGCCGCCCCTCGCGTCGTTCGCAGCGACGGCGAAGAGCCTGCACGCAGAGCTCGAGGTCACCGTGGACGAGCTGATCCGGGAGCGCGTCATCACGATGCTCGTGGGACCGCCCGGGTGTGCGAAGACGACGCTGGCGGAGACAGTCGCTGGCCGTCGTGGTCCCTACGCGGCGATGAGCCTCTCTGGGGAAACGACGGCCAGCGACTTTCTCGGCAGCTGGACGCTCGTAGGCGGTGAGACCCGCTTCGCTGCCGGACCAGCGCTCGTCGCCTGTCGCGACGACCTCCCCCTGATCGCGAACGAGGCAGACGCCTGTCCTGCATCGGTAGGCCTGCTCATCATGAGGCTCCTCGAACGGCGTCCGTTCCCCGTTCCACCGGGATCGTTCGGCGATCGCCTCACGGTCGATCCCTGGTCTGGATCGCGCTTCACATTCATCGGCACAGCGAACACCGTTGGGCTCGGCGATCCAACCGGTGGTGCGTACGCGGGCGCGCGCCAGCAGCATGCTGGGCTGTTGGACCGGGTCGAGGTCGTACTGTCCGTCGACTATCCATCCCCCGACCGCGAAGCGGACCTGCTCCAAGCGACGTGGGGGCTCGACGCGGGCACCGCGCGTGGCATGGCGATGGTCGCTTCGCATGTTCGAGCCGCGTTCGAGCGAGGCGACGTCCGCACCACGGCGAGCCTTCGGGCGACGCAGGCTTGGGCCCGCACGCTCCAGAGCGGCATCCCGATGTGGACGGCGTTCCGATGGACGGTCCTGAACCGCTCCGACGCTCAGGATAGGACGCTCCTCACCGAGCTGTACCGTCGCTCCTTCTCGATCCCCGAGCACGACGATGCGTCGCCTTGAGTCGTTTCTCAGCGCGCAGGAGATGGTCGCGCGCATCCTCACGCGACACGACGATCTTTCGATCCGTTGGGAGGGCGATGGTCCCAAGGTCGACCTGCAGAAGCGGGTCATCTACATGGGGGCACCGCCGTCGTCGCTGGATCCGACGCAGAAGTTGCTCGTGCTGGCGCATTGCGACCACGAAATCGCGCACCTGATCCACACCGCAGAGGATGCCTGCGACCCCGATCCCGTGGTGTTCATGGCCGGGAACATCCTGGAAGATCAGCGCGTCGAGCTCGCCATGGGGCATGCCTACGCGGGATCGGCGCGTCATTTCACGTTTGCGCGTGAGAAGTCGCTCGCGGAGCTGCGGTCGGCATTGGAGCGAGCGCCGGCCACCGTCTCTGCGCACGCGCGAGCTCTCTTCGCCCTCGCCTCGATGGTGCGAGGCGCCTCGCGTGACGTGGCGATGTGGGAGGTCGGAGGTGGCGATGACGTCGAGCTTCTCCTCGATTCGGTCGCTGATCTCGAGCCTCGCGTTCGGCAGTTGTCGAGCGCCCACGAATCGCTCGCCGTCGCGCGCGCGATCGTCGAGCGCTGGCGGGCCGCTGGTGGCGCCGAGAGCGCGATCGGCGCCGCGGTCGAGGCCGTCCGCGAGACCAGCGCCGCCGCCGTCGCGAAGCGCGCCGTCGAGTCACTCCCGCGTAGCGTTCTGTCTTCGAACACGCCGTACGTTCCCTACGTCGCGGAGGACACCTACGAGCGCGTTTCGAGGACGCACAACGCGCTTACCAGCCGACTGGAGCGCGACGCGCGTCACGACGCAGAGGTGCTGCGCCGCTCCGTCGCGCCTCACCTCGTCGGGTGGGTTCCTGGAGAGCGCAGGTACGCAAGGTCGGGCTCCATTCTGGATCCGCGAAAACTCGTCGGTGCGGTCGTCGCGGACGAGCCGCCGTTCCTCCACAACCGCCCGACCCCCGCGCCCGAGGGCGCGGCGATTAGCCTCCTCTTGGATGCCTCCGCGAGCATGGTCCGCACCGATCCACCTCGCCTCGCGGTCGCCGTTCGCATCGCAATGGCGCTGAGCATTGCCGCTGAGTCGCTTGGCGTGCAGAGCCAGGTCTTGGCCTTCTCGACGGGGATGTTCGAGCGGAGCCCTCGCGCCTCGCCGCACCACACGCGCGGGACTCCGGTGGCCCTTTACGAGGTCAAGGCATTCGGCGCGTCGCTGCAGCAGGCACGCCACGCATTCGCCAACGTTCTGACGACGCTGGAGCACCGCTGCACGATCCCTGGTGAAGCATTCCTCACCGCCGCTCGGCAGTTGCTGGAGCTGCCCGGGACCGGCCGGAGGATCATCATCAGCATCGAGGACGGCCAGCCGGAGGCGAAGGATGACTCCTGCGAAGCATTGGCGGATCACCTCCATGACGTCGTGCGCCGAGCAGGCCTTGCGGGCATCGATGTCGTCGCCATCGGCGTCGGCTGCCCGGAGGTGGAGCTCCACTACCCACGAACGGCCGTGGTGGCGACGACCGGAGAGCTCCTCCGCACCGGGCTCGACGAGATTGCGCGCGCGCTTTCAGGGTGCATGCGTTGATGCGAGGCCGGCTCAGCGATCGCCGAGCTTGCGGTGGAGGAGAAGCGAGCGGTTGACGTTGACGGTCCAGAGCTCGGTCGTGCCGGCGTCCAACGGCTCCGCTTCGTGCGTGCTGCCGCTGTCGAATGCGATGGAACGACCGGAATCGAGCACGAAAGAGTCCTCTCCGACCGCGGCGCGGATACGTCCGGACGCGACGATCACGATCTCGAACCCACGATGTCTTGCACGCACGCGAGCGTTGCCGGCCCGCGATCGCGACTGTTCGATCACGAGTCGCTCGACGACCAGCCCGCCGAACGCCGTGCGCGTGGACTCGATGCGGCCCGCGCATCCGGCGGGCAAGACGATCCGCAGGTCGCGCTTCTTCAAGCGCCGAAGCGCCTCGAGGTCGACGCTTTCGAACGTATCGCCGAGCGCGTGCAGCTTCGCGAACCGCTGCCCATCCAGCGGCTCGAATTGGAGCAGCGCTAGCCACGATGCAAGCTGATCGCCGACCTCGAGGTCACCGCGCTCGTAGGCACGAATGGCCGCCGGCGACACCGCACCAGCTTTGGTCGACACCTTCTTCGCGACTTCCGCGGCGGAGAGATTCCGCGCGCGTCGCTGCGCGAGAAACTGCAGCCGTGCGTTCTTCGAGGTTCGGAACGGCGGAAGGAAGGCGAGCGCGCGATCGAGCTCTCTGGTGGCGGCGAACGCGACGTCTCCGTTCTCGCCGCGCAGCTGATCCCGCGCCCAGGCGACGATCGAATAGACGAGGTCGAACCGGAGCGCGTTCCCCAACTTGACGGCTCCGAGCAAGCTTTGACGGTCACCCGCCAGGAGCTTCGCGATGGCCGCCGTGTCGAGCCCCCCTTCGGCCGACGCCTGCGCGCTCTCGGCCGAGAGGCGTTCGCGCGTCCAGCCCAGCGCCGCTTGCTGCACCCTCCACTGCTTGCGAAGGGGCTGAATGTGCGCGTCGCCCTTGCGCGGAGCGCGGCGCGCCCGGCGGCTCGGCGCGTCCTCTGCGTTCGGTTGTCGAGGTCTCCGTCGCGCCCCCGCCACGCTCGCTCCTCGAAGGGACGATATCGTCGCTCGTCTTTTGCCAAAGTCAATCCCATCCCGGCGGTGAGTTTGCGCTTCCACCCGGCGAGCTTTTTCCAAGGCGGCGCCGCCGGGACCGCGAGTGGGTACGACGGCGAAACCGAAATCCAAAACTCACCCTTTGGACGTCAAGTGGATCGGAGGCGCGATCATGGTCGACACCGGCGAACAGGCGAGGCGTGAAATGAATCGGCTCGCCAAGCGAGCCCGGGAGGTTGCGATCCCGGTCGCGCGCCGAATCCTCCGCGACGGGCCGGACGCCGAGGACGTCGCGCAAGACGCCGCCATCAAGGTCCTCCAGCGGGTCAAAGAAGATGCGCCCGAGAATCTCGATGCCTTCGTAGTGACCGTGGCTACGACGACGGCCATCGACTACCTTCGCCAGGCCGCGCGCCGCCCGGCCGTCGCCCCCGAGGACCTACCCGAGCTTCAAGCCGCGCAGGCAGATGCCCTCAGCGAGGTCAGCGCAGCGCAGCTCTGGGCGCACCTTGCCCCCGAGCTCTCTGCCAATGAGCTGTCCGTTCTCGCGCCGAGGCTGGCCGGCGCGACCGACAAGCAGATCGCGGAGGCCGCCGAGCTGCCGCTCGGCACCGTCAAGACACGCCTCCAGAGGAGCCTCGAAAAAGCTCGGGTCGTGCTCACGAAGCTCGGTGTCATCGCCACGGTCGCTCTTGTCGCTTACGGCGTCTTGCAGCTCGCTCGCCCCGACCCCACGGCGCCGCCCCAAGCGGAGTTCCGAATTGCGTTCAAAGCCACGACCGCCGCCGAACAAGGGTCGCGTCCGCCGGCGCGCGGGACGCCGTCGGCGATGGTTTGCCCCGACCCGACGGATCTTCGGGCACGGCTCGGGGTTTTCGGATCGGTAGCGCTCACCTCCTCGAGCGATGCACACCACGCGCGCTTCGAGGTCGAGGGAGCAGAGATCCACCTGACCGTTCAGAAGGGCGAGGGCTCGGCCTGCGGCGGCGTCCTGGTAACCCGCCGCACTCTCCGGGGAACCGCACCTTCCGACATTGACGACCGCATTCGCCGCGCTCTGGAGGTGAACCCGTGAAGAAGCGAATCGACCTTGCCCGATCGGCGTGGATGGCGCTCGTCGTCGCCGGCCTCAGCTCGGGCTGCAGTCTCCGTGACGAGCCCGCTCCCCCGCCCGAGCCGCTCTTCCGCACGGCCGAGCTCCCCGAGAGAGGCTCGATGTGGCAACGCGGTCGCGCGCCTTGCATCGAAGTGCCTGAGCTTCGCGAAGCGCTCGAGCAGCAAGGGCTCGATCTCGTGTCGATCGCCGACACGCGCCCGAGCGCGTTCGACAAGCCCCCGGCAATGGCCGTCGCGCTCGCGCTTCGCAGCGACCCTCTTCGGCGCGCGCAGCGTCTCGTGATCGAGCCGTCGTGGGAGAGCCGTCCGTGCAGTTTCGATGTGCACCGCGATGCGAGCGCGACAGGCGCGACCGCCTCGCCCGACCGTCGCGTCCTGGATCGCCTGCGTGTCGCGCTGGAGGGCTCTTCCGTCACGCAGCCGGGCGGGCACCATCTCCGCGTCGTTGGTGACGGTCGCGTCGCTTCTTGCTTGCCGGTCGAAGTGCTCGCAGCGCGTTCGCGTCGCGCCGTCGTGCTCCATCCCCAGGACGACTCGGCGTCCGGTGCAATTGCCGCGTACGTCGGCGATTTGCCTGGCATCTCCGAGCACCCTCGCCGCTGCGCCGCGTTTCGGTCCGTCGAGAGGCACGCTGCTTCGCGCGTCGAGCGCGACTCCATTTGGTGCGCACCCGGCGCGATCTCCGAAGCGCTCCTCGTCGCGAAGAACGTCGCCGGCGTCATGGAGCTCGAGCGCTCCCAGAAGGACGCCGTGGCCGCCCTCGTGACGCTCATGAACCAGCCCCCGGTCCTGCCCCCGCCCGAGTCGCTCTGCGCTCGACCGGGGACGCTCGAGCGAACCCTCTCCGACATTTTGCTCACGTACCTCTTCGCCCACGAGGTTGCGCATTTGGAAGCCGACGAGGCATTCGTGGCGGCCCAGGTCACGGTCGACCCAACCGTCGATGACGCATCCGCTCTCCTCTCGGCGAGCACAGCGGAGCGGGTCGCCGACCGCATCGCGTTTCTCGAGCTCGACGGCATCTATGGCAGTCTCGAACGGGAGATCGCCAGAGAGACCGGAGACCCGACCGTTCTCGTCCAGCGGCACCTCGCGCTCACGCTCTACCTCGCCGTCCTAGAAGCGAATGCGCTCATCGACGGCGCGGGCTCGGCGGCCGGAAGAATGGAGCAGGCCGAGCTCCGGTACATGGAGGCGGCCAAGGCAGCAGGCCTCCCCGACGAAGGGATCCGCCTCAACCGTACGCTGGTCGCCCTGGCGGGCGCGATGCGCGGCGGAAGCGCCGCGCAAATCACTGCGCAGCTCGCCGCTCTCTCGTCGGCGAAGGCAGATCTGGCTCGGGCCGGCTACGTCGTGTCCGACATCGATGTCCCCGCGCCGGAGCCGAGCGGAGAGCGCAAGCTACGCGTGGCGGCGGCGGCGCAAGCCATAAAGGCCGATCATGGCGTCTTCATCGCCGCCTACGAAGTGCCCATTCCGGACACGCGGGCGACCCGCGAAGGAATCGTCGACGACATCGCAAATGGTCTCTTCGCTTCGCGTCGAACCTTGGTCCTCAAGGTCTGGCCGCCCGAGCCGCAGCACGTCCAAGCCGCGCTCGATGCGCTCGAGCCTCGATAGCGGTGGCCTGCCCGCGCGATCGCTTTCCCGCGCATCTCGGCCGCACGCCGTAGCGCGCTACGCTAGCTGCGGCGCGTAGGAAATTCGAGCGCGTAGGAAATTTGAACCGCTATTTCCATGGTGCTCCAGGCTGATCCGCGGCGCCCTCCTGGCCGCTAGAGGGCGGAGACTCGCCCCCGGAAGCTCGAGGGCCCGTGATGTGCGACGGGGCAGGACGGACGAAGGCGAAGAAGTCCGCGGAGATGGTCCTTCGCTGAGCGCACGGCGAACTTCGAGATAGGTGGCTCGCTGCGCGGCCTTCGGCGGCGTGCCTTCCGCCTACCACCGCGCGAGCTCCTCCTCGGTCATCGTCCAGAACGTGACGCGTGCCGGTGGCGTCAGCGGCCAGCTCTCAGCGATACAACGCCGAGAACGCGCCCGGGATGTCCGACGGCGTGAGCGCATCGCGACGCTTGAAGAACTCGGGCAAGGTCTCTTGGTAGTCGGCGTCGAGGCGAACGTCGCTGCCGTCGTAGGCCTTTTCGAAGATCTTCATCGACTCGGCCGCGAGCTGGACGATGTCCTTGAGCTGACACCGCTCCTTCAGGATCTGGCCGGTGAGCGCGTACATGAGGAGCCCGCCGGGGATGGCGCCGAGCGCCGTCGTCGCGACCGCCGGATAGCAGAGGCGCGCCGTCTTCACTCCGAAGCGCTCCTTGATCTCGGTCATCGTCTTTCGTTGCAGGAGCTTCGCTCCGGCGAGCGGCCCCATCGCGTAGACCGGATCGTCCTTCGGGTAGTCGTAGTCGCAGAAGGCGACGACGCTCTCGCCCTTCGCCAAGAGCCCCGCCTCGGCGAGCGGCTCGGCCCAGAGGAGCGACGAGGTGCCCATGAACTTGTTGGTGCGCTCGATGTCGACGTCCGTCGCGACCTCTACGTCGACGAGACCGAGCTTGCGGACATTCTCTGCCTTGGAGAAGTCGGGCGTCTGCAGGACGGTGTCGAAGGCGACGTCGATCTCTTTCACCTGCGTCGGTCCGTGCTCCTGGTAGCGCTTGGTCGCGCCGGCAGCGATGCCGTTGACCAGGTGAACGGCGCGGAACTTTCCTTTGAGCTCGCCGATGACTTCCTGGATCGTGTCGGGCTTGGTGGCGTCGGCGTTGAAGAAGCGCGCCGTCAGCCCCTCGGCCGCGGCAGCCTCGCCGATCGCAGCGACGTGGTGCGGACCGATCTGCATCTTCTCGCTGTCGAGGTGGACGCCGTAGACGCTCGCGCGATCGCCGAAGAGGAGCTGCACGGCGAGGCCGCGCGTGATGCCGTTCGAGCCGCCGAGGATGAGCACCGCGACGTCCGCGGGGATCTCGGCGCCCGAACGCTTGATGGTCTTGCGCTCTTCTGCCAGCTGCGCGCGCGCCGTCGTCGGACCACGCTCGGCGAGCGCACCGACCATCGCGCGACGATCCACCCCACCCAGGGGGAGCTTCTTGAAGACCTCGAGTGTCATGCCCGAGGCCTTTACCATCGCCCGAGCCCGGGAAACACAGCGTCAGGAACCCCCGCGCCGCGCCGTAGAGAAACCTATGAACGAGCTTTCCAGCCTCCCCATTTCTAGGAAGTTCCCCGCTCGCCGCATCGAGCTCGAATCGAAGGATCACGGGCCGCTCGTCCTCCGCCCCGTTTGTGTCGCCGACGCAGAGCAGGTCAGAAACGACGTCGAAGCGAGCCGCGCCGAGCTCAAGGCGTTCATGCCGTGGTCGCACAAGCCGTCTACGCTCGAGGAAGAGATCGCGCGCGTCCGCGAGGGCGAGGCCGACTACTACTCGGGGACCGAGATGGTGATGGGCCTCTACAAGGGAGGCGAGATGCTCACGATGGTCGGCCTGCACCCGCGCGTGCCGCTCAATCCGCAAGGCCTCGAGGTCGGCTACTGGGCGCCGACCCGCAACACGAAGCGGGGCTACACGACGCTCGGCGTCCGCCTCGCTGCGATCTACGCGTTCGACAAGCTCGGGTGCGACAGGCTCCAGGTGAGCCACGACGAAGCGAACATCGCGAGCCGGCGCGTCATCGAGAAGTGCGGCTTCGAGCGCGAAGGCGTCCTTCGCCACCAGACCGCGGCCCCGACTTCGGAGCTGATCGAAGGCGGGCTGGTCTGGTCGGGCCGTCACCCGTTCTACGCGCTCTTCCCCGACACGTTCGAGGCGCAGCCATGGGTGGCCGAGCTTCGTCCCCGTCTCCGCTACTTCAACATTGCCGGCTGTGTCGCCTAGCTCCCCCCTCACGCAGTGAGGGGGGTTGGGGGGGTCAATCCACAGGAACGAGCGCGACCGAGCGGCGCGGCGTCACCAGCCTCGCGAGACGTCAGGGCATCCCGAGCAGCTTGTTCATGCTCGCCTCGTCGGCGGGCGTGAACGCGTACTGATCGAAGTCGGCGCTCGTGACCCACTTGAAGGTGTGGACCGCGCGCGCCGTCGGCTCACCCGATGCGATGTGGCACTCGTAGAGGTAGAGGTCGACGGTGTAGCGCTCGTACGGGTGGCTCACGAAGCTGATCAGCTGACCGCATCGAACGTCGACGCCGAGCCGGTGCTTCACCTCGCGCTGGAGGGCGTCGGCGTCGGTCTCACCCGCCTCGACCTTGCCGCCTGGAAACTCCCAGAGGAGCGGCAAGACGGCGGTCGGGCGACGCTGCGTGATCAAATAGCGGCCGCCGTCTTCGATGACGGCAGCGACGACACGAACGGTTTGAGCGCCTGAGGTCGACATGGGAGAGCTCCTCGGGCGGGGGACCCGGCGTCAGGCGTTGACCGTGATGCGGAAGAGCTGCTGGCCCATGAGGAGGATGTCGCCGCTTCCGACCGCGGTGTCCTTCATGAGCCGAACGAAGCTGCCGTTCGAGCTGCCCAGATCGGTCAGGTAGATCTTCCCGTTCGCGTAGCTGAGGCGGCAGTGAAGGCCCGAGACGTAGCCGTCCTCGGGGAAGAGGACATCGCCGCGCTCGCGACCGAGGTGAAGGCCAGTCTCCGGGATCGGATAGGCGTTGCCGGTGGTATCGCGACCGATGAGGAGCGCGATGCGCGCCACGTAACCGCGCGCGGGGCTGCCGAGACGCTCGACGCCGTCGGCGCTCTTGGCCATGGGCGCGAGCGGCTCGACCCGCAGGATCTCCTGACCGATGCGGAAGATGTCGTTGAACCCGAGCTCGACGGGCTCATCGCGACCGATCTTCCTGTAGATGCCGTTGAGCGAGCTCTCGTCTCGGACGATGACCTGCTTGCCCTTGGGCGTGAGGGTCGCGTGACGCGGGGAGAGATAGCTGTCACCGGCGAAGATGCTCCCCGAGTCTCGGCCCAGGGTGGTCGGCGAGGCCGCGATGTGGAACGCGCCGGCCTCGGTCCCGTCGGCGCGGAGCGCCGTCAGCGTCACGCCTCCTGCGACCGGGTTGTCGAGAACGACCGACGACGCGGGATGCGGTCCCGCGGGCACTTCACCCATGGTCGCGGGAGGCGGCGCCGGCTGCGCGGTCCCCGCGAGCGGATGGCCGGGCGCCGCCGCGGGCGCCGGAACGCTCGCGAGCTTCGACAGCTTGAACCCGCACGAAGCGCAGAACTTGTTGCTCGAGGGGTTGGGATGGCTGCACTGCGGGCAGATGACGGGCGGGGTATCACCCGCGCCACCCGGCCCCTGGCCCTGTGACGTCGGCTCGTCCAGGATGCGAGCAGGCGCGCCGCCAGCAGGCGCCGCGGGGACGTTCACCGCCGGAACGCCGTGCGGAGGCGTGTTCGACGTGGGCGCGAACTTCTTGGGGGAGGCATCTCGAGGGAGCTCGGCGCCACAGCCGAGACAGAACTTGTAGTGGTCCTGGTTTTCCTTCGTGCACTTCGGGCAGATGATCACCGGGCTCTCCTCGTAACCGACGAAGCTGCGGCGCGAGAATAACCGCACCTTTCCGCGTTTGTCGACTTCCCCCTCACCTTCCCTCCCTCCGCGCAGCGGAAGGGGGCAAGGGGGGAGGAAACCATAGGAAAACAGCCAAAAGCAAAGAAGCGCAGAGCCGAGGTCATCGAGAGAGAACCGCCAGGGCCTCGCGCACGAGGTCTCCGAGGGGGGGAGATTCGAGATCGCGGCCGCTTTGCAGCAGCGCCGCCAGGGCCCGATCGGCTTCGCTCGGCTTGTAGCCCATCCGCGTGAGGGCGCTGGTGAGAAGCTCGGCCTTGCTGCCGGAGGCCGGGGTTGCCCGCATCGACTCGACCTGAGCCGCCTGTCCCGGATCCAGCTTGCCTTTGAGCTCGAGGACGAGCCGCTCGGCCGTCTTTTTTCCCACACCAGGGATGGCGGTGAGCTTTGCTGTGTCGCCGCGGAGGACGAGCATCGCGAGCTCGTGCACGGAAACGCTGCCGAGAATGCTCATCGCGAGCTTGGGCCCGACGTTCGGGACGCCGATCACGACGCGAAACGCGGTCCGCTCGGCCGCCGAGGCGAACGCGAACAGGTCGAGAGCGTCCTCGCGCACGTTGGTGTGGACCCAAACGGTGACCGCACCGTTTGCATCGGCGACCAGGCGGCCCGTCGTCCCGAGCGGCATCGTCACTTCATACCCGACCCCTCCGACGTCGATGACGGCGACGGTGCCCTCTTCGTAGCAGAGCTTGCCGCAAAGCCTGCCGATCAATGGTCCCTACCGATCAATTGTTCTGGGCCCCTTGTTTGATCCAGTCGCGGACGACGTCACGCGACGCGCGAGGGAGCACATCGCCGCCCTGCGGCATGGGGGTCCCGCAGTTGGGGGTGCAGCTGATCGAAGCGCAGCTCAGATCGCCGTCCATCTTGTGCATGAGGAAGCTCGTCTCCGGGCTGCCCGGCGCGACGATCTTCATGTTCGCCGCGTGCGAGTCCTGGTCGACGATCAACGACAGGATGAGCGGAATGTCCGAAGGCGTCGCGACCTGGTCGACCTCACCCAGGTACGGGCGGTAACCCGAGGCCTGATCGGGGCTCGATGGATCGCCGTGGCAGGACGCTGCCAGCGAGCAGGAATTCTCGAAGATCGGCAGCACGTCGTTCGCGAAGGAGCGCTGGGGCCCCTCGGTCACGCACGTGTAGTCGAAGCAGCCTTGCTCGTCGGTCTCCTTGGCGCATGCCGAGCCGCCGCCCGTGTCTCCGCCGTCGTCGTCGCAGCCGGCGGTGACCGGGAGCAAGAGCGAGGCGCCGGCAGCCAGGCCGAACATCGCGACGGGCATTCGCAGGCCCCGAAGGAGGAGCTTCATGGGGCCGGCACCCTACCAGATCCCCCAAGATTTGGCCTGCCCCGGCGCCTGGCTCTACGCTTGAGCCAGCTATGGTAAGCGCTCGAGGCAGCGGCCCGTCTTCGTTGGCAAAAGCAGCCGCGTTCGCGCTCGTCCTGAGCGGGCTCGGCTGCGCCGGAGAAAAGAACGAGGTCGAGAAGGAGCTCGACCGGCTCAAGAGCGAGGTGATGAGCCTGCGGACGCAGAGCGCCGCGCTGTCGGAGCGCCTCGGCGCGCTCGAGCACGCGCCGCACGTCTCTCGACCGGGCGCACCTGCGAACGCTCCGGCGGCGAAGGGCACGACGTCGCTCGGCTACGCCTCGACGAGCTCGGATCGACCGGAGCTCGAGGTCGTGAAGCTCGGTCCCGAGAGCGGCACCCACGTCTCCAACGACGCGCACCCGGCCGATTCGGTGCCGGCCGCGCCGGTGGCACAGGGCGCGGGATCGAGCGCGTCGTTCGCCAAGGCGAAAGGGCTCTTCGACAAGAAGAAGCACGAGGAGGCGCTCGTCGCGCTGAGCGAGTTCATCGCGACATTCCCCGATCACGAGAAGGTCCCCGAGGCCACGTTCCTTCGCGCGCAGTGCTACACGCAGAAGGGCGACAAGAAGCGCTCGGTCGAGCAGCTCGAAGCGGCGCTCGCGATGTCGGGCGCGACCGAGCTCGCCGCCGACGTCCTCCTCGAGCTCTCCAAGGCCAGAGAGAAGATGGGCGATCCCGCGGGCGCAAAGCGCGCACGCGATCGGCTCCGCACCGAGTTTTCGAACAGCGCCGCGGCCAAGCGGCTCCCCCGCTGAGATCACGCCATGAAAGAAAAACGGCTCCTCGTCGCCTCCGCCGCTCTCGTGCTCGGTGCCTCGACTGCGTTCGCGCAAGAAGAAGGAGGCCCCCCCGCTTCGGGGCCCACGACCGGTCCCGGCGGCGACACGCAGATCACCGTCGTCCCCGGCCCGACGCAGACGACCACGACCTACCAGCAGGGGCCGGGGCACGGGGAGCTCGACGGCCACCTCCCCTCGAGCTCGCAGTCGCTCTACGACATCAACTCGAGCAAGGACACCTTCGATCTGAACCGCAGCGATCCGGCCCTCGATTCGGCGCGCGGCGGCAAGAACGGTCAGTACGTCATGGATGGCGGCGGCGTCCCGCAGGCGCACAGCGTCCGTCGCGGCGACACGCTCTGGGGGCTCTCGGGTCAGTACTTCAAGAACCCGTACGCGTGGCCCAGGCTCTGGTCCTATAACCCCCAGATCCAGAACCCGCACTGGATCTATCCGGGCGATCGCGTCCGTCTGCGAATCGAAGAGACCGGGTTCCGCCGCCGCACCGTCCCGGAGAAGACCGTCTTCCTCCGCGACTACGGCTGGGTCGACGACATCGAGAAGGACAAGCGCGGGGAGGTCGTCGGCTCGCCCGAGGACCAGATGTACCTCACCAACGCCGACAACGTGTACATCGAGGTGGAAGAGGACGAGAAGATCGAGCTCGGGCAGGAGCTCACGATCTTCCGTGAGGTCCGAACGATGCGCGGCCGCGAGGCCGACGCCGCCGGCGAGCTCGTGGCAGTCGTCGCCACCGTGCGCGTCGATCGGTACAACCCCAAGACGCACCTCATCCGCGCCGAAATCATCGAGTCGCTCGACGCCGTCGAGCGCGGCGACTTCGTCGGCAAGGTCGGCAGGAAGTTCCTCGTCATTCCGCCGGTGAGGAACGAGAAGTACCTCGAGGCCCGCATCCTCACCGCGCTCTACCCGCACCAGTTCTTCGGACAGAACCAGGTCGTCTTCCTCGATCGCGGCTCCAAGCACGGCGTCAAGCCGGGCAACCGCTTCATCGCGGTGCGCCGCGGCGACCGCTGGGTCGAGACCTTGCCCGGCGCCGGCGCGTCGGCGGACGACAAGGCGATGACCGAGGACGATCGCGACGCGATCTTCATCGAGCTCAAGACCGACGGCCCCGAGGACAAGTACCCGAACGAGACCTTCGGCGAAATCCGCGTGCTCGCTACGCGAGAGCGAAGCTCGATCGCGATCGTGACCGAGTCGGCGTTCGAGATCGAACGCGACACGATCCTCGTGATGAAGAAGGGGTACTGAGCGGGCTCACACGCTCAGCACGCGCACGCTCTTTTTGCGAGCTCCCACCCTTCTTCGAGCTCGGCATCGATGGCGGCTCGCGTCGCTTCGTCGGGCAAGGGGCCGCCGTACCACCGCCACGCCCGCTCGAACGCAGCGCGCCGCATTTCCCTCTCCGTCATGTCGCGGATGAGGGCGGAGACGTTGCCGTCGTGCAGCTCCTTTGCCAGTGCCTTCAGGTGGCGCATGGTTGTCGCGTCCACCGAGATACCGATCTTCTGCCTTGCTCCAGGCCGGCGCTTACGCGCTTTCATAGCTAAGGTGTAGCAAACTTCCGCTATCCGGGCGGATGGGTGACGCGGTTCAGCACTCCATCCTGAAACGGACGCTGCTGGTCATCCTCGCGAAGGGCTAGCGCACCATCGTCCCCACGCCCGTCTCCGTGAAGAGCTCGGCGACGACGACGTGCGGGGTGCGCTCGTCGATGAGGTGCACCGAGTCCACGCCGCCGCGCAGCGCGCGCATCGCGCCGCGCGCGAGCGGCCGGGCGGCTTCGTCGATGCCGCCTGCCTCGAGCCGGCTCGCCAGCTCCTCGGCCGAGATCTCGGAGACGAGCATGCCGCCGACCGTGAGGCCCGGCGCCTCCGACAGGTAGATGAGCTTCTTTGCGCCGCACGCGACGGCAATCTCGGCCGCGACCTGGTCGACGCTCGGGGCCGAAGCGCCCGCCTCTTCCATCTCTTCGGTGATCTCGGGGACCACGACAGGGATGTAATGCTTCGCGAGGAGCATCTCGACGACGTCGGGATCGACCGAGACGCGTTCCGCGCTTTGATCGAGCCGGAACAAGTTGCCGTCGGCGCCCGAGAGCCCGACGGCACGCACGCCGAGCCGCGCGAGGGACGTGACCACGATCTCGCTCGCGCCTGCTTGCACGAGGATCGGCCGCAGCCCGACGGCGGAGAGGAGCCGAACGTCCTCGGCGAAGCGCAGCGCGAGATCGCGCCGCGCGAGCGTCGTCTTTCCGTAGCGGACGACCGCGCGCGTGCCGGCGAACCGCTCGATGTAGCGGAGCGCCGAGACCAGGACCTCGGTCTTGAGCTCGGGCGTCTTGGTGTCGAGGCGCTGATCGCGCCGCACGGCGCCGCCGGGACCGTCGGCGAGGACCGCAGCGTAGTCGGCGTTGATGCGGACGTAGTCGTACGAAAGATCGCAGCCCCACGCCTGCGCTGCGTGCGCTCCTCTGCCCACGCCTATTTCGATGACGATCTCGTCCGCTCGAAGCCGCGCGCGAAGCGCATCGATCGAGGCGCCGGTCGGAGCACCGTGCGTCAGCACGGGCGTTCCCTGCAGCGTCACGTCGAGATCCGACGGCGCGAGCGCCAATCCCAGATCGGCAGCGCGCGCACCGATCGCAGCGGCGATGCGCCCGTAGCCGGGATCGGCACCGAAGAGCGCAGCTTTCACGAGGTTCGATTCGACCACGCAGCGAGCGAGCGCGCGCGCCGACTCCACGGACGGCGCGCCGCGCAGCGATACGGTCAGGAGCCGCCGAGCACCCTCACCGTCGCGGGCCACGGCCCGTGCGAGCTCGATGCAAACCTCGGTGAGCGCGCGGGTGAACGCCCGTCCTGCATCCGAGTCGAGCGACGCGATCTCGGGCGCCCTCGACATGCCGTTGCAGAGCGCGATGACCGCGTCGTTGGTCGACGTGTCTCGATCGACCGACACCATCTCGAACGACTCCGCCACCGCAGCGCGCAGCGCCGACGCCAAGAGCGGCGCGCCGATGGCTGCGTCGCAGGCGATGAAGCCCAGGACCGTGGCCATCTTCGGATGGACCATTCCCGAGCCTTTCCCTACGCCGAGGAGCCGAACACGCTTGCCCGCGACGAAGATCTCTCGGCGCGCTATCTTCACCGTCGTGTCGGTCGTGAGGATCGCCTCTGCGAAGCCTGTCGGGTCCGGGACCAGGGCCTGCGTGAGCGCGTCCGCAGCGGCTTCCACCTTCTCCCGGGGGAACGGGACGCCGATCACGCCCGTGGCGGCGGTCAGCACTTCGTCGGGCGCTACGTCGAGCGCTCGAGCGATCGCGCGTGCCACGGCTTCGTCATCCTCGGCAGCTCGGGGGCCCGAGACGGCGTTGGCGTTCCCGCTCGCGACGACGACCGCGCGTACGCCGTCGCGCGGCAACATCGCTGCGCCGCGCCGAACGCTGGCGGCGCGGGTGGCAGATGTCGTAAAACACCCCGCGGCGGCCGCGGGCACCTCGGACATGAAGAGGCCCAGATCCCGCCGCTTGACCTTGATGCCGCACGCCAAGCCAGCGAAAGCAAAGCCTATCGGGACCTTCGCCTCGGAGCTCGGAGCGCTGTCCCTTCCTTCAGGGGCCACGGCGCATCACTTACGGGGTGTCGGAGGGCGTGACAAGCGCTAGGCGCCTCGCGTGTTGACCGACTGAACACGGCGATTGTTGTCCGAGGCTGCCCGCTGTCACCTCCTCGTCACACGGTCTGGTAGACCGAAAGTAGGGCTCTGTGGCGGAACGGCAGACGCGGCGGATTTAAAATCCGCTGCCCACACGGGCGTCCGGGTTCGACCCCCGGCGGAGCCACCAGGGAAGCGGCGTTTGACCAGTCGAGCGACGGGGGGGCGCAAAGGCGCTACTCGGTCCGCTGGCCCGTGAAACCCACCGTGAACGTCACGCTCGCGCCGAGCACGGCGGCCTCGAGATCCGGGTCGGCGTCG
This sequence comes from Polyangiaceae bacterium, assembly GCA_041940405.1. Taxonomy (GTDB): domain Bacteria; phylum Myxococcota_A; class Polyangia; order Polyangiales; family Polyangiaceae; genus Xiheicaenibacterium. The sequence continues at coordinate 31,979 of JBGTSH010000041.1, forward strand.
ACGTTGGCGACCCAGAGGCATCCACCGGCGTAGGCGACGGTGACGACACCGTTCTGCATGTCTTTCGCCGCCCATTCCTCGGTTCCCTCGCCCTCGGTGACGAGGTCGGCGTCGGCGACCGACCAGCCGAGGAGCGCGCAGTTGACGCCGTTCGAGGCGATGCCGCCGCCGAGGTAGAGGCGGAAGCTGTCACCGGTCTCGCCGATGACGCCGAACGCCTCTTGATCGGTGACGGTGATCTCGCCGTCGCAGACGTCCTCGCAGTCGGGGTTGATCGTGCCTGCGCCGCACTCTTCCGCCTTGGCCGGACGCATGGTCCCGGAGCAGCTCTGCTTCGGCAGGTGGACGATCATCTGGTGCTCGTACTCGGTGTTGCGTTGCTCGATCGCGACCTCTTCGGGCCACGCCTCGGCCGGACACACGATCTCGGGTCGCGAGCAGTCGAGGTCGAAGGTGATCGGCTTGCCCTCGTGATCGATCGTCACCTGACCGCCCTGGACGCCGATCTTCGAGGTGTACACGGCGCCGCCGATCTTCACCTCGACCCCGATCTCGTCTTCGTACGTTACTGCCCAGTCACCGGTGACGTCGGGCGCGTCCGATTTGGAGCCTGCGGCGCAGCCGTCACCTTTGGCGCCGGTGAGCACCGGGATCGCGCCCAAGCAAAGCAGAGAAGCGACGAAGCGAAGTGAGAAGCGCATGAGTCCTCCTGCGAAAGGGCCTTCGCAAGACGCGATCCAGCGGGTTTGTCGGCCTTTGTTGCGTCGAGGCCGCAGCTACCGTCAACTGCCGTTCACGACGCGCCGTGAATCGTTTCGTTGCCCGTGAAGCCGAGCTGACGGAGTCGTCGCGTCTCCTCGACGCGGCGCGGCTCGTGACGGTGTGGGGCCGAGGCGGGATCGGCAAGAGCCGTCTCGCCGAAGAGCTTGCGCGGCGCGCCAGATGGCCGGCGCGCGTCGTGACGCTCGCGCAGGTTTCGAACGCCGAGGGACTCTGCGGCGCGATCGCGAGCGCGGCCAGCGACGCGCCGATGTCGGCGCGCACCGGACAAGAGCTCGTGCGGCAAACGGGGCGGCGTCTCTCCACCCTCGGGCCTCTGTTGCTCGTGCTCGACGGCTTCGACCGCCTCGCGAGCTCGGTGTCGGTCGTGCTCTCGGGTCTGCTCGAAGAAGCGCCGGAGCTCCGGATCCTGGTGACCTCGCGCGAGCGCCTGTCTCTGCCGGGTGAGGAAACGCTGGAGCTCGGTCCCCTGGGCGCGGCCGAGGCAGCGGCGCTCTTTGCGGAGCGAACCGGCACGCGAACCGTGAACGCGTCCGACGCGCGCACGCAGGAGCTCCTCCGGCGGCTCGAAGGCGTCCCGCTGGCGATCGAGCTCGCGGCGGCGCGCTTCGACCTCGATCGCGACGCAGCGCTTTGGGAGAACCTGCCGAGCTCCACGATGCGCGGCGCGGTCGCGTGGTCGTGGAGCCTGCTCTCGCCCGAAGAGCAGGCTGCCCTCACGGCGTGCGCCGTGTTTCGAGGCAGCTTCTCGTCGGCCGCGGCCGAGCAGATCCTCGATACGCAGCCCGCGCTCGAGCGAGGCGCGCTCCTTCGTTCGCTCCGCGAAAAGTCCCTTTTGTACGTGCGCGACGACGGCGGGAGCACGGCGAGGCTCGCTCTTTACGACGTCGTGCGCGAGCTTGCCCTCGAGAAGCTCCGCGAGGACGAGCGCCGCAGGGCGTCGCTCGTCGAGCGCCACGACGCGTGGTTCTCCGAGCGCGCTCGCGATCTCGCGCTTCGGATCGAGGCGAGCGGCGACATCCACGCGCGCGAGGCGATGGCGCGCGAGCTCGACAACCTCCTCGAGGTGCACGAGCGAGCGCGCGAACGTTGGGCAGAAGACGAGGCCGCTCGCGCGCGAGCCGTCGAGACCCTGCTCGCCGCCGACACGGTGCTGGCGGTTCGAGCGTCGGCGAACGCGCGCCTCGCGTACTGGGAGGCCGCATGCAAGAAGCTCGAGGCCGAGGGTGTCGAGCCGCGCGTCGAGGCCAGAATGCGGGCGCGCTTCGGCCAAGCCCTGGCTGCCGTGGGCGAGCTCGACGACGCGCAGCGGGAGCTCGAGCGCTCGCTCGAGCTCGCCGACGTTGCCGAGGATCGAGGCGCTCGTCACGAGAGCCTGCTCGAGCTCGGGCTCGTCCATCACGTCAAGCGGTCGTACCCGGCGGCTCGATCGGCCTACATGGCTGCGCTCGGCGACGCCGCGACGACGGGCGATCGCCGGATCATGGCGCGCGTCGCCGGGAACCTCGGCGCGCTCCACCACGACGAGCAGCGAAACGACGCAGCCAAGCGAAGCTACGAGCGTTCGGTCGAGCTCGCGGCCGCGGCGGGCGACGGGCGCATCGAAGGGATCATGTACCAGAACCTCGCGCTCCTCGAGCAGGAGGCGGGAGACCTCGATCGAGCAGAGTCGCTCTTCGGCCGCGCGATGACGCTGCTCGAGCAGGTGAAGGACACGCGCCTCCTGGCCATCACGCAGTCGAACCGCGGGACGCTCTACCTCGAGCTCGGGCGGTTCGACGAGGCGCTCGCGGATCACGAGGCGTCGCTCGCTTCGCTGCGCCACATCGCCGAGGTGAGGAGCGAGGCGCTGGCGAGCGTACGGCTCGCAGCCTCGCTGGCGCTTCTCGGCCGTTCGGATGCGGCGCTCCTCCAGGCGGGCGCCGCGCGCGAGGCGTTCGCGCGCTCCCAGGACGGCGAGGGGCTGGGGCTGGTCGAGCTCGCCGGCGCTTTCGTTGCGCTCTCGAAGGGCGAGGTCTCGAGCGCGCGACAGGTCCTCGAGTCGCCCGCGATCCAGTCGCTCGCTTCGGACGACGCGCGCACGCTCTCGCGCATCCTCGCAGGGGCGCTCTCGAAGCTCGAGCCGGCTCCCGAGGTCGAGCACGATCGAGCGACGCTCCTCGTTGCTCCCGATGCCTCTGCGTTCCGCCCTCCCGGCGGGCCGTGGTGCGATGTGGAGCCGAACCCCGCAGCGCGCCGGATCCTCGCCGCGCTGGCGGATGCGCGTCAGGCCGATCCTCACGGCGGCGTCGAGGCGCCCGAGCTGATTCGTGCGGGCTGGCCGGATGCGTCGTTCAGCGAAGGTTCGGGCCGGGCGCGGCTGTATGCAGCGATTGCCTGGCTCCGGGAGCGCGGGCTCGCCGGGATCCTGCTGCGCCGCCCGCGGGGATACTTCCTGGATCCGGACGTCGCGTGGGCCCGGGCGACGCCGCCGCCGGCGGCCGTGGAGGCGGCGCCGGCGACGCGTAGGAGCGCGCCCATCCATCGAAAATGAGCGTCAGACGGCGCCCGGCGGCGCGTCCCTGATGCACCATGCTTACCTTCGGCTCCAACTTCCTCGCCGACATCCTGCGCATGCCGCGCGAGGTGATCGTGTACGAGACCGGCCGTCGAATCGCGTCGATGCGCCCCGGTAAGTACGTTCTCGAGACTGCCGCGTGTTGCTTCCAGATCCACGACGCGATTCTCGCGGGCGCGATCAGCGGCGCCCTTCACGAGACCGTTCACGCTCAGATCGTTCGCCGCTGGGTCGAGGACGAGGACGTTCCTCCCTCGCTGCCCGAGGCCGCTATCTGGGAGGCCTGGTACGAAGGCCGCCTCTTCGAGGTGGTCATGATCTCGTACCCGACCGGCGACAGCACCGAGTCGCGCTACTTCGTCGTCGGCGACGATCGCGCGGCGGCAGAGGCGTTCTTCGATCGCATCTGCCGGTTCTCGGCAGAGGTCGACGGCGAGGTCCTCGTCTTCGAGGCTGGGTCCTGGCACAAGGACGAGAAGCTCTTCGACGCCGTTCAGAAGACGTCGCTCGATACGCTGGTGCTTCGCGGCTCGCTCCGCGACGACATCCTCGCGGACGTTCGCGGCTTCTTCCACTCGCGCGCTGTCTACGAGCGCTACAAGGTGCCCTACAAGCGCGGCATCTTGCTCTACGGCCCGCCCGGCAACGGCAAGACGCACTTCTTGAAGGCGCTCTTGGCGACGCTCTCGAGCGTGCCGTGCCTCTACGTGAAGAGCCTCGTGGCGAACTACAGAAACGATCACGAGGCGCTTCGGACGATCTTCCGTCGTGCTCGCAAGGTCGCGCCGTGCCTGTTGGTCTTCGAGGACCTCGACACGGTCGTGTCCGAGCACAACCGCTCCTTCTTCTTGAACGAGCTCGACGGCTTCGCCGAGAACACCGGCGTGGTCGTCCTCGCCACCACGAACTACCCGGAGAAGATCGACCCGGCGATCATCGATCGTCCGAGCCGCTTCGATCGGAAGTATCTCTTCGATCTGCCCACGGTCGAGGAGCGCGGCATCTTCCTCGCGCGGTGGAACGATCGAGTCGAGCCCGACATGCGCGTCTCTCGGGACACGCTCGACGAGCTCGCACAGGCCACGAGCGGGTTCTCGTTCGCGTACCTGAAGGAGCTCACGATGAGCGCGACGATGGCGTGGATCCGCGAGCGCGGAGACATGAACGGCGTGGTGCTCGGCGTGCTGCGTCTCCTCAAGGAACAAGTGCAGCGCGGTCGCTCGCCCGGACACGGCAAGAGCGGCAAGCGCGTCGGGCTCGTGCCCGAGGCGTGACCTTGGTGAAGGGACTGGGGGGTGAGTTTGCTGGGGACGTTGGTTCCCGTGGATTCACCCCCCGACCCCCCTCACTTCGTGAGGGGGGCTTATTGCGCGCCGGTCATGAGGGCGGCCGTCTTCTCGTTCTTCCAGCGCTCGGCGAGGGCGGGGAAGGCGATCTCCGAGGACTGGAGTAGGTGCGAGATGTGGTGCGGCTTGTCGTCGCCCTTGTAGCCACGGACGTGAAAGCCACCAGCGTCGACGGTGCTCGACGGAACGAGCGCGACCATCTCGTCTCGAGGAAGCACACCCTTCACCGCGGCGAGCTCGGGGATCTTCGTCTCGCCGCTCGCGTCTTTGCGCTCGAGCTGGAGCTTGGCGAGGAGCACGTCGGTCGCCTCTTTGGAGCCGGCGTAGCCCATCGGGATGATGTTCGAGTGGGTCATGAAGAAGAGGCGCTCGCCCTTCTTCGCCTGCTCTGCGAACGCGACGACGCCCGGGGCGAGCCCGGCCGGATCCGGCTCGATGCCGTTCTTCTTCAGCGGGAGGTGAAATCCGTCGAGCAGAATGACCGCGTCGACCTTCTCTGCCAGCTTGGGCTGGTCGAGGGTCCGGATGACGGAGCCGTAGCCGGCGCTCCACGCCGTGAGGGCCAAGCGTCCGACGTGCGCCTTCTGCAGCCCTCGCTTCTCCATCTCGGAGTCGACGCGCTGGATCATCGCCTCGAAGGTCGCGGGACCGGAGTAGGTGTCCTCGTAGATTCCGGAGCCGAGCCCGAGGTTGAGCACGACATACACCGCGTTGATCTCGAGCTTCGCGAAGCTCTCGAGGGTGAGGTCGGTGTTGCCGTGAAAGTGCAGGATGAGATCGTACGAGCCGTCGTCCTTCGCGACGAAGTGCTCGGGCACCATCATCACGCCGTTGAAGACGGTGTTGCGGCCGGTCTTGACCTTGACCGGCTTCGCCTCGGTCTCGGCCTCGGGCTGTGCAGCTGCCTTCTGCGGCACGCCGTGCGCGTTCTTCGCTGCGTCACCCGAACGATCGAGGAATTGGCGAACGCGCGCAGGCAGCCCCGAGAGCGGCGGAAGCGCGAGGGTGACCGCGCCCGCAACCGCGGCGAGGAACACCAGGAACGAAAGCACGCGTCGCTTGCTCTTCCGCGAAGGCCGACCGGGTAGGAGCGACGCGGACATCGGATCTTCGTACAGAAGGTCGAGCGCCAACACAACGCGGCAATCCTCGGGCCAACGTCACGTTCGATCGCGAGACTATGTCTCCAGGTGTGCGCGAAGGCGCTTCATCGCGTGGTGGAAGTTGGATTTCGCGGATTCTTCCGATGTGCCCATCTCTACGGCAATGTCGGAAAATGACAGATCGCGGAAGAGCCGAAGCTCGACGCTCTGTCGCTGCTTCGGCGGGAGATCGCCGAGCGCGGCGAGGAGACGCGCCTTGGCTTCGCGCGCTACCAGGCGCGCGGTCCCCAGCGTGTTGGTGATCAGATCGGCTTCGTCGATCGCGCCGGGCACCTCGCGCCTTCGATCGCGCACATGATTGAGCGCGACGTTGACGGCGATGCGATGCAGCCACGATCGAAAGCTCGACTCTCCCCGGAACGTGTCGAGTCGATCGAAGGCGCGGATCATCGCGCGCTGCGCGACGTCCTCTGCGTCGGCTGCGGAGACGTAGCGCCGCACGAGGCGAGCGACGAGAGGGAGGTGCGCGCGTGCGAGCTCGTCTTTCGCCGCGCGGTCACCTGTCTTCGCGCGCGCGACGAGGGCGTCCTCGTCGCTCACGCCCCACCCGGCGGCGTGCAAGAGAGCTCGAACTTTCCGCGGCCGCCGCGGCTTGTCTTGGCCACGTACTCGGCGGTGCCGTCGAAGGTCAGCGTCGCGGACAGACTGCCGGTCTTCCTCCGCACCGTGACTGTTCCTTCCGGGCACGTTCCGACCGGTCCGTTGCGGACGAGCTCTTCGATGTCGACCTCGACGCCGCGGACGCCGATCTGTACCGAGGTGGATCCCGAGAGCGCCGCCGAGCCGTCGGCGTTCAGGACGAGCTCGATATCGGCGTCGTGGTGTACGTCGCGGCCGTCGGCCGCGGTTCCTTCGAACGTCCCGACCCACGCGATCGTCTTCGCGGCCGCGGTGATCTCGACATCCGAGGAGACGTCGAACGACGCCGGCCTGCCGCTCATGGTGAGGTTGTCGGAGCTGAAGTCGATGACGAACGTGCCGGGCGCCTCGCCCGGTGCGAGCGTCACCACCGCTGTTCCGTTCACTTCGAGGCGACCCCACGGGCCGGTGCAGCCGCTCATGGTGAAGGTGACACGGTTGCCCTCGGTCATGGTGGTCACGCAACCGGGCGGCTCTAGCACGTCGGCGATCGAGGGTTGGGCAGCGACGGCGTCTGCGAGCGTGACCGTCTCGGTCGTGAGCACCGAGGTGGGCATTGCGGCGACGGCGGCACCGAGGGCCAGGACATCGGCGGTGTCCTCGTGATCGCGCACGAGCTGCTTGGCCTCGGCGGAGAGGAGCCCACCCTCGGGATCGAGGCCACAAGCCCCGAGGAGCAACAGCCCAAGCCGAGACAGGCCTCGGATCGTCACAGTGGAAGGACACCCGATCCCCGACCGAGGTCAAAGGCAAAAAGCAGGTTCCCGTCGGTCGCCTAGTCGCAGCGCGCGGACTTGGGGCCTTCTGCGGCGACGCACCGCTTTCCGAGGATGGTGCAGTCGACCGTGCGCTCGACGCCTTGGGTGCAGACCTTGATGGTGTCGCCGTTGCACACGTTCTGGTCTGGGTCGTAGGGGCTGCAGCCGTTCGGGGGCGCGCAGCGCGTGGTGGTTCCGGCAGGCTCGCAGGTCATCCCCATGCCTGCACAGTCGACCTCGGCGTCGAGCAGCTCACCGAACATCGAGATGGCGCACGTGCGCGTGCGCGTGCCGACGCACGTCTGCGTTCCGAGCGCCGCGCAGGTGGCATTGCCGGCAGCCGCGACGCAGCCGACTCCTTGGGCGCACGAGAGGCCGAAGACGCCGCACAAGAAGCCGCTCTGGACTCCCTCCGCCGTGCAGTCGAACGCGTAGCCGTCGTCGCACGAGCGGCCCTGCATCGGACAGTTGCCGGAGACGCAGCCCGTCTCGCCCGGAAGTCCGGCGCCGCAGGTGCTTCCAGGTGCAAAGAGGAGCCCCTCGCAATGCGCCGTGATGCCGGCGGGACAGCTGACGTTGTCGACCGACTCGCACCGCTCGGGCGGCTGCGACATGCAGATCGCCGCGGGGTCTTCAGCCACGTCGAACGGGAGCAAGCTCGCGGCGTCGGCGCAGGTCGTCGTGGGCGCGATCCGGAGGACGATCTCGCGGAGGTCTTCGAAGCCGGCGTGGCCTGCTTCGAGCGGCGCGGTGAGCCAGTCGATGCAGGCGGAGTAGTTCCATACGGTGGGCCGCGCGTCGGCATCGGTCTGCACGAGCGGCAGGCCGGTCGAGAGGAGGATCGATCCGCCGAGGGTGGGACACCGAAAGACGAGCGAGCAGAGGTTCGCTGCGTCGAGCAGAGGCAAGAGGCTGCGCGGGCCCTCGGGCTCGGACCCGCCGCTGCCGCCGCCGCCGCCTACCGGCGGCGAGCCTCCGGCCGCGGGCTCGAGATCCTCGAAGGCCGTGCAAGCGATCGCACCACCGAGGAGCGGGATCGCGGCGAATGCCACGAGCGATCTCACGCTCGCACGGTAGCAGAAGCCGGCTACGGGCCTCGCGGCGTCGTCGTGCTCGCGCCTGTCGGATACGGGCTCGGGTGCAGATCCCCGGTGCTCGCAGTCGCTGTCGCACTGGGACGCGGGCGGGCCGTGGGGTTCGATCGCGGCTTCGCCGAGGGCTCCGCCGTCGCCGACACGCTCGGCTCGGCGCTTGGCTCGGCAGCATGCGTCGCGTCCGCCGCGGTGGACGCTTCCGGCGCGGGTGCGGAAGCACTCGGCATCGCCGAAGAGCTGCCGGTCGGGCGTTCGGTCGCGCTCTCGGAGCTTCGCGCCTTGTAGTAGCCGAATGCCGCGAGGGCGGCGGCTGCAGCGAGCGCGAGGAGGCCGAGCGAGCGCTTCGGGCGCGCCTTTTCGTCCGGGTCCGGCTCGCCCGCAAGCGAGAGAGGCGTCGCGGCTTCGCCGGCGGGCACGGCCTCTGTCTCGTCCTCGGTCGCGGCATCGCTCGCCGCTGCGCGTGCGATCGAGGCAGCGATGCGCTCGCGCAGCTGGGCGATCTCTCCCTCGAAGACCCTGCTCACGAGCGCTTTGACGTCGTCGTCGTCGGCCGGCTCGACCGCGTCGGCGATCGCCTTGGCGAGCTCGCGCGCCGTCGCGTAGCGCTCGCCCGCTTGCCGCTCGAGCGCGCGGCGCACGACGGGCACGAGGTCGGGGGCGGCCGCTTCGACAGGGGCCATGTCGGGCGCGCCGGTCAGGATCTTTGCCATGACAGAAGAGTCATCTCCGCCCGAGAAGGCGCGCTGGCCCGCCAGCGCCTCGTAGAGGACCGCGCCGGCCGCGAAGATGTCGGCGCGCCTGTCGACGGCCTTCTCCTCGACCTGCTCGGGGGCCATGTACGCGAGCTTGCCCTTGAGGACGCCCGTTCGCGTCATCGCCATCCTGCGCTCGGCGCGCGCGATGCCGAAGTCGATGAGACGCGTCGAGCCGTCGGTCCCGACGAGCAGGTTCTGCGGGCTCACGTCGCGGTGGACGATCTCGAGCGGCTCGCCGAGGAGGTCCTTCGCTTCGTGCGTCGCGTGCAGCCCTTTGGCGAGGTCGCAGACGATCCGCGCGGCGATCCGCGGCTCGAGCCGCTCGCCGCGCTTCTCGAGCTCGCGCAGCAGCCGTGAGAGGCCGAAGCCCTCGACGTACTCCTGGACGAGCACGAGCTCGCCGCCCACGTCGAGGACGCCGGTGACGGCGACGACGTTCGGGTGCCGGACGAGCGCGGCGAGGCGGGCTTCGTCGCTGGCCATCGCGAACACCTCGGGGTCCTTCACCAGGTGGCGGTGCACGCGCTTGAGCGCGACGAGGCGCTCGAAGCCCGCGTCGCCGATCTGACGAGCGAGCAGCACCGTGGCCATGCCGCCGGTGGCCAGCTCGAAGAGCACCTCGCAATCGCCGATGCGCTCAGAAGCTGACATGCGCTCGGACGCCCCCCGGCGCGAAGCCGACGAGCGTTCCCTCTCCCCAGTCGATGGCGAAGATCGCGACCGCGCCGGTGACGAGCGCCAGCCCCGCCGTCACGCCGATCAAGACATTGGTCCTGTCTTGCTTGAACTTGCCGTCGTCGTATTGCGCCCGTGTGCGCTCGTCCTCGGGGATGTCGAGGTACTGGCTCCTGGCGATTTGCGTGTCGACCCCCGACGCGATCGTGAGCGCGCCCGCCAACGCGGTCGCCCCGGCGAAGGGCGCGAGGACCCAAGGCGTGACGCCTCCGTGGTCGCGAGGCGGCGGGGGCGGCGGTTTCTGGCCGGCGCTCGGGCGGCTGGTCGCCGGGGGTTCTGGCTTCGGCGCTGGTGCGCGTTCGAGGAGGACCGTCTTTGCCGCCCCTTCGTCGATCGTCACCTCTCGTCGCACGCGCTCGCCGTCAATCGTGGCCTCGACGAGGTGGCTGCCCGGGTTCACGAACACCGAGCTCGAGCGCGCGGGCTTCTGGTCGACCTCGACCCCGGATGCGCCGGGCGCGACGATCTCGAGCCGTCCGAGCTTCGCGGTCAGCTCGACGAGCGCGCGCGTCGCTTCGTCACGATCGGCGGCCCCTCCGGGCGTCGCACGCAAATAGAGGTGATAGAGGTTCGCAGCGCGCGCCTGCTCGCCGGCGCGGTGCCAGGAGCGGGCGGCGTTCCAGAGCGCCGCCGGCTGCGGGTCCGCCGCGTACGCGGCCTCGAACGACTCGGCGGCACGGACGAAATCGCCCTCCGAGTACGCCTTCTCGCCGGCCGCGAAGCGCTCGGCCGCGACCGCGACATCGGGCCCAGGCTGTGCGCCTGCGGGCCACGCCGTGGCGAGAAGGAACGCTATGGAAAACGCGGCGCCGAGTCGGGCGCTCATCGAAAGGAGCGTACCATCCCGACCGCGCCAGCCACCTTTCTGGTCTTTGGCGCCGGGCCCGGTAGACTTTGGGCATGCAACTGCGTGACTTCTTCGCGGCCCACTTCGCCGCCGCGCTCGCGCACCGGGTCGACCGACCCGAGACAATCGCCGCGCGCGCGTACCAGCTCGCCGACGCCCTCGTCGAGGAGCGAGCCAAGAACCGCGGCGCCTTCGGCGACGCCCTCGAAGAAGCGGACATCGATCCGTACTTCGCCGAACAAGACCGTTTCTTTCACGCAGAAGGACTTTTGGACGAGCCGGCTCCGATCAGCGAGCGCGAGGACGAGCTGAGCCCCGCGCTCTTCGACCGCGACATCGATCCGACGTGGGAAGCCGAGCCCAAGTGGGAAGAACCGCCACGCTCCGAGCGTCCCGGCCTCGCCCGGACGGCGCCCGCCGCGCTCGAACCGCAAAAACGTCAGGCGTAATCAGGGCGATCGTGGGACCTGGACGGCGCGCGGGGTTGCAATCGCGTCCACCGTGCGCATGGTCCCTCTGCAATGCAAAAGAACCCTGGCATCGCCGCCGTCCTCTCCCTGGTCGTCCCGGGGGTGGGGCAGATTTACAACGGTGCGTTTCTTCGGGGCCTCTTCTGGCTGATCATCACGCCGGGCTTCTGGATCGGCTCGGGCGGCACGCTCGGTTGGATCTGTCATCTCGTCTCGGCGTACACGGCCTACCGCTACGCAGAAGACCTGAATCGCGGCGTGCGCCGCTGACCTTCTTCCGCGCCGCCGCGGCTTCGCTCCTCGTAGCGACCGCGGCGATGAGCGGCTGCAGCGAAGACGCAAGGGGGGAACAAGCGCTCGTCCAAACGGCCCGCGCGGAGACGCGGAGCGCGGAGCCTTCAGGGAGCGCGGAGCCGGCGCCCGGCCGTCCTCTGCCGATCGAGCTCGAGCTGCCGGCCAAGAGGCCCGGCGAGCGTCGCGTGTCGGTCTATCTCGACGCGGGGCACGGCGCCGCGGACAACCCCGGCAACACCTCGTGCTTCTGCGTGCGCGAGCAGGACTTCACCCACGCGCTCGCCGACGACGTGCAAGCGCTGCTCGAAGACTCTGGGAGGTTTTGGGTCGTTCGCAGCCGCGCCGGAGATCAGCTCGTCGCGTACAGCTCGCGGGTGGACGAGGCGCTCCGTCTGAAAGCTGACGTATTTGTCAGTCTTCACTCCGACGTTCGCGGAAAGAAGGAGCTCTGGAACCCCGAGCCCTCGCTCGAGTGTCAGCGCGCGAGTGACGCACCTGGGTACAGCGTCCTCTACTCGGACGAAGGCCCGCCCGGCCTCGTAGAGAAGCGCCTGCGCCTCGCCGAGCGCGTCGCCGCCGCGATGGGAGACGCAGCGTTCATCCCCTACGGCGGCGCCGAGTACGTCGGGCTCTACGAAGGCGTCGGTGAGGGGACGGGCGTCTTCGTCGATCGGCACGAGCCGCAGAAGCGCATCTTCGTCCTCAGGCGGCCGGCGATGCCGTCGATCATCGTCGAAACGCACAACGCGCTCGACCCCGAAGAGGCGGCAGCCTGGGAGACGACCGAGGTTCGGCGCGCGTTCGCCTTCGCCCTGGCGAAGGGAATCCTCGAAGCCACCGTCGCCCAGCGCTGAGCGTGCTCGGCACCGTCAGGTGCTCTGTGCCTCTTCGATCGCGTCGGTGCGCCGCTCGCGCCGGTTGCAGGCGAGCTCGCGCTTTCGCACGCGTACGGCGTCGGGCGTGACCTCGACCATTTCGTCGGCGTCGATCCACTCCATCGCGGTCTCGATGGTGAGGATCTTGGGCACCGCCAGCATGACGTTCTCGTCCTTGCCGTGGTTGCGCACGTTCGAGAGCTTCTTCTCTTTGATCGCGTTGACGTCGGTGTCGTTCGGGCGGTTGTGCTCGCCGATGATCATGCCCTCGTAGACCTCGACGCCGGGCGTGATGAAGAACACCCCGCGCGCCTGGAGGTGGTGGAGCGCGTACGGGGTGGCCGTCCCCACGCGGTCGGACACGATCGCGCCGTTCTGGCGGCGCATCATCGGGCCGCCCCAGGGCGCCCAGCCCTCGAACAGCGTGTTGAGCAGGCCCGTCCCGCGGGTCGCCGTCAGAAAGTCGCTGCGGAAGCCGACGAGGCCCCGCGACGGGACGACGTACTCGAGCCGCGAGCGCCCGCTGCCGCCGCCGCCCATCTTCTCCATGCGACCGCGGCGGCTGCCGAGACGCTCGGTGACGACGCCGACGTACTCGGTCGGGACGTCGACCACGACGCGCTCGATCGGTTCGCACATGGCTCCGTCGACGACCTTGGTCACGACCTCGGGGTTGCCGAGCTGCATCTCGTAGCCCTCGCGCCGCATCGTCTCGACCAGGATCGCGAGCTGCAGCTCGCCGCGGCCGAGCACGACGAAGGTGTCGGGCGTCTCGGTCGGCTCGATCCGGATGGCGAGGTTCTTCATCGCCTCGCGCTCGAGCCGCTCCTTCAAGTGGCGGCTGGTCAAGAACTTCGACTGCTTGGACTTTCCTGCGAAGGGCGACGTGTTGACGCCCATGCGCATCTTGATCGTCGGCTCTTCGACGACGATGCGCGGAAGGGCCACAGGCGCCTCTTTGTCGCCGATGGTGTCGCCGATGTTGATCTCCTCGATGCCGGCGACGGCGACTACGTCGCCCGCGTACACGACCGGGGCCGGTACGCGCTTGAGCCCTTCGAAGACGAAGAGCTGGCGCACGCTTGCCTTCTTGATCACGCCGCCTTCACCGACGACGGCGATCTCGTCGTTGAGCTTGATGCGGCCGTCGAACATGCGGCCGACGGCGAGCTTGCCGACGTAGTCGTCGTGGGTGGTGTTGCAGACGATCGCCTGGAGCTTCTTTGCCGGATCGCCGGACGGCGGCGGCACGCGCTCGAGGATCGTGTCGAAGAGCGGGATGAGGTCGGTCGCTTCGTCCGTGAGCTCCTTCTTCGCCTGGCCGAGCTTGGCGACCGCGTAGATGGTCGCGAAGTCGCACTGCTTGTCGCTCGCGCCGAGATCGACGAAGAGATCGAACACCTCGGAAAGGACCTCGTGGGGACGCGCGTCCGAGCGGTCGATCTTGTTGATGACCACGATGATCGGGAAGCCTCGCTCGAGGCACTTGCCGAGCACGAACCGCGTCTGCGGCAGCGGCCCCTCGGCCGCGTCGACGAGGAGGAGCGCGCCGTCGGCCATCATCAGGGTGCGCTCCACCTCGCCGCCGAAGTCCAAGTGGCCTGGAGAGTCGACGATGTTGATC
>JBGTSH010000042.1:0-45846 GCA_041940405.1 Polyangiaceae bacterium
CAAGCCGAAGGGTTGGCTTCAAGCCCTCGCCCATCTCGCGATCATGTTTCCCGACCGACTGCCTGCGTAGGCAAGTAACACGGAAATTCTGACGCCCTCTTCGATGAAGCTCCACGACCTGATGAGGGGCTCTCGGATTTCGCCCCTCTCGGTCTCCCGGGAGCGAGGGTCCCGCATTCCCGGGAGCGAGGGTCCCCCATTCCCGGGAGTGAGGGTCCCCCATTCCCGCATTCCCGCATTCCCGGGAGTGAGGGTCCCGCATTCCCGCATTCCCGGGAGCGAGGGTCCCGCATTCCCGGGAGCGAGGGTCCCGCATTCCCGGGAGCGAGGGTCCCGCATTCCCGCATTCCCGGGAGCGAGGGTCCCGCAGTCCCGGAACACCGGGAGCCCGGATTTTGAGACGGAGCCCTCCAGCGCGTGGGGTCATCGCGGCTGAACGAAGCAAAACGTTGCACGCGGAGGTGATGGCCGAGTCATCGGCACCGAATGCTGCCAGCCCCGCTCGTGCACGGTGTTCGTGAACCGGCACGTACGTGGACGTGGACGTACGTCCACGTTCACGTCCGTGCCGTGCCGTGCCCGATCTGCTCTATCGCGCGTCGAATCTCGGCGCGCCCCTTCGGCCGACTCCGTACGTCTTCGCCAGCCTCACCAGTGTCCACACCGTTCCCGCGAGCTTGCGGAGCTTGGATGCGCCGACGCGCTCGTCGTAGGCGATGGGCACCTCGATGACGTTGAAGCCGAGCTTCGCCGGCCAGAGGAGCGTGTCGATGGGGAGGGCGTCACCCTCGCCTTCGAAGTCGAACGCGCGGATGACGCTGGAGCGGTAGCCGCGCATGCCGCTGTGGACGTCGACCGTGGGGACGCCGTGCATGGCGTGCGCGAGGGCGGCGAAGGTGCGGTTGGCGAGGTAGTTGGGCAGAGGCATCGCGGCCGGCCGGTGGCGGGTTCGCGCGCAGTTGACGACGTCGGCGGCCTCTTCCTCGAGGAGGCGGCGGACCATGCGGATGTTCTCCGGCGGGTAGGTGAAATCGCAGTCGAGGTAGATGAGCGCGTCGCTCTGCCGCGCGGCCTCGTACATGAGGAGATCCATCGCCGGGCCGTGCCCGCGCGGCGGCACCTGGCGAAGGACGCGGGCCCCGAGGCGCGCGGCGATCTCGGGCGTCTTGTCGCGCGAGCTGTCGACACAGAGCAGCTTGGCGTCGGGCGCCTCTTCTCTGATGCGCTGGATCATCGGCTCGATGCTGTCCTCTTCGTCCATCGTGAGCATGCCGACGGTCAGGCTGAGCTTGCGCGGGCGCGGCGGCTTTCGGGCGACCACGACGTGCTGGAAGGCGAGGAGGCCCGGCAGCGCGTGCGTGAGCGCGTCCTCGAACGGGCGGACGAACGAGAGGTACGCCTTGTAGGGAGCCGACGTAGCGAGCGAGGTGGGCTCGGACGGATCGGCGCCGAGCGCGCCGCGACGCAAGAGCGAGAGGATCGGCTCCTTGGCGGCGCGGACGAGCATCGGGTTCTCCGTGACGTCGAGGACTTGCAGGCCCGCGCCCTCTACCAGGCGGATCGCGCTCTCGCGCGTGAAGAAGCGGAGGTGCGTCTTGTCGAGGATGCCGCTCGGTGCGTAGTCGAAGCGGCCGCCGAGGAGGCCGAGCCGGACCGTCCACGCGGCGACGTTGGGCAGCGAGACGATGACGCGGCCCTCTTCCTCGAGGTGGGGAAGGAGCCGCGCGAGGACCGCCGCGGGATCGCGCGTGTGCTCGAGCACGTCGCCGAACAGCAGGAGATCGAAGGTGCGGCCCGCGAGCGCAGTGCTGACAGAGCTGTCGCTCTCGAGATCGGCGGCGATCACCTCGTGGAGCCGCCCGGCGGCCCGGGCGAGCGACCCGGCGGCGATCTCGAGCCCGGTGACGTGGGCGCCGCGGATCCGAGCGGCCGCGCCGTTGAGCCCGATGCCGCACCCGACGTCGAGCACGCGCCTCGGCCGGCCCATCGCGCGACAGAGCGCGAGGTTCTGCTCCTCGACCGGGTAGGGCGCCGCGAGGCTCATGCCTACCGAGACTTGTCTCGCGTCGCCCATGCTTCGGAGAACTCGCGGAGGGTCTCTTCGGTCTTCGGGTTGTGGAGCATCTTGCGAAGGATGGGCGGCGTGACGGTGACCACGTGCGCGCCGGCGAGGAGCGCCTCGGTCACGTCGATCGCCTGGCGCATCGAGCCGGCGATGATCTTCGCGGGCAGGCCCTCCTTGTCGAGCATCGTGCGGACGTCGCGGACCACGGCGCCGGCGTCGTAGCCCATGTCGCGCACGCGCCCCCAGAAGATCGAGACGTACTTCGCGCCGGCAAGCGCGGCGAGGTACGCCTGCTGGAAGCTCATGCACGCCGTCACGTTCACGTCGGCGCCGTGCTTCGAGAGCGTGCGGGCGGCCATCAGCCCCGCCTCGGAGAAGGGGAGCTTGACCACGATGCGCTCGGGGTCGATCGCTTGAAGCGTGCGCGCCTCGTCGATCATGGCGCCGTACTCGGTGGACAGGACCTGAACCGAGAGGGGACCTTCGGAGACGGCGCAGAGCTCGCGCACGCGTGGCTCGACGTCGCGCGCGCCCTCGCGGGCGAGGAGCATGGGGTTCGTCGTCGTGCCGCAAACGACGCCCCACGAGAAGATCGCGCGGACCTCTTGGGGGTCGGAGCTGTCGACGAAGAGCACGCCGGACCCTTACTCGGCCTGTCGGCTCGCGACAAACGCGATACGTCCTGCGATCTCGTCGAGGGTCGAGCCGGCCAGGTCGGGTCGACCCTCGAAGGGCGGGCCGTCCCGGAGGGGGCAGATCTCGCACCGGCCGGCGCGGAAGACCAGGGCGGCGTGGAGCCCGGCTCGCTGCGCGGCCTGGATGTCGGTCGGCGTGTCGCCGATGAGCCACGAGCGCGCCGGGTCGAGATCGAGCCTCGCGATCAGATCGAAGAGCAGCCCGGGCGCCGGTTTACGGCAGTCGCAGGGCCTGATGAGGGTCGGATCCCCGCCGTCGCCCCCGGTCGGGTGATGGAGGCACGTCGCGACGTGCTCGATGACGATCCCTTCGCCCGCGAGGCGGTCGACGACCGCGGCGTTCGTCCTCTCGATGGCGTCACGAGGGAGCTCGCCCTTCGCCGCGCCCGGCTGGTTGGTCGCGATGCCGAGGACGAAACCCTTCGAAGCGAGCGCGCGCAAGCCCTCGATCGCGCCGGGCAAGAAGCGAATGAGCTTGGGATGGAACGCCGGCGTGACGACGCCATGCTCCGTATCGCGGTAAAAATCGATGACGGTACCGTCACGATCGAGGATGACCCCGGGGCGCGGCACGCTCGGTCAGCTCTCGGCGATCAGCTGGCGGAGCCGCTCGCAGACGAGGTGGTGGTAGACCTCGTGGAAGCCTTCGACGTGGGGCGTCGAGGTGTGGCCGCCCTCGGTCCGGGGGACGATGACGCACGCGTCGGCCATCTTCGCGAGGGCGCCGCCGTCGTAGCCGACGAACGCGACGATCTTGCCGCCGCGCGAGCGCGCGAGCTCGGCGGCCGCGACGAGGTTCTGTGACCACGGGCCGGCCTTGTCGGCGCCCGAGCCGCCATGGACGCTGAGGCAGACCAGGACGTCGCCGGCTTGAAACCGCGGCTCGAGCTGCTCGCTGAAGATGCGCCCGAAGCCGACGTCGTTGGTGAGCGCCGAGATGAGCGCGGCGTTGTCGCAGAGCGACGTCGCGCGGAGGCGCGGCTTGCCGTCGTTGTGGGTGAACTTGGCGAGGTCACAAGCGAGGTGGCTCGCGTTGGCGGCCGACCCGCCGTTGCCGCAGGTGTACACGTCGCGCCCGGCGCGCCAGGCGTCGAAGAGGACGCCGATCGCGCGCGCCATGTCGTCGCGGCTCGTCCGCGCTGCGATGTCGGCCGTCTCACGGAGGTAGCGGTCGACGAAGGAGAGGGTCTCGTCCACGGGGTGCATCTTACAGGCTCGGGGCTAGGGCAGCTCGGCCGCACCGCGCGAGGCGACGGCCATGCTCTGGAAGCGGAACTTGCGGTCGCGCTCGTAGGTTCCGGTGAAGTCGAGGCACGCCTCGTCGAACGAGGTGACGCGCACGCGGCGGAAGCCTTCGGAATAGAGGACGGGCAGGACGTCGTCGGTTCCCCAGCGGAGCGGCTCGCCGAGATCGCCGACGAACTCCCGCGACTGCAGGTCGTTCGGGTCGGCGACGTCGCCGGCGACGATCTTCTTTCGCAGGTGATCGAAGACGACGACCGACGAAGGCGACGTCCCCGAGGCGATGCGGCGGAGCGTCGCGCGGACCGCGGTCTCGGTCAGGTAGGGCGTGACGCCCTCCCAGACGAAGATCGCGGGCTCGACCTCGCGAAAGCCGGAGCGGACGAGCTGGTCGAGAAAGTCCTGCCGCTCGAAGTCGCAAGCCACGTAGCTCGCGGCTTCGACCGGGTAGCCGTTCGTCGCCTCGATGCGCGCGCGCTTGTGCGCCTGGCTCTGGGGGATGTCGACCTCGAAGAAACGAATGCCGGGCGACGCGAGGCGCGCTGCGCGCGTGTCGAGGCCGGCGCCGAGGATCACGACCTGCTTGATCCCCCACGCGGGCGACAGCGCCCGGCGGACGCGGAGATCGATGAACGCCGTGCGAACGGCGGTCCAGAGCTCCATGTGGCCGTAGACGGCGTCGTACTTCTTGGCGAGATCGAACCCCTCTTCGCCCGCGAGCTCGGCGGCCCACTCGTCCTTGCAGATCGCGTTGGGAGCGCGCGTGGCGCGGGCGCGGTAGGCGGCCATGAAGAGCGCGGTGCGACTGGGGCCAAGCTCGGGCATCGGGATCCTCGGTACGGGTCAGCCGTGGACGTTGGCGACGATGCGCGCGCCGGCGTCGTCGAAACGAAAGCGAAGGATTCTGAGGCCCTTCGCCTTCATCGCCTCGACGAAGCGGCGGCGCTCGGCCGGGCGCACGTAGAACATGAAGAACCCGCCGCCGCCCGCGCCCATCAGCTTGCCGCCGATGGCCCCGGCCCGCCGCGCGCTCTCGTAGATGTCGTCGAGCTTCTCGTCGGTCATGTTCGAGGTGAGGCGACGCTTCTTCTCCCAGTGGTCGTGGAGGAGCTCGCCGTAGCGATCGAGGTCGCCGCGTTCGAGGAGATCTTTTACCTCACGCCCGATCGCCTTGATGTCGTGCATCCGCTCGACGACCGATGCGTCCAGCTCGTCGACGCGGCGCTGCTGCTCGGCGAGGACGACGCGGGCCGGCCGCTCGATGCCGGAGTAGACGATGACCAGGCACTGTTCGAGCTCGGTCAGCACCTCATCCCGGGTGGCGACCGGCTCACAGATGACCGTACCGCCAGGCTCGAAGGTGAACGCGGTCACCCCACCGAACGCCGCGATGTACTGGTCCTGGCGGCCGACCGGCTCCTTCAGTCGGTCGATTTCGATGTGGCAGGCCTCTTCGGCCAGCTGGCGCGAGGAGACGAACTCGCGCTTGTAGGCGTGCAGGGCGTTGAGGAGCGCGACAGTGAAGGTGCTCGAGGAGCCGAGCCCGCTGTTGGCCGGCAGGTCGGCGACGCTCACGAGCTCGATCGAAGAGTCGATCCCGAGCAGGCCCAGCGCTTCGCGGAAGATCGGGTGCTCGATCGCCGCGACGTCGGGCACGATCTCGGTCTTGGAGTAGGCGAGGCGGATGTCCCGGTAGAAGCGGCGGTTACAGCAGACGTAGACGTATTTGTCGATCGCCGCCGACACGACGAACCCACCGAAGCGCGATGCGTACGCCGGTAGATCGGTGCCGCCCCCGCCGAGCGAGAAACGTACGGGAGCGCGAGAGACGATCATCGGGCAGGTTCTTCGTCGAGGTACGCCTCGAGATCCGAGAGCCCCTTTGGCGATCCGATCTCGTAGAACCTGGTCGTTACCACGTACGCGAGCAGCGACCCATCCCCGGCGAGGCGAGCCGTGAGCGCGTCGAGGCCCGAAGGCTCGGACCTCGGGACGGCGGAGAGGACCCGGCGGCGGAGCGCGGTTGCGCCGTAGTCGATGTGGTCGAGCTCGGGCGCTTCCGGAGCGCGGGTCTTGTCGTAGCGGACGACTCGGCCGCCCTGCACGGCAGCGTTCGAAGGCTCGAGGCGGCCGTCGTTCTTCCAGACGGCCATACAGCCCTGCGCCTCGGGGTCGGCCTCGAGGGCGCGAAGCGGCCCGGCGTAGTCGAAGGTCAGGTAGGAGTCGCCGTACGTGACGAGGAAGCTCTCGTCGAGGTGGCCCTGCGCCGCCGCGAGCGCCCCCGCGGTTCCGAGCAGGCGTCCGGCGTCCGCCACGACCTGAAAGGAAGGACCGAGCGAGCGCGCCTCGCGCTCCACTTGATCGGCGAGGTGGCCGGCCAGGAGGAGCACGCGATCGAACCCCGAAGCGACGAGGCGCTCGGCGAGATGCTGGAGAAACGGCCGCCCGGCGACGGGGAGGAGGACCTTGGGCACGCGCTCTGTCGCCGGCAGCATGCGCGTCGCCAGACCGCCGCAGAGCACGACCGCCTGCATCAGCCCTCCTCCGGGAAGACCTCGCGAGCGAGCGCCGCGACCGCGAGCCGCACCGCCTCGTCGCTCGTGTGGCGAACCGAGAAGCCGAGCGCCGCGAGCTTGTCGGGCTTCATTCGCGAGCGCGGGACGTCACCGCGCCAGCCGCGGTCGCCGCCCGTGTAGCGGATCCTGGCACTCTTGTACGGCGACTCGGCCACGCACTCTTCGGCGATCTGGCGGACGGTCGTCGCATCGGGAGGCGCGAGGTTGAAGACGCCGAGACGATCGGGCTGATGGTCGAAAGCGAAGAGCATCCCGGCGACGCAGTCGCTCACGTGGAGGTACGGCTTCGACTGCGTGCCGTCGCCGAGGACCTCGAGCTCATCCGGGGTCTTCTTCAGCTTGTTCAAGAAGTCGAGCGCGGCCCCGTGCGTGCCGCGCGGCCCGACGACGTTGCCGAAGCGGACGATGGTCGCGCGGACGCCGAAGCACTCGACGAACGCTGCGATCATCGCTTCGCTCGCGAGCTTGCTCGCGCCGTAGAGCGAGATCGGCAAGTGTCCGAGGTCCATCTCGCCGCAGGCGCCCGGCGCCTCGCCATACACGGTGCCGGACGAAGAGAAGAGGAGCGCCGGTACGTTCGTCCTGCGCATCGCCTCGAGCACGGCATGGGTGGTGAGCGTGCCGAGCTCGAGATCGCGGCGCGTGTCCTCGAGGCCCCAGCGCGCTTCGGGGTTCGCTGCGAGGTGGACGACGAGATCGTGCCCGGGCATCACGCGCTCGAGGGCGGCGACGTCGCGGGCGTCGGCGACGACGAGCTCGGCGCCGCCGCCGTCGAGCAGCGATGCGACCATCTCGCGCCGGCCGACCGAGAGGTCGTCGAAGATCGTGACAGGACCGCGCGTCGCGAGCGTCTCGCAGAGGTGGCTGCCGATGAAGCCCGCGCCGCCGACGACGAGCGATCTCACGAGGCGGCCCTCACGATCCTGGCGGCGAACTGGAGCTCGCTCCGGGTCAGGAGGCGGAGCGGGAGCGCGTGCACATGGAGCGGCCAGACGAGCTTTTCTACCCGGGCAGAGGCACGGCGGACGAGATCATGCCACGCGCCCGGCTCGAGGTAGGTACCGCGCACGCCGATGTCGTAAAAGCCGTTCGCCGAGAGATCCATCGCGAGCAGCATCGCGCGCGAGACGGGCCCGAAGGCGAAGTGATCCTTGATGACGACGGCGCCAGCCGCCACGCGCAGCGCTTCGACGAGGACGCTCTCGGGCGAAGCGGCGTGGTGAAGGACATCCGAGAGGAGGACGACGTCGAAGGCGCCGTCTTCGAACGGAAGCCGCTCGCCGTCATACGAGCGCGTTGGGACATGGCCGTTCGGCTGCACCAGGACGTCCACTCCCTCGACCTGCCGTGCGCCGACGACTTCCGCCACGGATCGCGCGACTTCACCGTCGCCCGCACCCACGTCGAGCAGCGAGCGCGCGGGTCCGACGAGGTCGGCGAGCACCGGCGCCAGGCGGCGCGTCCGCGGCGCCTGGACGCCGAGTCGATGCATGCGTTTGGCGAAACCGGAGAGCATCTTTCGAAGTTGATGGTCGGGGAGAGGGATGCGAAGGTGGCGCGGGTGCGCGCCGATCGCAAGGAAGTCTTCGGGTGGGCGATGTTCGACTTCGCCAACTCGAGCTACACGACGGTGATCATCACCGTCGTCTACGCGATCGTCTTTCCGAAGGTGATCGTCGGCGACGCGCCGGAGTATCGCCGCGGCAACCTCCTCTGGAGCGTGGCGCTCGCGACCACGTATCTCGTGGTCGTCATCACGGCGCCGATCCTTGGCGCGATCATGGATTTTCGCGCGGCGAAGAAGCGCTTCTTGTTCGCGAGCTACCTCGTGACCATCGGCGCTACGGCCGCGCTCGGCCTCGCCGGTCCGGGTGAAGTAGCCCTCGCGATGGCGCTGCTCGTGATCTCGAACTTCGGCTTCTCGGCCGGAGAATCGTTCGTCGCCTCGTTCCTTCCGGATCTCGGCCCCCCCGAGTCGCTCGGCAAGATCTCGGGCCTGGCTTGGGGGCTCGGCTATGTCGGAGGTTTGGCGAGCACGATCGGCGTCACCACGGTCGTCGGCGATCTCGTCGTCGAGAACGCGTCGCGCCTTCGTCTCGTCGGTCCGATGACCGCCCTCTTCTTCGCGGTGGCGGCGATCCCGACGTTCCTCTTCTTGAAGGAACGCGGCGTAGCGAAGAACCTCGAGCCCGGGGCGTCGCTGCTCGGCGTTGCGACCTCGCGCCTGCGCGAGACGGTTCGCGACCTGCCGCGGTTGCGCGATCTCGCGGCGTTCATGGTCAGTCTGTTCTTCGCGATGGCCGGTCTGAGCATCGTGATCGCCTTCGCGTTCATCTACGGCGATCAGGTGATCCGGTGGAAGCCGAGCACGCAGATCGCGATGTTCGTCCTGACCAATCTGTCAGCAGCGGTCGGCGCGCTCATCTTCGGCCTCATCCAGGACAGGTGGGGCAACCTCAAGACCTACCGGCTGACGCTCCTCGTCTGGCTGGTGGCCGTCGTCGGGATCCACCAGACGCCCGCGGTCTCGGCGGCCACCGGGCTCGCCGCGGAGCACGTGTACCTCGTCGTCGGCAGCATCGCCGGGCTCTGCCTCGGATCGACCCAGTCTGCCGGCCGGACCGTGGTCGCGGTGCTCTCGCCCCCCAGCAAGACAGGCGAGATGTTCGGCTTTTGGGGCATGGCAGGCAAGCTGGCGGCGGCGGTGGGCCTCCTGGGCCTCGGTCTTTTGCAGACCGCTTTTGGTCTGAAAAACGCGATCCTTCTGTGTGCCGTCCTCTTTGCCGCCGCGTTCGTCGTTGCGAGCAGGGTGGACGAGAGGCGCGGCGGTAGAGCGGCGGCAGAGGTGAGGTGATGGCTGAAGATCCGAATGTCGTGAGGAAGCGTGCGAGCGAGATGCTCGAGAAGGCTCGCCGTGACCTCGACCCCGATGAGATGACGCACGCCGCGCTCGAGCTGCTTCACGACGGCGCCGCGTACGACGAGGCTGCCAAGGTGCTCGACGAGCTGGCGCGCACCTATCCGGACAGGCGCGCGGACGCGACGGCGCTCACCGGCGACGCCAATCTGTTCGCTGCCCTCCGCGATCCGGCGGGCGCGCGGCCCGAGCACGTCCCGCGGCTCGAAAAGGCGATCAGTTGCTACGAGAGCGCGATGCGCTTCGGAAAGCTCCCGGGCCACGTCGAGGACCACTACTGGAAGGCCGCGTCCGCCCTCGCCGTCGTCCACCCGAGCCCGATCCGCCGTCGGGGCGCCGTCGACGTCTATCGCCGCACCTTTCCGAACGGCAGCCACGTTGCCGAAGCCGACGCTCTCTTGAAACGTCTCGCGAGCGGCTGACTTGGTGGACGCAGCGAAGCAAAGGCCGAACGACAACCCGGCGATCACCGCCGGGACTGCGGCTGCTGCGCTCGTCGTGGGCACGCAGGTCGCAAGCAAGGTCGCGCGCGATGCGATCTTTCTTTCGACCTTTCCGGCGGCCGAGCTCGCCAAGGTGATGCTCGCCGCTGCGGGCCTGTCGCTGCTCGCCGCGCTGGGCGCCGCCCGGCTGATGTCGCGGCTCGGACCGGCGCGCGTGGTCCCGGTGGCGCTCCTCTTCTCGGGCGCTCTCTTCGTGGCCGAGCTCGCGGGGGCTGCGACGTTTCCGGAGACGACCGCGCTGGTCATCTACCTTCACGTCGCGGCGCTCGGTGGCGTTCTGGTGTCGGGCTTCTGGTCGGTGGTCGCCGAGAGGTTCGATCCGCACCGCGCGCGCCAGACGATGGGGCGTCTGGCGTCGGGCGCGACCCTCGGCGGCGCGCTCGGAGGCCTGGCTGCCGACGGCGCCGTTCGCGGGCTCGGGGTTCGCGGTCTCTTGGTCGTGCTCACCGTAGCGAGCGTCGCGGCGGCCCTCGCGGTCGACCGTCTCGGGCGCGCGCGTGCCGGGGCCAAGAAAAAGGCGCCAGTCGAGCCTTCTCCTTCGCCCTGGGTGGTCATCAAGACGCCGCACCTGGCGACGCTCGGCGCGCTGGGCGTCGCGTCGGCGATCTGGTCATCGTTCTTCGACTTCGGGTTGAAGGTCGAGGTCGCTTCCGCCCTGGGCAGCGAAGGCGATCTCGTCACGTTCTTCGGCTGGTACTACACGGCGACGAGCGTTGCGACGTTCGCGCTCCAGTCGCTGCTCGGCCACCGCATGCTCACCCGGTACGGCTTGACCGCAACCGTCGCGAGCCTGCCGGCCTTCGTGGTCGTCGGCGGGCTCGTCTCTTCGATCTTCCCCCTGCTCGCGACGGTGACCGGTGTCCGCGGGACCGAGGCGGTGCTCTCGAACAGCCTCTATCGATCCGGATACGAGCTCTTCTTCACGCCGCTCTCTGCGTCGACGAAGCGCGCGGCGAAGACGGTCATCGACGTGGTCGCCACCCGGGCAGGGGACGGTATCGGCAGCGGCCTCGTCCTCGCTGCGCTCGCCTTCTGGCCCCACATGCCGGCCACCGTGCCGATCGCGGCGGGCAGCGTCGTCGCCCTCGCGTCGCTCGCGCTCGTGCCGCGCCTCCACCGCGGCTACGTCGGTGCGCTCGAAGAAGCGCTGCGCGCGGGGGTCGTCGACCTTCCGCAGGTCGAGGCGTCGCTCGATGCGACCACCCGCCGGACGCTCACCGATACGACGCAATCGCTCGACCGTGAGCGTCTGCTCAAGGAGATCGAGGCCTATCGGACGGCGCACCTCGTCGCGCCCGCGTTCAAAGGACCCGATCCAAAGCGGACGACGGCGCGCTCGCCCGGTGCGCCGCCACCGGTGGACATCGTCGAGGTCGCGGTCGAGGCGCGCGATCCCCGCGCTGCCGCGGCGCACGCGCTCGTCTCCGGCGACACCGAGCGGGTGAGGGCCGCGCTCGAAACAGGGATCGAGCCGGCGCTGGTGCGCCTCGGCCTGCCGTTCTTGACCAACCCGAAGCTCGCGACGGTGGCGGAACGTGCGCTCTCGGCGGTCGCGCCGAACGCGGTCGGCGCGATCGAGGATGCGATCCTGGATCGGCGCGAGGGCAGGAGCATCCGCGCGCGGGCGGCAGCGCTGCTCGCCGGCGTCACGACGGCACGCGCGCGAGACGCCCTCCTCGCCGGGCTCGACGCAGACGCGTTCGACGTGCGCGTCGCTTGCGGGCGCGCGCTCGCCAAGCTCGCGCAGAAGGCACCCGAGCTCGCGCCGAGCAAGTCGGCGGTCTCGGCGCTCGTGGCGCGCGCTGTCGAGACGATGGCCGATGAGGCGCGCACGCTGCGCAAAGGCCTCGCCAGCATCCCGCCCAGCGACGCGGCGCTGCCGCTCCCCGGCCCGATCACGGCGCGGCTCGATCCGGTCGTCTTGCACGCGCTGACCCTCCTCGCGACGGTCGCCGATCCCGAAGCGCTCGCTCTCGCCGGTCGCGCTCTCGCCGGCACCGACGCCGCGCTTCGCGGCACGGCGCTCGAATACCTCGAGAACGTCGTCGAGAGCCCGGCGCGCGAGCTCCTTCTTGCGCGCATCGGCACCGGCGTTCGCATCCCGGCGCCGCGCAGGTCCGAGCGTGAGATCGTCGAGGCGCTCTACAAGTCGCGGTCCGGGTAGCGATCAGCGCTTCCAGTGGCGCTCGGGCCGGGTGAGCTCGAGGTGCGCGTCGTACGCAGGGTCGTCGGGGTAAAAGACCCGGTCTTTGCCCGGCTTGCGCTCTCCGACGACGAAGAGGTCGCAAGGCTCCGTGCTCCGGTTGAGAAACGTGTGCGCGATGCCGGTCCCCGCGGGAAAGCTCACGACATGGCCGGCGCGGAGGGCGATCTCCTGCGGCTCTTTGCCCGGCTCGATGACGCGCAGATGGCAGGTGCCCGCGAGCACGTAGACGAGCTCTTCCTCGTCGGAATGCGCATGGGTGAACGACGTTCGTCTGCCCGGAAGCAAGCGATCGAGCCCGAAGCCGAGGCTCTTGGATCCAGTGGCGGCGCCGAGATCGCGGTAGAGCGCGAGCTTCTCGGCGTCGAAAGGCGCCCGGTAGCTGCTCTCTTCTTCTTTCACGTCCTCGATGTGCACGACGTACGGGCTCATGGCTGGAGACATCCCACGGCGCGGCGGGATCGTCGAGCGCCGGATGGCAGGCCGCCATCACACCAGCCCGGTCGAACGATGGCCGAACCTCTGGCTGAGCTTCGTTCGTGGCGGGGCCAGGTGATGTTCTTCGTGCGCTAGGGATGGATGACACACCCGCCCACCACGACGCCCGACCACTTCGCCCGCATCGCTTCCAGAATCTTCTCGAGCGGGAAGGTGTGCGAGACATGCGGCTTGATGCGGCCTTGCTCGGCCCATGAGAGCACTTGCGCGAGGCGAGGGGGACGGATCGATGGATCGCGTACGGTGGAGATGACCGCGGGACAGCCGAGGACATCGAGGCCCTTCATCATGATGAGGTTGGTCGGGAGCATGTTGGCGTTCGGAGCGCCGCGGCCGCCTTTGCCTTTGGAGACGAAGGGCGTGCCGGCCCATCCGACGATGAGGAACCTCGCACCGAACGCAACGCAGCGAAGGCTCTCGACGGAGATGTCTCCGCCGACAGGATCGTAGACGACGTCGACCCCACTCCCGTTCGTGAGCGCCTTGACCTGATCGCGAAGCGACGGCGTGCCTTCGCCGCCCAACGCGATCACGTGGTCGGCACCCATCCGCGAAACGACCTCGAGCTTCTCCTTCGAGCGGCCCGTGGCGATGACCCGCGCGCCGAGGATCTTGGCGATCTGCACCGCTGCGAGGCCGGTGGCACCGGAGGCGCCGTGCACGAGGACCGTCTCGCCCTCGCGAAGGTGGCCGCGAGCGATCAAGCAGTGATACGCGGTCTCGTAGTTACCGAGCAGGTTGCACGCTTCGTCCATCGAGAGCCCGCCGGGGATCTTTCGGACCGCCTGGCCGGGCGCGACGGCGTAGCGCG
The DNA here is from genome assembly GCA_041940405.1 of Polyangiaceae bacterium. GTDB lineage: Bacteria > Myxococcota_A > Polyangia > Polyangiales > Polyangiaceae > Xiheicaenibacterium. Next base: position 13,511 of record JBGTSH010000042.1, read on the forward strand.
CCCAACCCCCCCATCTCTGATGCGCACCGAGCGATCGCGGACCGGTCAACAGGCCGTCGGAGAGGACGGCGTCGCCGACGGCGACGTGATCGCCGACCTCGTTGCCTTTGTGCACGACGACGCCGGCGTACTCGAGCCCGGGCGTGTAGGGGGGGCTCGGCATGTGCTGGTATTGCCCGCTCGTCATGATGAGGTCGACCCAGCCGACCGACGCGCTCTTCACTTCGACGACGACGTCGGATGTGCCGACGTCCGTATCGGCCGGCGGCTGCATCGGCGCGATCGTGACGAAACGATCCATCGCGTCTTCGGGCGTCTCGCCCAGCTCGGTGACGACGACACGGCGTCCTTCAGGGAGATCACGCATCGGGCGCGAGCATAGCCTCGCGAACGACCCGAGGAAGAGGGCGATCGCCGGCCGCGTAGTAGGCTCGCCGGATGCTCGACTTCGCTTGCGCCGTCTGTCAAAAGCGGGCCCGGCTGATCCAGCTCGCCGCATGGATCGGTGCGAATCCGATTTGCTCGAACGCGTGTCGGGGAAACGCGAGCGGGCTCGAGGTGCTGCTTCCCGAGCGTGACTACGCAATGCAGGCGCTCGCCGCGCTCGACGCCTGCCGTCCCGAGCTCGAGCAAGCGCTGTCGGTCGCGTACCGCGCCGGTACGCTGCAGGTCCGTGCCGATCAGCTCGCCGCGCAGGGCTACGAAGCTCCGAGCGGTCTCTTGGGCCTCATGGTCGATTCGTCGCGCGCCGAGGCCGAGAGCCGGGCTCGCGAAGAGATCCGCAGCATCCTGCAGATCGTCGGCGCCCACATGTTCGAGGTCGAGGGCCGGCTTCGCGTCGTCGTCGCACAGGTGATGGGCCTCCACGCCTACCGCATCCCGCTCGTGGGGATGCTTCAGCCGCTTGTGTCGATCTCGATCCTCGCCATCGAGCCGTGGAAGCTCGACGCCCGTGACGTCCATCGCGAGCTCGATCACCTCTACGCCGTGCTCGGCGCCGCGCGCGGTGCGATCGCGTCCTCGGCCGGGCTCGGTTGATCCACCCGGCGCGATCCACCCGGTCGGATGCGAGGTCTCCAGCGAGGCCGATTCGGGTGCACCCGATGTGCATCGGCTTCTCACCGCGTGCCCGTTGGGACCTGTAGGTGAACGGGGCAGGTGTGTCGCCGAGGTAGGCACGCCCGTTGCAGTGCGGCGGCGCCATGCACAAGGCCCTGATCCTGCTCCTTTTCCTGACGCTTGCCATCGGCTGCAGCGAGGACGAGAAGTTTGCCGCTTCGGACCAGACCGACACCAGCGGTCCGGTCGTTCGGAACGGGGCGCCATGGGAGGTCTGGGCCGCCGACAACGCTTGGTCCGACAAGGACACGCCCGCGGCGAAGAAGGCGGGCGTCGCGTGGGAAGAGGACAGCGGGCTCACCTGGGAAGAGAAGTTCGACGCGTGGGTCGCGACGATGGAGACGATGCCCGCCGCGAGCGGGTGGGGAACCACGGTCTCGATCAAGACGCCGTTCGGCGACAAGAAGCTTCCGTCGCCGACGCTCGAGTGCGCAGAGGTGGCGATCTTCCTGAGGGTTACGTTCGCCTCTTGGTACAAGCTCCCGTTCTATTTGCGGGCGTGGGACCCCGAGACGAAGTCGACGATCTTCGCAGGTCACTTCGGCTTCGTCGACGCGTCGGGCAACGGCGTCGGGAAGTTTCCCCGCTTCAAGGAGAAGTACAAGGACCACGAGAAGAGCTGGACCGTCGGCGATGCGTGGCCGAGCGACGAGGTCCTTCGGATGCGCCGCCTCGGAGATAACGATACTGTCACCTTCCTGGAGGGTCCGAACGGCGAAGAGGTCGGGGCAGGGGCGTACTTCGACGAGATCTTCCTCAACAAGCGCACCGGCCACTTCATGCGGCTCGTCCTGCTCTACTTCGGGAGCGTGAACCTGGCCGATGGCTCGAACATGTTCCACGTCGCGCCGGAAGCCACGCAGGCCGGCGACGTTCTGCTCGAGCGCTGGCAGAAGAACGGCATCGGTCACACGATCCCGATCGTCAAGGTGACCTCTCCCATCGAGGGCAAGCTCGCCATCGACGTCGTGAGCGGCTCGATGCCCAGGCGGCAGCCTCGATACGAAGATGCGATGGAGGGACGCCGCTACTTCACGCTCGACCAGACGGGCGGTGTGGGACAGGCTTCGGACGGAACGCCGTACGCCAAGCTCGGCGGAGGGATCCGGCGCTGGCGCACAGCCGTCAAATCCAACGGCAAGTGGATGAACTCGGTGTCCAAAGCAGACGAGCCGGCCCGGATCTCCGATGACGATCTCGAGGCGATCTCGGCGCGACCCGCCAAGTTCGACGAGATCCTCCTCTCGGGCAGCCCCGAGGAGCAGGAGGCGGCCTTCGTCGCGACCATCGCGAACGCGCGCCACCACCTCTCGGAGCACCCGGCGAGCTGCTCGGCGCGCGAGACCCGCGAGAAGGCGTTCGAAGGGCTCTATGCGCTCGCGTCACAGCTCCAGACCACGAAAGAGGAGCTCGACAAGAAGCACCGGGTCCTCGACGACTACGTGTTCGCGCCGCTCACGTACACCGAGTCGAAGACCTGCTGCTGGAACTCGACGACCCCGCAGATGGCCGAGATCATCGTCGACTACGCTCGCGTCGAGAAAGAAGCGGCCGAGGCCGAGGGCGTCTGTCGTGAAGCGACGGTGTTCCGCTCGCTCGCAGATGGCTACGAGACCTGGCGGGCGCACGCCGTGAAGCTCGGCCGCGAGGCGGAGTGGCTCGCGTGGACCGAGGACGAGCCCTGCGAGCAGCGGGACGTTGCCGAAGACGCTCTGGCGACGTTCGGCGGCGCGCCGTACTGCTCGCTCCAGTGACGGGCAGCGTCGTCGGCGGCCTCGGGTGCAGCCGCCGACAACTCTTGCGCCGACGTTACGGGGGCGTTTCCGGCCCGATACACGAGCCGGCGACGATGCTGTCATGTCGATAGACGCCCTCGTCCCCCCGCCGAGGCGATCGTCGCCCGGCGATCGGCCCCGGCTGCCGGCTCCGATCCGTGAGACCTCGTGGCTCGACGTTTCGACGTTGGACGCGATCGCCGTCGAGCTGGTCTTCGAACGCGGGACCCAAGCGGTCGCCGCCCTCGAGGCGTCGGCGGCGCTTTCGCTGGCCCGTTCGTCGCGAACGCCGCTCGTGACGCGGGTCAGGCTGGATGATCCGAGCCTGGAGCGCGGCATCGTTGCGCTGGGGCGCGCCCTCCGCGGAAGCCTTCGGGCAAAGCGCTTCGTGGTGTCTGCAAAGGCCGCATCCGGAACGATCGAGGAGCTCTACGCCCTCTCGGATCTGGTCGAGCGGGCCGGCCTCGAGCTCGCGCTCGCCGGCGACGGCGATCACCTGGCGAGCCGGCTCGCGGCTCATCGCGGCAGGCTCTTTGCGGCAGTCCTTCGTGAGCGAGCCAGCCGGTCGTCCCTCGACGCGCGTCGCGCCGCGACCTCGGCCAGGCGCGCGGGCGTGCCCCTGATGGTGGACGACATCGTGACGTTCGACGATCTCGAGGCGGCGCTTCGGCTCGGCGCCCGCTACGTCGCCGGTCCGGTCGTCGAGACCGGGCTGGGTCCGCGCTTGATTTCGGCGGCGCGCGTTCGAGAGCGCGAGCGCGACGGAGGAGCGCTCGGCCTCTTGGCCAGCGAAGAAGAGGTCTCTCAGGTTCGAACGGCGATCGCCGCCGATCCCGACGCCCGCGATCTCACGCGCATCACCCTCGGGTGGCTCGAGCCCCTCGACGAGGCGCGGCGCGAGGTCGAACGCGCGGAGCGGACCGAAGCTCAGGCGCGCTCGATGTGGGAGGTTGCGGAGCGCGATCTGGCGCTCATGCTCGAGAGCTTCGCGTCGGGCAACGCGCAGCGGGCCGAACGCCTCATGCACTGCGAAGCGTCCTTCCTCGAGGCGAAGACGCTCTACGCCGCCGCACGGGAGCGCGCGACCCAAGCACGGGAGCGCGCCCGCGGCGTTCGCGCGGGATTCGAGCTGCGCAAAGAGGCCCTGCGCGCCGCGCTCGAGGCGCGCGCGCTGCGCCTCTCGCACGACGAGGCTTGGGCCGACCGCTTCTTCTCCGACGCCAGCTGACGGCCCGATCGGGCTCTTACTTCTTCGGCTCGACGACGCAGCGGATGCCGCCGAAGCCGCACCGGTACTCGGGCTTGAAGCCGCCGGGGCGGGTGATGGCCATTTGCTGCGCGACGCCGTCGCGCCACGTGCCGCCCTTGGTGATGATCTGCTTGCCGCTGGCGTCGGCCTGCGAGCTCGTCCACTCGAACACGTTGCCCGTCAGATCGGCGATCCCCTGGGGGCTGTTGCTGGCCGGGTACGACCCGACAGGGCACGTCCCCTTGCGCGCACCCTCGGGCGATCCGCTCCAGCAGATCTGATCCTTGGGTGCGTCGTTGCCGTAAGCGTACTTGCGCCCTTCCTCGCCGGCGCGCGCGACCCACTCCCACTCGGCCTCGGTCGGGAGGCGCTTCTGGGCGTACTCGCAGTAGGACTTGGACTGCGGGTAGTCGACGCAGACGATCGGGTGGTTCTCTTTGCCGGCGATCTTGTACGTCTTGGCCTCGGCACAATCGAGGAAGGTTTCGGTGCACTTCCCGTCCTTGGCGCACGCCTCGTACGCCTTGGCGGTGACCTCGGTCTTGTCGACGCAGAGGTCGGGAACGGTGACCTCTTTCTTGAGCAGGCCGAACTTGAATGCGCCGCCCTTCACCTTGACCATCCCGTCGGGGCACTCGGCGGGAGGCGGAGGCGTCGCGGCAGCCGAGGACGAGGCCGGCGGCGCCGCGGACGACGAGGCAGCCGTTGCCGGGGCGGCCGGATCGGGCGGGGGCGCTGCCTTCGGGGCCGCTTCGGTCGCCGCGGGCGCCACCTCGGCCGGCTCGGACGAGCCGCCGCACGCGGTGAGGGCCAAGAGGGTTACGGCAGCGGAAGCGATGCGGTGCATGGATACCTCGAGGAGCGTTCGAACGATCATTACAGAACCGTCAGTGTTGGACGATCGGCGTCGTCGAGCCAGTGCTCCTGGACGACGATGGCCGGCAGCTGGGTGAGGGGACCCTCGTACCCGGTGCCGAAGGTGAGCATCTGGACGACGCGGCGGTCGCCCTTGCGGACGGGGAACTGGATCTCTCCGCCGGCGGGCAGCTTCGCGTCTTTGCCCTCTTTTTGAGGGTCGATCCAGAACGCGTAGCCCGCCATTGTGCCCCCGAGGACCCCAATCGACGCTGTGACCAGATCGGGGCAGCTCACGCGGATCCACTCGCGGACGCGCGATACGGTGCACCCCTTGGCGCGCGGACCCATGCGCGTCGGAGCGACGACCGGCGCGTCGCGCCACTCCTCGGGCGTCGGCTTCTTGGACTCCTGGTCGGTCGGGATACCGTCCGCAAACGAAGGCAGGCTCGCCGGAGGCGCCGTCGCTGCCGCCGCTGCAGCGGTGGTCGATCCGGTCGGCGTGGGCTGGGCGGTTGCAACGAAGGGCGCGAGGAGCAACGCCGTCGCAAGCAGCACGAGCGAGCCCCCCTCCACGAAGTGGAGGGGCGGGGGGGAGGAACCTACAGGAAGACTCCGGAAGGAGAGGAGACGTTTGAGGCTCGAAATCAACGTCATAGGGTCTTGAGGTACGCGACGAGGGCCGCGCGGTCGGTCGGGGAGAGATGGGACGTCTTGCCCATGCGATCCTGGTTTTGCTCGATCAATCGCTCGAGGCTCGAGGCGCTGCCGTCGTGGAAGTACGGAGCGCGGCCGCCGACGAACAGGAGCGAAGGCGTCTTGAAGGCTTGCTTCGTCTCTTCGTCGAAGTCTCTGCGCGTCGGTAGCGCCTTGAGCGGATACGCCGTGCGATCGGTAAAGTCGGTGTCCGGCCGGTGGCAGACCGAGCAGGCCGCCTCTTTGCTCTCGAACACCACCTTGCCGCGTTCTTCTTCCGGGGTCGGCGCGCGCTGCTCGCGCGGCGGGACGACGAGCCCCTTGCGGATGAACTCGGCGATGTAGCCGGCGCGTGCGTTGACGTTCTCGGGGGCGTGATGAGGGAGACCGCCCCACCGGTGCAGGCCCATCCCGGCGGCGATGCGGTCGGCGAGGGTCGCGTTCTCGGCGTGCCAGCCATACGGCCCGCTCGCCCCCACGCGGCCTGCGAGCATCGGCGTCCTACGCGGGAACCCCTTGGTCTTGGCGAGGTCCGGGACGTTCTCGTACGAGCCGACGAAGTTCGAGCGCGTGCCGCCATCGGGCGTGTCGAAGCTCGCCTCGTGCCAGACATAGCCGTCATCGCGGCCTTCCGGGTGGCAGCCGGCACACGCGAGGCCGCCGCTCGTGATCTTGTCGGTCGCGTCGTAAAAGAGCCGGCGTCCTTTTCCGATCTCTTCGCCGAGCGGGTCGTCGGCGAGGCGCACGAACACCGGCTCACCGCTGGGCGATCCGGCGCCGGGATCGGCCGAGAGGGTCACCCGCGCAAAGTCGTAGGTCGATCGGCAAAAGACGTACGCCGTGCTCTCGTCTTCGGAGAGGGCGACGCCACTCGGCGCTCCGCAGGTCCTGGCGCCGCCGAGGTGAGGGTCGGAGTCTCTACCGAGCGGGATGGTCGACAGGACGCTCAGCGTGGGATCGAGGGCCAGCGCGTCGAGCTCGACGAGGACGTTGTCGCCTTCGCCGACGACCAGAAGGCTCGAGTGCTTCGGGCGCAGGCGGACGTCCCGGGGCTGGGTGAACGGCGTGAGCGGCTCGGCGGGAAGGCCGGGCTTGGTGTCGGGGGTCTCGATCTCCTTGGCGACGGAGGACTTGTAGATCATGCCGTTGCCCACGTGGATCGGCGCGAGGGTGTCTCCTGCCTTGGGGCGAAGGACGTCCACCGTCGCGGCGCCGAACCACGCTTCACGGCCCATCGCACCGAGCGCGTGGCGGGCGACGAAGAGGCGGCTGTCGTCAGCGGAGAGCGCGAGGGCGTAGCCGAGCGATGCGTCCAGGGACTTGCCGGAGGGCGCCCGGAGCGGGCTCGCGCCGAGCGCGATTCGCTCGGCCGATGGCGCGGAGGAAATGGATGACAGCTTCGTCAGCTTGGCGCCGACGAGATGCGTGATGAACGCCGTCTCGCCATCCGAGGAGAGCGTCACCCCCCGCGGCTCGCGCTCGACGTCCACCGACGCGACCGCTCTCAGCGCCGACAGATCCACGACCGTCGCTTTGTGGGTCCAAGCGCTGGTCACGACCGCGCGCTTCTCGTCTTTGCTTACGGCGAGGCCCCAAGCGTCCGCCGGGAGGGGCACGCGCCCGACCTCGGTCAGCTTGCCTTCGGCGAGGCGCATCTTGAGGAGGAGGCCCGGGTCGCGGATGGTCACGAGCACGGTGTCGCCCCAGGCGACCACCTGCGCCGGTGCGCCCGGGAGCTCGACCGAAGAGAAGTCGTCCGGGCCGTCCGCCTTGCCGGCGTCGGCCACGATGCGCAGCGCGCGGTGATCTTCATCGGCGAGGACGACCGTCTCTGTGAGGGGCAAGCGAGCGACGACGCCGCCGGTCAGCGGGCCGGAGAGGGCCTGCGCTGGGGCGGCGACGACGGGCGGCTGCACGGAGGACGCCGAGCTCGCCGATGCCTGCGCCGATCCGGACGGCTGCGGCGCGGGTCCCGCGCCGTCGCCGCAAGCCGCCAGGGCGGTGGCGACGAGGAGCGCGGAGCCGAAGGGAAAGCGCACGAGGGGGTCTACGCTTCGCCGGCCGCTCGTCATTCCGCTCCCCTGAGCACGCCCAGAACGGTCCCTCCGTGGTGCATCGCCGCCATCGCGTGCTGGACGAAATCGATGCGGATCGCAGGCGAAGCGAAGTTCTCGCTGAAGGCACCCACGACGCGCACCTTCTGGGTGCACATCGCGCAGTTGTCCGGCCGCCACTGGTGACGAAGGAGGTACTCGACGACGAGCCGCATCGTCTCTTCGTCGCGGGTCGTGTCGAGCCCGCGCGCCCGCTTGATGTCGATCACCGCTGCGAGCGCTTCGCCGTAGCCGGCGGTCGCCGTGTGGTGCGGCGGAAAGACGTGGCCGAAGGCGTACGCGCCGACGAGGTCTTCATCGATGCCGCTCTCCGGCCGCTGGATGAAGCGCGTCTTCATCGTCATGTAGTCGACGCAGAACCGCTCGTAGGCGTCGTTGCGATGGGTCTGGAGGGCCGCGCGCGCCGCGAGGCAGTGCCAGTTCTCTTCGAGGTAGAAGAAGTCACGGAGCGGAATGTCCCAATACGGCCCGGCGTAGTAGCGCATGGCTCGATCGATCGCTTCGGCGAGCCCCGCGGGCTTGGGCAGATCGCTCGCTTCCCACAAGACCAGCGAGAGCACCGCTTGCCCCGCGGCATAGAGCGGATCCCTGCCGGCGACGACGACGCCCGTCTCCGGATCCCATGCAGGCGAGAAGCCGCCGTCGTCGCGCTGCATGGCGAGGAGCAGCGTCGCGAGCCTGACCATGGTGTCATCGTGCCTGTCGCCGGTGACCGGGCGGCACGCGAAGAAAGCGACGGTCGAGAGCGCCGTCGGCCCGAGCGCGGCCTTCTTCTTGGCGCCCTTCGGGTGGACGATCCCGCCGCGATCGCCCTTCTGCTGCTCGAGATCGGCGAGCATCGCGAGCGACCTCTTCGCAGCGGGGAGAGCCTCTTTCGAGTGCTCGGCGAGCTCGCACAGCGCGAGCGTCGTCCCGGCCTGCCGGGGCACGGAGAAGTTGGCGTTCGTGATGGTCCCGCTGAACGGGTCGACCATGTAGCGGAAGCGTCCGTCGGGCTCTTGGTTGGCCGCGACGTAGCCGATCGCGTCGGCGATTCCGGCGCGAAGCTCCGCCTCGGAGAGGGGTCGAGGGCCGGTGCGCAAGTGGCGGACCGGCTCGACGTTCCCGTCGCCTCGGAGCCAGAACGTCCGCGTCTCGAGCGCGTCGAGCCCTTTGAAGCCGCCGTCGGCCACGCCGAGGCGCCGCCGCAGCGACGACGCCGTCACACCCAGCTCGGCCTGGAGCGCGGCGACGTTCGCCGCCTCGGTGAACGCGTCGAGACCGAAGAGTTGCCAGGGGAGCAGGCACTTGTCTTTCTCGCAGACGCCTTCGAAGCCGGGCCGGACGACGACCGCGCCGAGGAGCGGGCCCGCTTCCGGCAGCGTTCGGGTGCGCACCACGACGTCGACCGTCGCGACGCCGCGATCCCACCGTGCTTCGAGCTCTTCTCGAGCGGCGGTGACGGCCGCCTCGAGCGCCGCGCGTTGGATGCAGACGAGGATGGGCTCCGGCGAACCGTCTACGAGGGCGACGAAGCTCAGAAAGACGGTCGCACCCTCGAAGCGAGCGGGAGGCTTCTCACACGAGGTCGGGGCAAAGACGAAGGTCTGCGGCGCGGCTACCTTGCGCTTCGGTGTCACCGCCGCGAGTGGCAGAATGTCGCGCTCGTCGATCGTGGTCGACACGCCGAGCGGGCGGTTGCCTCGTGCTCCGCCGGCGGTCGCCGCGACGCCGAAGCCCGCGAGCACGACGATACCAACCGAAAGGAGCGCCTTGTGCTCGCGCTCGCGCCGGGATCGGAAACGCAAGAGGCCGCCCGTCGAAGCGATACCCCAGAGGGCGAGGGGCAGGGTGAAGAGGGTCCCCACGCACCACGCCGCGATCGCAGCGGCCAGGATCGCGCGGCCGACGCCGTCGTAGAGGAGGTTCACGTAGAGCCCCGAGCCCAGCGTCGCGTACGTGAAGTACGCGAAGAAGCCGAGCGCCAGGAGCGAGGCCGCGCGCCAGGCGACGCCGCGCATGCCCGAGCCGATCGCGGCGAGCACGGCGGTCGCGAGGTGGAGCGCGGCGAGGAGCCCGGCGAGCAGGGCGAAGACCGTGAACGTCGGCCACGGCAGCAGCGCCGCGGACGCGCCGAACGCGAGCGCGTGGACGAAGGAGAGAACGGCGAGCGAAGCTCGCGGCAGACGAGGGCCGCTCATTTTGGACCTGGAACGATATAGGCCAATCCGCCGCGAAAAAAGTGGCAGTATGCGCGGCCGACGCTGAGAAGAACCTCTCTCCGGCAAGATGACGCGAACGCAGCGATGGAGGGCCTGGGCTCGAGAGCTCGGTAAGAGCGAGCGCGCTCGCTGGAGCGCCCTCGCCGCCGCCGTCGCGGTCCTCGTCGTCATCGTTCCGCCGCTGATCGTCGTCGGCCCTTGGCTCGAAGACTTCGGCACCTACGGCTTTCACGATTGGGACGTGCAGACCTCGCATCGGTTCCTCGCCGTCCGATCGCTCCTCGAGTACCACGAGCTTCCAGCTTGGAACCCGTACGCCTGTGGGGGCTTTCCAGCGTGGGGCTACGTCGAGAGCGGCACGATCATCGTCTCGCCCTGGCTGCCCTTTTACTTGTTGGCCGACATACGCGTCGCCCTCCGTGTCGAGGTGCTGGGGATGGCGATCCTCGGCGCGTGGGGGACGTACCTCGCGGCGGGTCGCTTCACCGAGAGCCGCGGCGCTCGCGCGCTCGTGGTTGCGCTCTTCGCGGTCAACGGCAGGTGGGCGCTTCAGGCTGCGTCCGGCCATACCTGGCACCTCGCGTACGCGATCACGCCTTGGGTGCTCTGGGCCTTCGAACGAGCGCGCAGCGAGAACGGCCGAGCGCGCGACGTCCTCGGGCTCGGCGCCCTGCTCGCGATGCTCGTCTACGCGGGCGGGATCTATCCGCTGCCGCACACGGTGCTCCTGCTCGGCCTCTGGGCGATCGCCGTCGCGGTGATCGACAAGTCGGTGCGGCCGGTCCTCGTCCTCGGGCTCGGCGGCGTTTTGAGCCTGGGCCTCGCCGCGCCGAAGCTCCTGCCCATGCTCGCCACGTTCTCGCGGGCGCCCCGCCTCATCGAGTCGACCGAGTCGCTCTCTCTCGGCGCGTTCGTGACCCTCCTCACCTCGCGCGATCAGGCCTTCTACGATCGGCCCGCCGACGTCGATCCGTATGGCTGGCACGAGTGGGGGATGTACATCTCGTGGGCCGGGCTCGCGATCCTCGCCGCGTCGGTGCTCCTCGTCCCCGGCCGGCGCGAGGCGGCGCTCAAGGTAATCGGTGTCCTGTTCCTGATCCTCGGCTTCGGCGCGTTTCACGAGAGCGCGCCCTGGACGCTCCTCCACGAGCACGTCCCGGTCTTCCGGTCGCAGCACGTGCCTTCGCGCTTCTTGTACCCGGCGGTGCTCGTGCTGGGGCTCTGTGCGGCGTCGGGGATCGGCCGGCTCGTCATGCGCTTGTCGCGCCGCCATGCGTGGGCCGATGCTGCGCTCGCAGGGGCGGCGCTCTTCCTCGCCTTCGACATCGCATCGGTGGCGAAGAAGCCGATGAAGGACGCGATGTGGATGGTCGCGCCCGACAACATCCCCAAGGACCGCGCCTTCTCCTTCGAGAAGAAGCCGCCGTTCCACTATCGGAGGCGGGATTGGGCAGGTCCGATGTACCTCGCGATGCTCGGCAACACGGGGGTCCTCGACTGCTACGGCACGCCGCCATTCGAGGAGCGCGGCGCGATCTCGCGCAAGGACAGGCGCTACCGGGGTGAAGCGTTCATCGAAGGCGAAGAGGGCAAGGCGAGGGTCGCCGCGTGGTCACCGAGCTCGGCGCGGATCGAGCTCGAGGGCGTCCCCGGTGAGGCGCGGCTCGTCTACAACATGAACTTCGACCCCGGTTGGCGCGCCGAGGTCGACGCCGTCACCACGCCCGTCGACGACCGAGGGCACCGGGTCACCGTCGCGCTGCCGCCGGGCGCAAGCGTCGTCGTGCTCACCTACGTTCCGCCCGGACTTCACCTCGGGCTTGCGATCTTCGTCGTCACCCTCGGGGCGATCGGCGGCTACGTCCTCTTGCGGCGAAGGCTCGCATCATGAGGTTGAACCGTCGCGCGAAGGTCGCCCTCCTCGGTCTCGCGCTCCCGGCGCTCGGGCTCCTCGAGCTCTGCGGCGCGGTCGCGTTCGCCAACCGAGCGCCTCGAGAAGAGGAGTGGGCCACCCTTCAGGGCGGCACGAGCGCGATGCACAAGCCGGGCGATCTGGTCGTCGTGGCGCCTCGCTGGGCCGAGCCGCACGCGCGCCGCGTCCTCGGCGACGACTACTTTCCGCCGTCGGTGGTGGCGCGGTCCGGCAGCGAGACGTTCGCTCGAGCGATCGAGATCTCGATCCTCGGTGCGCGCTCCGATGAGGTGGCGAGCTTCCGTGAGGTTCGATCCACACGGATCGGTGCGTTCACGATCCGCGAGCTCGAGAACCCGGCGCCGGAGCCCGTGGTCTTCGATTTCGTCGAGGGCTTCGGCCCCGAGCGCACCGTGGTGCCGTCCGAGGGCGGCGAGCCGTGTCCGTGGACGACGACGGCGAAGGTGCGGACCGGCGGGCTCGGCGGACATCCGACGTTCCCACGCGAGCGGTTCAACTGTCCGGAGGGTCTGTTCTTTCAGGTGTCGCGAACGATCATCGCCGACGAGCGATTTCTGCCGAGGCGCTGCATCTGGGCTCACCCGCCCGAGGGCGGGCGTCGCGTCGTGAAGTTTCCGTCGGTGCCTCTCGGCCAGCGAATCGTCGGGCACCTCGGCATGTACTGGATGATCGAGCGCGAGCGCGCCGGCGCGCCCGTGACGCTGGCAGTGCGCGTCGACGGGGAAGAGGTCGGCAAGGTCGTCCACGAGGACGGCGACGGCTGGAAGCGCTTCGATTTTGCGCTCGGCGACCAGGGCGCTCGAGAGGCCGCTGCGGTCGAGTTCGAGCTCGCGACGCCCGACTACATGCACCGCCACATCTGCTTTCAGGCGGACACCCGATGAGCAGCGCACCCGGCACCGCGCCCTCGAGACGAAGCCGCCTCATGGTGGCCGCGGCGCTCTTCGTCGGCTGTCTCTCGCTGCTGCTCCTCACGGTCGACGGCCTCGGCTACGCACGCGACGAAGGTTTCTACTTCCATGCGTCGACGACCTACGGCGCATGGCTCGAGCGCCTCTTCGAGAACCGCGCCGAGGCCATGCAGCGCGACGTGATCGACGGGTTCTTCTCGGTCAACAACGAGCACCCGGCGCTCATCAAGCTGACCTTCGCGACGAGCCACGTCCTCTTGGACAAGCGGTGGGATCTGTTCGACGAGGCGGGGACGGCGTTTCGATTCCCGGCGATGGCGCTGGCGGCCGCGCTCGCTGCCGCGGTGTACCTGCGCGCGTCGCGGCTCGGGCACGCAGCGGGCCTCGTGGCGGCGCTGTCGCTCTTCTTCATGCCGCACTTCTTCTTTCACGCGCACCTCGCGTGCTTCGATGTGCCGATCACCGCGATGTTCTTCTTCGTGTGCCTCGCGTACGAGCGAGCGCTCGAGACGAAGGGGCCACTCTGGCCGCTCCTCACCGGCCTCTTGTTCGGCCTCGCGCTCGATACGAAGCACAACTCGTGGTTCTTGCCGATCGCGTTCGGCGCTCACGCGGTCGTGCTGGCCGTCCTCGCGTGGCGCTCGCGGACCCCCGTCTTCCGAGCCGTCGAGCGCAGCCTGGCGTCACTCGTCTCGATGGCGATCATCGGACCGCCGGTGCTCATCGCCCTCTGGCCGTGGCTCTGGCACCAGCCGGTGGACCGCTTCGTCGAGTACGCGCGCTTTCACCTCGAGCACGACTACTACAACATGGAGTTTCTCGGGGAGAACTACTTCCAGCCGCCATTCCCGCGTGCTTACGCGCCTGTCATGACGGTCGCGACGGTTCCGATCGTCACGCTCGCCGCGGGCGTCTGGGGCGTCGTTCGCGAGGCGCGCGTCCTGTGGTCCGACGTGGTCGCGCGCGCTCGCGGCACGTGCGAGCGGAGCCGATCGTTCGTCCTCTTCGCGCTGGCGATCGGCGCCTCGTACGGCGCGTGGCTCTCGAGTGGCACGCCCATCTTCGGCGGGACGAAGCACTGGATGACGGCCTACCCGTTCTTCGCGCTGTTCGCGGCCGAGGGCTTCGCCCGGGCGTCACGCCGCGCGACACTCGCCCTCGAGCGGCGCCGCGAGCCGATGATGCGGCTGGCCGTCCCGGCCGTGCTGGCGCTCGCCGTGCTCTCGTCCTCGGTCTACCAAGCGCTTCATGCGCACCCCTGGGGCCTCGGCGCCTACGGCCCGATCGTGGGCGGTGCTCCCGGTGCAGCGTCGCTCGGGCTCAACCGGAGCTTCTGGGGGTACTCGACCGGCGCCGTCGTCGACTACCTGAACCGCGAGGTGCCGAAGCGGGGCAAGGTGTACATCCACGACACGGCGTGGCCCTCCTGGCAGATGCTCGAGGAGGACGGCCGCCTCCGCAAAGACATCCGCGGCGTGGGCAGCGCGGGCGAGGCCGACTTCGCCCTCTACCACCACGAGATGCACATGCAGGGCGAGGAGTACCAGGCGTGGGTCGCCTTCCGAACGGTCGCGCCGGACATCGTGCGCGGGCTCGACGGCGTGCCCGTGGTGATGGTGTACCGCCGTCGCTGAATCGCGCAGCGCGATTAGGCCAACAGGCTGCTCCTCAGCGAGCCTTCTTCTTCGCCGTCGTCTTGGTGGTCCCGGCCTTCTTCGCCGCAGGTTTCGCGGCCTTGTCGGCCTTGGGCGGCTTCTCGGCAGCGGATTTCTCCGAGGCCGGGGCCTTCTTGGAGGCGGGCGCCTTCTCTTTGGGAGCCTTCTCCTTCGCCGCGCTCTCTTTCGCCTTGGCCGGCTTGAGACCGGCGATCGCCTGGGCGAGCGCGAGCGCGCCGGCGTCGGGGATCGCCGGCACCAGCGGCGGCGGAGGCGCCGACAGATCGAGCGTCGCGAGCTCGGCCGAGAAGCTCTGCGTCTGCTCATCGATGACGCGTTCGTCAGGCTCTGCGAGCGGCGTGAACGTGAGCGTCAGCGCGCCCGGGCCGTCCCAGGCCCAGCTCCCGGGCGAAAGCGCGTTGGAGAGGTGCTTCTGCGCGAGCTTGTCGATGGTGCGGAAGAGCGCCTTCTGCTCGGCGCGGTCGAGCTCGCGCGCCAGCGCGACCCGGCGGGTCACCGTCGGCAGATCGACGACGCCGAGGTCCACGAGATCCGAGAGCTCTTCTTCGATCGAGGACTCGATGTCGATCCGCTGCTCGGGATCGGGGTTTGCCGGACGGAAGAACGCCGTGCGCGACGGGGGATCGTAGCGATCGAGCTCGCTCTTCACCGCCTCTGCTGCGCGATCGAGCGCTTCGCGCAGCGTCTCGTCGTCGGCGCTTCGCGCCGCGTGCGCTGCGACGTAGCCGAGGGTGTCGAGGCGAACGCTGATCGGAGGCGCCGAGTCCTCGGCGTCGTCCAGGCTGTCGCCGACGTTCCGGAGATCGTCGAGGAGGCAGCGAAAGATCATCCGCTCGATCGTGCGGTCGTCGGCGTACACGTCCTCGACGCCGTCGGAGTCGAGGAGCGCTTCGCGCAGCTCGGCGACCAGCTCCTCGACCGCCTCGTCGGTCGCCTCATCGCCGAAGGTGCTCGTGACCTCACCCATGATGGGGCTGCGTCCGATGCGCGGAAGGATCTTCGCGAGCACCGGATCGATGTGGATCTGAAGGTCGCGCAGCACCGCCTCGCCCTCGCCACCCGCGAGCACGAGATGCCCCGCCCGCTTCAAGGCGTCGACGATCGACTTCGCGAGCTGCCGCGAGAGGATGGGGGCGGTCACGGGGCCGTAGCTACCATAAGTGGGCCACGTTTCCCACGGCCCGAAACAGGAGGGATTACTTGAGCGCCAGGGCCCGCTCTCGCACGCCGCTCGGAAACGAGCGACGGGCGACGCCCGCCACGAGCTGGTCCTCGATCGGCCCTCCGCGGCGCGCGGCGATCCGCATCGCCGCGAACAGGTAGTCGAGGGGGCGCGTCTCGACGCGGAACGGGTCCATCGCGAGGCGGTACGCCTGAAGGATTTCGGTCTCGTCGGCCTTGGTAGCTTCGAGGGCCAGCGCCGCGTCGAACGCGACCGCGCTTCGCGTGCTGTCCAAGGCTTGGCGCGAGCCTTGCCCGGCCCCACGCCAAAGCGCCACGGCTGCGGCATCGCCCCGGACGGCCCGCACGAGCGGCAAGAGTGACAAGAGAGCGGACGGCTTGTCCTCGGCGCGGGCAGCTTCGGCCGCTCGCGTGAGGTCTTCGAGCGCGGTCTTCTGCTTCTTCCGGACGGCGTCGTCGTCGACGATCGCCAGCTCTGCGGCGAGCTGGAGGCGCGCAGGGAGCGGGACCTCGGCGGTCGTCAGCGGGTTGCCGGCCGCCGCGACGATCTCCGGCGGGACGCGCTCGCCGGTTCGGCGCCGCGTGCGGAGCTCGATGAACACCTGATTTCGAGTGACGACCGTGTTGCCCTCGTCCCGAAGCCGCTCCAGCTCCGCGATGGCCGAAGCGTGCCCGTCCTCGAACCGGCCATCGAGGAAGTGGGCGGCCCCGAGGAGAAGCGCTGCCTGTGCGCGAACCGCGCCGACGGGCACGGCGAGCCGGCGCTTGGCGAGACCGACCGCCTCTGCCGTTTGCCCCGAGAGGAGAGCGAGCCGCACGGCGGAGAACTCGTCGGGCGCCTCGTCGCCGTGCAATGCGTCGCGGAACTCGAGCACGCGCTCGGCTCGTTCGAGGTCGCCGCGCTCGATCGCATCGGAGAAGGGCGGCCCGCTCCCTGCGTCCTCGGGCAGGATGGCGAGGAGCCTGGCGAGGTAGCGCGCGTTGCGATCCTTGTCCGAGACCCGCGGGGCCGAGATCGCATTGCGGAGCGAGACGATCGCGAGGGAAGGGGACTCCATCGAGATTCGGTCGACGACCGCGAAGCCTTCTTCGAGGGCGTTCTGCGCGATCGCGAGAGCCGCGTAGACGCCGGCGATGTCGGCATCCGAAGGATCTTCGGCGTACGCCTGGCGAAGCAGGCGAAGCGCCTCGGGCCGATCGTCGTCGTGCCGGTACGCGAGCACGAGCCCTCGCAGACCCTTGGAGCGGGCGGGCGGCAGGCGCTCGGCGAGCTCGAGCGCCTTGTCGACCGCCGCCTTGCGCTTGGCCGATCCAGGCAGCTCGATGAACGCCACCATCGCGTGAGCCCAGGCCGACTCGGGCGCGTCGCGGACGAGCTCGTGGATCTCGGACAGGTTGTCGTCGAGGTCGTCCATGATCAGGCGGCGCCAGGTCGTCTCGATGCGGCGTGCTTGAACGGCGTTCTTTGCTCCCCAAGCTTGCTGGCGAGCCTCGTCGCAGCCGAGCGGCGGGAGCTTGGCGGCGAGCGCTCGGGCGGCCTTGCGCGCTGCCTGAAGGGGCCGCTTGTCCTCGGCCTCTGCCTCGAGGCCGCCGGCCCGAACGACCACGCGCGTCGTGTCACCGAACGCAACGCGGACGTCGACCGGTGCCGCGCTCGGAGCTGCGTTGTCTGCTGGGCTCCAGGTTGCGCCGGTCTCGATCCCGACGCGGGCGCACGCCCCGACGCCGAGAGCGAGCGCGAGGTCGACGCCCTTCGGCGGCGTTCCCTCGATGCTCGCCGCCTTGCACGAAAGGACGCTCAGATCGGCTTCGGCCGATGGTCCCGCGGACGCGCTCGGCGTCGCGCCCGTCCCTTTGCCGAGGTCGAATTTCAGCTTGCCGGCTGCTCCAGCGACGACCAAGAGCGCGATGACCGCGGCGCCGAAGAGCGCGGATGCGTACATCGCGATCCTCGCTGTACGTGAGACGACCCGGCGGGTTCGAGGCGGCAAGAGAGAGAGCGAGGCCGCCTTCTGCGTCGCTTGCTCGGTCGGCCCCGTGCGCGTCTCGGCGTACGGCTCGAGGGCGCTCGCGGCGTCGTCGAGCGACTCGAAGCGATCGGGCGGGTCCTTCGCGAGCGCGCGCATCACCACCTTGCTCACCGCGCCGGGAAGATCCTCGGCGACCGCATCGAGCGGCACGGGCTTCTTGCCGAGGACCTGCGAGATGAGCGTGACGCCGTCGGCGGCGTCGAACGGCGGCTTCCCCGCCAGGAGCTCGTACGCCGTGACGCCCCAAGAGAACTGATCCGATCGGCCGTCGAGCGGATCGCCTCGGAGCTGCTCGGGAGAGGCGTAGCGCGGCGTGCCGACGATCTGCCCCGCGCCGGTAAGGGTCGAAATGCTCTGCCCCGCTTCGGTCGGCGCGCTCGGATCGACGGCGGCTGCGCTCCGCTTGGCGATGCCGAAGTCGAGGACCTTGAGCGCACCGTCGGCGCGGATCATGAGGTTGTCGGGCTTGATGTCGCGGTGGACGAGGCCGCGCGTGTGCGCGGCAGCGAGCGCACGCGCGGCCTCCACCAGCCACCGGATCTTGCGATCTGTCGCGACCGTGTCGTCGCCGACGAAGGTGCGAAGGTTCTTTCCGCGAACGAGCTCCATCGCCAGGTAGGTGCCCGAGCCTTGCTCGACCTCACCCACGTCGAGCACCATCACGGCGTGCGTGTGCTCGAACGCGGCGGCGGCGCGCGCCTCGCGGAGCATGCGCTCGCGCGCGTCATTGGATGCGTCCTCGCTCGAGACGAGCTTGAGCGCCACCTTGCGACCGAGCACCGTGTCCTCGGCCTCGTACACCTCACCCATGCCGCCCTTGCCGAGCAGGCCCAGGATCACGTAGCGGCCGACGCGGTCCCCAGGCTGGCGCATCGCAGGCCCGTCAGAGGTGCTTGCGCGCGATCTCGGCCCAGGTGCCGCTCGGCTCGATCTCGAGGTATTTGCGCCAGCAGGGGCGCGCTTGCTCGGGATCGCCGGTCTGCTCGTAGGCCATGGCGAGGTTGAAGTACGCGTCGGCGAAGCGCGGATCGCTCGCGATCGCGCCGCGGAAGAACTCGATCGCCTTGGCCGGATCGCCGCGCTCGAGCATCACGTAGCCGAGGTTGTACTGTGCCTCGGGCTGGGCGCGATCGATCTGGAGCGCCTTTTCGTAGAGCTTCGTCGCCTCATCCTCGTCGCCGCGGCGGAAGAAGATGTTGCCGAGGTTGGTGTGCGCGATGGCGAGCCAGGGATCGAGCTCGACAGCGCGACGATAGAGGCGCTCCGCCTCGTCGAGCGTGGCCGGATCCTCGTCGAGCTGGCTGGCGCGAACGTAGAGATCATATGCCGTGCGTGCGCGCGCCTTGCCGGCATTCGGGCGGAGCACGCGGACGACGTCGTCGCGGAGGGCGCGAACGTCGAAGTCGAGGAGCATCTGACCGCTCACCGGCTCGTAGCTGCCCGTCGACGAGCGGAGGACGACCTTGCGCCCGTCGGAGACGATCGACAGCTCGGCGAGGGGGCGCGTCACCTTGGGCAGCGCGGTGCGGATGCTCTCGATCGCGCGCGACACGTCCCGGAGGCGAACCTTCTTTGCGAGCAGATCGCGCGCGGCGCGAAGGGCGATGAGATCTTGAAACGTGTAGGCGCGGTGGCCGCGGCGGCGACCGGAAGGCGCGACGACGCGGTTCTTTGCGAGCGCCCGGATCCGCCCGACCGAGAAGCCGAGGAGGCGAGCGACCTCTGTCGTGGTGAAGACGTCGCTCACCGGCTCGCGCGAAGAGGGCGGCGGCGTCTCGACGTCGTCCTCTCGAACCTGCTGAGGAGAGTCGACGCGCCCGCCACCTGGTCCGAAGACGACGTGGATGACCTTCTCTCGCCCGGGTCCGCGCTTTTGCCTGCTCATTCGCCCATTGCTCGAGGAACTCGGCGCCGTCATCCGCTGTGACCGCGCTCACGCTATCACGACGGGTCGCGCCCCGACCCAGCGTCGACTCTGTCGACGACGTCGGAGCCTGCGTCAAGTGCGAAGCGAGGCGCGCGCGTGGGGCGCTACCTGAGTTTTGTCGCCCGCACGGTTGCGATTTGTGCTTCCACGTCGATCGAGAGCGTGATGCCTCGCGCCGTCACTGCGATTTCCATTTCGGAGCGCATCGATCCGAGCAATCCCGGCGCGCGGAGCTCTGCCTCGATGCGTGCGATTCGCAGGGCGCGCACGCGAAGGTGAGGATCGATGGCGAGCACGCTCCTTTCGAGCGGGCTCGCGTTCCGCGTCGCTTCGCTCGCGGTGTCCCAGGTCAGGACGATCGAGGTGGTCCCGAAGTATTTCGGAGGCGGGCCCGCTTCGACCGCGCCTTCACTCACGATGTCGGCGGCTTCGAGCCACTCGCGCATCGGTCCATACGAAATGGCAACGAGGAGCTTTTCGCGACGCCGGGTCAGCGGCGGCGTTCGGACTTTGGCGAGCCCGGGGCCGGGGCGCATGCTGAGACGATCGTGCCGTTCGCCGAGGCGCGCGGCCAAAGGAGTGGATAAAACTGAGCGAACCGGATTGGACGGAGTCCAGCTTGCTGGACGGAGTCCAAGTAGGTCTACGGAGCGCACCAACCAGCGAAGCTGGTTGGCGCGTAGTGAACTTGGCCGGTTTGTGGAGGCCTGCATACCGTTTCCTACGAAGGAGCCACCCCATGAGCTACGAGGGCACCGAGCGCCGGCAGCACCGCACGATCGTCACGCGCAACACCGAGTATCACCTGAAGGGCGAGGTCTGCGTCGCCGTTCGAGATCGGACGAGCAAGCGCTGGAGCGAAGGTCACCTCGCCGTCGCGAAGCGCGTCGAAGGCGGCGTGAAGTTCTACGACAACGGCGCAGTCGTCCCGAGCCTGGATCCGCTCAGTGTCGGGGATGCGATGTTCTTTACGTATCGGACCGAGCGGGGGGATGACAGGCAGCTCATTACCAGCCGCATCGAAGCCATTACGAGGACGCCGAAGAAGGACGTTCTCGTGTATGGGACGCTCGGCGTGAAGAAGCAGCGCAGCTAGCTGCCGAGAAGACTATCCCGGGCTGCCGACGTTGCAGAACCACTCGTAGTCGACGTACTTCGTAATCGTCGGCTTCTCGCTGCAGACAGGACAACCCTTGTCCTTCCGCAGCTTCAGCTCCCCAAACCTCATCCTCATCGAGTCGTACGTCAGCAATCTCCCGACGAGGCTGGTGCCCTTGCCGAGGAGGAGCTTGATCGTCTCCGTCGCCTGAACGACGCCAATGATGCCGGGAAGGATCCCGAGAACGCCGGCCTCTTGGCAGCTCGGCGCGAGGTGCGGCGGCGGCGGCTCGGGATAGAGGCAGCGGTAGCAAGGGCCGCCTCGGCCGGGATCGAAGACGCTCACCTGACCCTCGAAGCGGAAGATGCTCCCGTGGACGACGGGCTTCTTGTGAAAGACGCTCGCGTCGTTGACGAGATAGCGCGTGGGGAAGTTGTCGCAGCCATCGACGATGACGTCGTAGGCCTCGAAGAGGCGGTCGGCGTTCTCGCTGGTGAGCCTCTCCTTGTGCTTCACGACCTTCACGTCGGGGTTGAGGTCGCTGAGCGCCTTCTCGGCGCTGTCGACCTTGGGCGTACCGACGCGGCTCGTTGCGTGAAGAATCTGCCGCTGGAGGTTCGAGGCATCGACGACGTCGGCGTCGACGATGCCGAGCGTTCCGACGCCCGCGGCTGCCAGGTAGAGCGCTGCGGGGCTCCCGAGGCCGCCGGCGCCGAGCAGCAGCACCTTGGACGCGAGGAGCTTGGCTTGGCCGTTCTCGCCGACCTCGGGAAGGAGGATGTGGCGTGAGTAGCGCTCGCGCTGGGCGTCCGAGAGCTCGGGCGGAGTCTCGATCGGAAAGCCGAGGTCCTTCCAGCGGACGAAGCCGGGGTTTGCGCTCTCGACGTTGGTGTACCCCATGTCGATGAGCGTCTTGGCGGCGAGGGCGCTGCGCGTTCCGCCGGCGCAGTAGAGGACGAGCGGCGCGGCCTTGTCGGGCACCTTCTGCTCGATCTGGATCTCGAGGAAGCCGCGCGGCAGCTGGATCGCGCCCGGGATGAAGCCGGCGCGGGTCTCGTCCTTTTCGCGGACGTCGAGGAGCACCATCGGGACGCGCTCCTCTTGTCGCCGTCGTATCTCTTCGAGCGACACGATGCGAATCGCCTTACGGACCTCGCTGATCAGCTCGCTGTAGGACTGGGCCATGGGAAGCTGTCTCTAGCGCAGCAACGGGCGGGGTGCATCGTAGAGCCGGCGGGACTACGCTCCGCCCCGATGGCCGAGCACGACCGTTCCGCGAAGGCAGGCGGGCCCTTTCACGATCCGCACGTCTCGATCAACCGCGTCTATACGAAGAAGGGCGACAAGGGCGACACGAGCCTCGTCGGCGGGCAGAAGGTGCCCAAGGACGATCTTCGGATCGAGGCCTACGGGACCGTCGACGAGCTCAACTCGATCATCGGAGCGGCCCGCGTCTCGGCTCTGGACTTTACGCGCGCGCGAGAGACGCTCCACGATGGGCTGGGTGCTCCGGCCGATCTCGTGAAGCTCGCGGCCATCCTGCTTCGCGTTCAGCACGAGCTCTTCAACCTCGGATCGCTGCTCGCGACGATGCCCGAGGACCTGAGGCCCGGCCAGCCTCGCGTCACCGACAAGGACGTCGAGGCGCTCGAGCGCGAGATGGACGAGGCTGGCAAAGGCCTCCCTGCGCTGAGGTCGTTCGTCCTCCCCGGGGGCACGCGGCTCAACACCGATCTGCACCTCGCACGCACCGTGTGCCGTCGCGCGGAGCGCTGCGCGGTCGCGCTGGCGCGGACCTCCGAGGTCGACCCGGTGGCGATCCGCTACCTCAACCGACTCTCCGATGCGCTCTTCGTGTGGAGCCGCCTGGCGTGCGCTGCCGCCGACGTAGAAGAGGTGCTCTGGACGCCCAACGCGGGTGCGTCGGGGAGCGGCGCGTAGGGGCCGATCACTTCGTCCGCGCGAGGTGCGTCGCCAGCCGCTCGTAGAGCGACATCCCCAAGACGGGATCGTGCGCGCAGATCTCGCGGAAGTCGTCGCGCCGGATGCGGAGGCTGCGCAGCCGTTCGACGACCGTCGCGCCGCCCGAGCGGAGGTCGACGCCCGCCAGCGACTCCGGAAAGAGGAGCGCCGGCGCGCCGAGCGTCATGCCGGCCGCCGTCTTCACCAGACCTTCGATGACGACGTAGGCGCAGTGGTCGCCTGCCTCGAAGGCGGGGACCTCGGAGCCGGGCTCGAGCTCGACCTCGATCCCGCTCGAGATCGCACCGAGGATCGCCGCGGGCTGCATGCCTTCGAAGAGCGGACACTCGCGCACGAGCGTTGCGTCCAGGGCGCCCCGCTCCTCGGCCCGCTGGAGGAAGCGCTCGTCGACGCGGATGACGACGAGCGACGCGTTGTCCTTGCCGCCTTTGGCGAGCGAGTGCTTCACGAACGCGTCGCAGATCACGCGCGGCGCGCCGCGACAAGCGTGCGACACGGCGGCCTCGCCGTCGAAGGGCGCGTAGGCGCCGTCGGTCGCGAGGACGATCGTGTCGCCGCGACGGAGGTCGACGGGGAAGACGTCGACGCGCAGGGGTACGGGCAGCCCGATCCCGCTCGCGAGAGGCCGCGGCGCCCGTGGCTGCGTGCCGGGTTTGCGCACGCTCGCGGGATCGTGAACGAGGTGATCCTCGGTGATCTGCAAGGTCGCCTTGGATCGGGCGAGAAACACGCGACCGTCGCCGACGTGCGCGACGAAGGCCTTGTCGCGCGCGAAGAGACAGATGTCGAGCGTCGTGCCCATCTTCTCGCCGCGCGCCTCTTGCTCGAGGACGAGCTTCTCGTGCGCCGCTTCACACGCACCGCGGAGGAGGGCGAAGACGGCGCGGCGTTGCTCGAGCGTCGGCGAACGACAGAACTCCTCGAGCTTGCGCGTCGCGTCCTTCGTCGCGAGGTGCTGGCGGACGACGTCGACCGCGGTCCTCGACGCGTGCTCGCCCGAATCGAGCCCGCCCATTCCGTCGGCGACGCCGAAGAGCGCCATCTCCGGCGCGACGAGGAGCGCGTCCTCGTTCTTTTCGCGCACCTTGCCGATGACGGTCTCCGCCGCGATTTCTACGCGGAAGTCGAACCTCGGCAAGATGCGCGTCGATGTCACGGACAACCCGCGGGCGCCGAGCCTTCGATTGCCTCGAACGCGCAGTTGTCAGCGCGCGTCTTCAGCTCGTCGCAGCTCGCCGACTCTTGGTAGTAGGTCACGCAGCCCTGCACCGTGCCTTGATCGTACTGGAGGCAGTCCTGGCCGCCGACTCTCCGAACGAGGTCGGGGCAGGTCCGCGCGGTCATCACGCAACCGAGAGATTGGACCTTCGACATGAGCGCGCTCTGGAGCGCGTCGCATGCGGGGTCCTCGTTCATCGGCGTCCCGTTGGACGGCGGATGAAACTTGCCGTCGTCCTGGCCGCCCTGACCCTGGCCACCCTCCGACGAAGAGGAAGAGGACGAGGTGCTCGCGTCGTCGCCGCAAGCTCCGAGGATCATCGATGAAAGAAGAAGGAGGCCTCGCATATACGGCATGCACACTACACCGAAGACACCGCCCTCCTGAAGCGCTCGCGGCGGGTCGGACTCACGGGCCGAGACACAGGGGCTGTCCTCTCGGAAACACGCTCGACGGCCCGGGAACCCCGAATTCGGCCGGGATCCATGGTGCGAGGGTGTGGTCCACGGCTTGCGAAGGCCGGATGTCATGAACACGACGTCTCTCAAGATCCTCGGTATCGCGGCTCTCGTCTCCACCTCGCTCCTCCCCGCTTGCAAGCAGAAGGCGAGCGGCGAAGCCGCCGAGGTTCGCGTGGTCGAGGTCCCGGTGGGGTGCGTCGCGCCCGCGGCGGCGGCGCCCGCGCCGGCGGCCGATCCGGCGCTCGCTGCGAAGTACGCGGTGCCGACCTCGAAGAGCGAGCCGGCGAAGAGCGCGCCGGTGAAGAAGGCCGACGGCTCGGCGCTCAAGGTGAAGAAGCTCGTCGTCGCCACCGACATCGAGCGCTCGAAGCGCCAGCCCAGCGGCGAGGCGTCGAGCTTCAAGAAGGGCGAGTTCGACAAGCTCTATGCGTTCATCGAGGTCGAGAACCCGGGCGACGAAGCCGACGTCGTCGTGAGCTTCGATCCTCCGAGCAACAAGTCGGAGACGGGCAACATCGAGCTCGCCGTCGGTCGTTCGCCGGGCTGGCGCACCTGGGGCTTCTCGCGCGCGTTCGACGAGACGGGATCGTGGACCGCGATCGTCCGCACCAGGGACGGCAAGGAGCTCGCTCGGACCGAGTTCGAGGTGTTGTGAAGGGCGGCGCGTAGTAGTCTCGCGCCCCGAATGTTCACCGACCCGACGGCGCCCGTCCCGCGCGAGCGAGGCTTGTTCTGCAACCGAACGCTCAACATGCGGGCGATCCGCGCCATCGGGTACGACATGGACTACACGCTGGTCCACTACAACATCGAAGCGTGGGAGGAGCGCGCGTACGAGCACCTCAAGGCGCGCCTCGTCGCGCTGGGCCTGCCGGTAGCGCATCTCAGCTTCGATCCGAAGGCGATCCTGCGGGGACTCATCATCGATCGCGAGCTCGGCAACGTGGTGAAGGCGAACCGCTTCGGGTACGTGAAGCGCGCGTTCCACGGCACCAAGCCGCTCGGCTTCGAAGACCTACGAAACGCGTACGCCCGGCAGATGGTCGATCTCTCGGAGCCGCGCTGGATCTTCCTCAACACGCTCTTCTCGCTGTCCGAGGCGTACATGTTCTCGCAGCTCGTCGACCTCTACGACGCCGGCGAGCTCAAGGACCTGCGCTCGTACAGCGAGTGCTACGAGGTCACGCGCAAGCACATCGATCTGACCCACATGGAGGGGCAGCTCAAGGCGGAGATCGTCGAGCGCCCCGAGAAGTTCGTCGAGCTCGACGGCGACACCGCCTTGGCCCTGCTCGATCAGAAGAGCGCCGGCAAGCAGCTGATGCTCATCACGAACTCCGAGTGGTCGTACACCGTCGCGATGATGACGTACGCCTTCGATCGCTTCCTTCCGATGGGAACGACCTGGCGCGACCTCTTCGACATCGTCATCGTCGCCGCCAACAAGCCGGCATTCTTCTCGAACCGCGGCCACTTCCTCGAGGTCGCGAGCGACGACGGTCTGCTCCGTCCGATGCTCGGCCCGCTCCAGAAGGGCAAGGCGTACTGGGGCGGCAACGCGACGGACGTCGAGCGCTCGCTCGGCGTCTCCGGTGACGAGATCCTCTACGTCGGCGATCACATCTTCGGCGACGTCCACGTCTCCAAGAACATCCTCAGGTGGCGCACGGCGCTCATCGTGCGCGAGCTCGAGGGCGAGGTCGTCGCCGCGGACCAGGCGCAGCAAGAAGTCGCGCGCCTCGCCGAACGGATGGTCGAGAAAGAGGGCGTCGAACGCGAGCACTGCCAGAAGCGCTTGATGCTCACCCGGCTTCGCGCCGGCTACGGTCCCGGCGGGCCCGGTGACGGGTCCGAGGCCGATCTCGTCGCGCGCATCGCGGCGCTCAGGCAACACATCACCGCGCTCGACGACGAGATCTCGCCGCTGGCGAAGAAGGCCAGCGAAATCACCAACACCAGCTGGGGCCCCCTCATGTGGGCCGGCAACGACAAGAGCCACTACGCGCGGCAGATCGAGCGCTACGCCGACGTCTATACGTCGCGCGTCTCGAACTTCGTCTTCGCGACCCCCTTCGTCTACCTGCGGTCACCTCGCGGGACCTTGCCCCACGACGTCGCGCCTGCCCCGGCGCCCGGCGCAGGCGCGTACGGCGGCCCGCCCACGACACGATCCCGGTAGCGCGGCGCGCTGATAAGCTCCGGCCACCCCATGCTCAGCTTCAGCCAGGATCCGAAGGTCGCGGAGCGCCAGATGCACGCGATCATCTACTACCTGACCGCGTTCGGGCACGTCGACGGCGACTTCGACAAGTCCGAGAAGGGATTCCTCTTCGAGTACATCGGCCGCCTCGTGAAGGCGCGCGCCGATCAAGCGATGGAGGATTCGGACCTGAAGACCGAGCTCGTCCAGAAGTGGACCGCGCACTTTCAAGAGGTCGCCGAGGGGATCGATCACGAGATCCGCGAGAACCTCGCCGAGCCTGTCGCCGACGGTGAGAACGCTTCGGGGTTCGCGATGTCGCGGCTCAAGCTGCGCTGTTTCGAGCTCTTTCAGGAGTTCGACGACGACAGCCGCCGCGGCCTCTTGGCAACGGCCGAAGAGCTGATCGCCGCCGACGGCAAGGTCGACGAGGCCGAAGCCAAGCTCAAGGCCGAGATGCTCGCCTTGCTCGAAGCGCCGCTCTCGATCCGCGAAGACGAGTTCGAGACCGTCGAAGAGGGCTCGGTCGTCATCGAAGGCGCCGCGCGCATCCCGGTCCAGAAGGACGACCATCCGTTCTTTTCACGCACCGAGTGGAACTACGCGACCGACAAGGAGACGTTCGCCAAGCAGGCCGAGCTCGACCTCGACGTCATCCGCAAGGCGATGCAGCGCCTCAGCGACACGCGCGCGAAGGGCAGGGGCAAGCTCTCGCTCGGCCACACCTTCGGCGATTTCTCGGACGACGCGCCGTTCCTCGACGGACATGTCTGGGTGCACCCGCCGCGCGGCAAGGACTACGAGCTCCTCGTCCTCGGCGATTTGCACGGGTGCTACTCGTGCCTCAAGGGCGCGCTCCTGCAGGCCGACTTCTTCGAGAAGGTGCAGCGCTACCACGATAATCCGGAGACCGAGCCCAACATGCTGCTCGTCCTCCTCGGCGACTACATCGACCGCGGTCGCTTCTCGTACAACGGCATCCTCCGCACCGTGCTCCAGCTCTACCTCGCGGTGCCGGACCACGTCGTCCCCCTGCGCGGCAACCACGAGTACTACGTCGAGCTCAACGGTCGCATCTATGGCGCCGTCAAGCCGAGCGAAGCCATGGCGTCGATCAAAGGCCTCGCTCCCGACGAGCTGTTCGCCGAGTACATGCGCCTCTTCGAGGCGCTGCCCAACATGTTCATCTTCGACAAGCTCTTCTTCGTCCACGCGGGGATTCCGCGCGACGACACCTTCCAAGAGAAGTTTCTCGGCCTCGACTCGCTGAACGACTTCGACATGCGCTTCCAGATGCTCTGGAGCGATCCCAGCCATTCGGACTTCGTGCCGATCGAGCTCCAGAAGCAGTCCGCGCGCTTCTCCTTCGGACGGAAGCAGTTTCAGCGCTTCATGCACAAGATCGGCTGCACCACGATGATCCGTGGACATGAGCGCGTGGTCGAAGGCTTCAAAGAGATCTTCAACGAGCCCGACGCGCGGCTCTTGAACTTGTTCTCGGCGGGCGGAAAGACCAACGACGATCTCCCCGCCGACTCCAACTACCGCGAGGTCACGCCCATGGCGCTCACCGTCAAGCACAAGGGCGGCGTCACGCAGCTGACGCCGTTCGTGATCGACTACGAGCGCTTCAACGATCCGCAGGTGAACAAGTTCTTCGCCCAGCAGATCGCGGTTTGATGCGGGCGGGTGCGGCTCGCTATTCGGTGAGCTTGGTGACGTAACCCCAGCCGTAGCCGGGGTACGGGGCGCCAGCGAAGTTCGATGCTGCCTGACCGGCTACGTACACCCCACCGAACGGGTCCGTCGCCACTGCCTGCCCGTAGCCATTGTCATAGCTCGTGAGGCGGTCGGGACGGTTTCCCCAGACGAGGTCTCCGGACGGGTCGAGCAAGACGACGTAGGCGCCGAAGTCTTGGCCGCTGAGTGGCCCGCCGCCGAAATCGATGGTGCCTGCTGCGCTGGTTCCCACGAGAACTACGCCGTTGCTCGCGTCGATCGCCACGGCTTCGCCGTAGTCCACCTGCGACCCGCCGAAGCGCTTGCTCCACACGTGATCGCCCGACGCATCAAACGTGGCGACGAAGGCGTCGCGGTCGCCCGCGCTTGTCAGCGTCG
This sequence comes from Polyangiaceae bacterium, assembly GCA_041940405.1. Lineage (GTDB taxonomy): Bacteria > Myxococcota_A > Polyangia > Polyangiales > Polyangiaceae > Xiheicaenibacterium. The sequence goes on from JBGTSH010000042.1 coordinate 42,259, forward strand.
CACCTCCGAAACTGATGGTGCCTTGAAAATCGCCCGCCAGAACGACTGAGCCGGAGGCGTCGAAGGCGATCGCGCGCCCGGATTGGGCGCTGGCGTTGCCGAAACGGTTGCTCCAGAGGTGATTGCCGAGTGGATCGAGCTTGGCCATGTAGACGTCGGAGCTTCCGGCGGAGTTGAGGACGCCGCCGCCGAAGTCGGTGGTTCCGATGAAGCTGCCGGTCAATGCGACGTTCCCTGCAGCGTCGCAGGCGGCGCCCTTCGACCATGGCTCGTCGGAGGCGTTGAAGCGCTTGCTGAAGACGTGCTCGCCCGCCGCGTTCAGCTTCACCACGAAGCCGCCGGCAGGGCCGAGAGGTCCGCCGCCGAAGTCCAGGCCGTCTCCACCCTGGCCGGTGATCACGATGTTTCCGGCCGCGTCGGTCGCCATCGCCCAAGGCAGGTCGTCGCCATTGCTGCCGAAGACCTGGCTCCAAACGTGGTTCCCGTCAGCGTCGAGCTTGACGACGAACATGTCCATGTAGGCCATGACCCCGGTGATCGGCCCACCACCGAAGTCGAGGGTGTCCCACCAGTTGGAAATGTCGAAGACGGGCCCCGCAAAGATGACGTTTCCGTCGTTGTCGACAGCCATCGCGGGGATCCCGTACTCGAAGATCCACTCACCTCCGAAGTGCCGGCTCCAGATGTGGTTTCCTGCGCCGTCGAGCTTTGCGATCGCGAGATCCACGTCGGCTCCGTACGAAAAGTCCTGAAAGAACGTGTCGCCTCCAAGGTTGATCTTCTCCTTGAAGCCAGTGCCGATGATCACGTTGCCAGCCGCGTCTGTCCTCACTCGAGGGCGCGATGTCCAATCCCAATCCAACATGGACACGTTCGCGCTGAAGCCCATGGTCCAGACGTGCGTCCCCGTACACGTCGTCGCATCGCCGTCGCAGTCCTCGTCGAGTGGAGTGACGCAGTACTCGGCGCTCGGCAGCGCCTGCCCGACGCATGCACCAAGCGACGTTCCATCCGCGCTGCATTGCGCGAGCCCCGATGCGCACTCTCCCACGCCCGCCGTTCCTGCCGGCCCTTCGTAGCAAGAGACCGCAGCGCTCGGCGCGCAGACGCAGCCGGTGCCTTCTTCATTCGCGAGCCCGTCGCAGTCGTCGTCCGCCGTCGTCGCACATGTTTCGACAGCAGGCAGCACCTCACCGGTGCACGCGCCGTACGTCAGTCCATCCGCTTCGCAGGTGTGCGTTCCGGCTTGGCAGATCCCCACGCCCTGCGTCGCTGCTGGACCGGTGTAACAAGCACCAACCTCGCCGGGCACGCACACGCACGTCGCGCCCTCTTCGTTCGCGAGCCCGTCGCAGTCCTCGTCGTCCGGCGTTTCACACGTCTCAGCGCCGGGCGTGACCTCGTCCTCGCACGGGCCGAAGCCGAGCCCATCCGCGTTGCAGGTTTGCGTGCCGGCGTGACAGAGCCCGACGTCCAACGTGTCGGCGGCGCCGGTGTAACAGGACGCCGTCTCGCCGGGCGAGCACGCGCAATCCGTACCTTCTTCGTTCGCGAGCCCGTCGCAGTCCTCGTCCGCCGGCGTCGCGCACGCCTCTCGGGACGGGAGCACCTCGTCGACGCAATCGCCGAAGCCCGATCCGTCCTCCGCGCAAGTCCGTGAGCCCGCCTTGCACGCGCCGACTCCGTCGGTGTCAGCTGGACCGCTGTAGCAGGCTTCGATGGTGCCCGGCTCGCAAACGCTCCCGCCGGTCGAGACGCTCGAGGTGATCCCCGAGCTCGAATTGGTGCTCGCGACCGATCCCGCGCCTTCTCCGCCGCCGCCTTCGGGGTCTCGCGGCTCCTCGACGTCCGCGCATGCCACGAGCATTGCTGCCGACAAGCAGCTCCATCGGACAGCCGAAAAGCGAAGCATCTGGCCGGCATCTTACTTCGCTTCGGTAGCGGTTTGGATGCTCTTTCCGCGATCGCCGTTGGAGGACCAACGATCCGAGGCGCCCTGCCACACCACTGTCCATCGCATTCGGTAGCGCACACTGACGCCGATGGGGGAAAGTCCGATGCCCACCCCCGGGCGGCGCTCGGTGCTCGGCGCTCCGCGCCCGCGCGCCTCCCGCCCCTCCCAAGCGCCGCGCTCCGCGCGGCGCGGGAGGGGACATTCAAGGCTGACGGCGGAGTCATGTCGGCTCGACGAGACCCGAGGTCCCGCTCGGCGCACGTGGCCGGGTTATCTCGCGTGAACGAGACCTGAGCGGCCGTTGGGAGCGGATGAGATGGTCATCACTGCCGAAAAGGGAATGCGCGGCGGGCGAGGGCTATTCGGTGAGCTTGGCGAGGTAGCCCTGTCCGGCCAGTATTCCGCCGCCGCGTTCAGCCGACGGAGATGCGGTCGCATCTCGCGCGAACGACGAAGAGTCGGTCAGCCGGTGCGATGATCGACGTATCTCGCGTGGCTGACGGCTTCTTGGTCTTCAGGTGAGATGCATGCTCATCGTGGCCGACTGAGCGTGCAATGGAGCGCTCGCGGCCAAGCGGTCTTCGCGTCGCGTGCAAGATGTTGCGTTCACGCACGAAGCGCCGGTAGTGACGACCGAACGCAATCGGAGGTTTCGTTGAGGGCCGACGAGCGGCTCATCTCGGCTGAACGCAACGTGAGGTTTCGTTGAGGGCCGACGACCGGGTCGTCTCATCTGAGCGCAACCTTCGGGTTCATTGACGTGGCATGACACGGCTCGTGTCGGCCGTGCGCAACGCGGAGTGCACTTCGCAGCCGGTACCAAGGCCGGCGGGCAACAATCCGAACCGGCGCCAATGCGGTTGGGCATCTCGGCCGACTGCACAAAAACTGGGCAGTCAGCGGCGATGACCCGCCGATGCGCCGCCGAGCGAGACGTTTTGTTTCACTGAAACGCGGATGGGCCGCGCGTTGAGCGGCAGCGCAGGGAGGCGGCAGCTCGGGAAGGCGGCAGCGCGCACTTCCCGTTCCCCGTCCGGCGCGCCCCGTCCCCCACGCCGTGGCCGTCCCCCCCACGCCGTGCCTGTGCCCCTGCCCGCCGCCCCTCGCTTCGTGAGGGGGGTCGGGGGGTGAACCCACGGAGACGACGTCACGAGCAGCGCGTCGTCCCCGTCTCAGCACACGGTCAGAACTGCGCCTGCTCCGTCGATCCGTGCAGGGCGAGCGTCGACGCTTCACCGCCGGCGATCACCTGTGCCACCTGATCGAAGTAGCCGGTTCCCACCTCACGCTGGTGGCGCGTGGCGGTGTAGCCGGACGTCTCGCTGGCGAACTCGGCCTGCTGCAGCTCGGAGTAGGCGGCCATGCCGCGCGCCTTGTAGTCCCGCGCGACCGCCGAGGTCTCGCCCATCTCGCCCGTCTCAACAACTATGAAAGTATCGTTTCGACACTCTGGAACAGGCTTCCTGACGAACTCCGAGCCTTGAGCAGAGAAGAGCTTGACGAAGTGATCCCACGTCTCTTCAAGATTCTGGGTACGGGAGAACCGACCGCTGATCTCATGCAAGTAGCGACCTATTTTCAACTTTGCATTGGCCGAACCGACTTGCTGGCCGAGTTGCAGATCGCCTTGCGAA
>JBGTSH010000043.1:0-45701 GCA_041940405.1 Polyangiaceae bacterium
ACCGAGGTCGAGGAGCGCGGCGATCGTCATGTCGCCGGCGACGCCGCTGAACATGTCGAAGAAGATCGTCTTGCCGGCGCCGTCGCCCTCTTTCAAAAGCGGCAACTTCGGCGCGCCTTCGTGCGAGTGCTCATGATGATGCCCGTGCCCAGCCCCATGGGCATGGCTGTGATGTCCATGCACGTGATCATGCTCATGGTCGTGGCCGTGACCGTGCCCCGAGTGATCATGATCGTGATCATGGCTGTGCCCGTGGCCATGACCGTGCTCGTGATCGTCGTGCTCGTGACGAAGCATCATGCGCGCTCCTTCATGCTCGCGATTCGATGCACCGCGAGCGCGGCGCCGAAGCCGTTGTCGATGTTCACCACGGTCACGCCGCTCGCGCAGCTCGTCAGCATCGCGAAGAGCGCGGTGAAGCCGCCCAGCGCCGTGCCGTAGCCGGTCGAGGTCGGCACCGCGATCACCGGCGCTCGCACCATCCCGCCGACGACGCTGGGAAGCGCCCCCTCCATCCCGGCGATGACGATCACGGCCGCGGCCTGCCGAATGTGATCGTAGCGATGCAGCACGCGGTGGATACCGGCGACGCCGACGTCGTAGTGCCGATCGACGACGAGCCCGAGCGCATCGAGCGTTTCGGACGCCTCCTCGGCCACCGGGAGGTCGCTGGTGCCCGCGGTGACGACGGCCACCGAGCCCGCGGCCGTGCGCCTTTCGACGGGCTTGTTGGTGATGCGCGCAATGCGACCGATCTCGCTATACGTCGTCGTCGGCAGCGCCGCCCTGAGCTGCGCTGCCGCGGCGTTCTCGAGACGCGTGACGAGAACGTTTTGTCCCATCTCGGTCAGCGCACGCGCGATCGAGACGACCTGTTCGGCGGTCTTTCCCTGTCCGAAAATGACCTCCGGCACGCCCTGGCGGAGCTCGCGATGACCGTCGACCGTGGCGAAGCCGAGATCTCTTTGCGGAAGGCGGCCGAGGTGATCGACCACCTCGTCGAGCGAGACTTGCCCCGCTTGAAACTGCGATAAAAGGTCGCGGACGTTCACGGCCCGCGCACTCTAGCAGAGAGCGCCCTCGAGGGTCGTCGGGCCGAGGCGGGCGCCCGCGCAGCGCAAAGAATTCGTGAGCGTGATTCCTCCTGGTCTTCGCCGGCCCTTCGCCCCATAGTCGGTGCCCCGATGCTCGCTCGGCGCGTCCGCCTCATCGCCGATTCGACCCTCGTCATGACCTTGGTCGTGATCCTCTGGGGCGCGTTCGTGCGCGCTTCCGGGTCGGGCGCCGGATGCGGCGCGCATTGGCCGACCTGCAACGGAGAGATCGTTCCGCGCGCCCCCTCGGTGCAGACGCTCGTCGAGCTCACCCACCGCCTGACCAGCGGACTGGCGCTTCTCCTCGTCGTCGTGATGCTGTTCGCTGCGCTCGCGGCGTTTCGCGCCGGGCACCTCGCGCGCAAGGCGGCCGGCTGGTCGCTCTTCTTCATGATCACCGAGGCGCTGATCGGCGCCGGTCTCGTGCTCTACGAAAAGGTGGCGCACGACCAGTCGATCGATCGCGGCGCTTGGATGGCGGCGCACCTCTGCAACACGCTCCTGCTCCTCGGTGCGCTCGGGCTCACGTCATGGGCGGTGCGGCAGTCCGATCCGCCTCGGCTCGAGCTGCGGGGTCGCGCTGCGGTCCTCCTCTTCACCGCGCTCGGATCGATGATGCTCGTCGGGGTCACCGGCGCGATCGCGGCCCTCGGTGACACCCTCTTTCCGTCGGCGACGTTGGCTGAAGGCATCCGCCGCGACTTCGAAGGGTCCGCGCATCTTTGGCTCCAGCTTCGCGTCCTGCATCCCTTCGTCGCCAGCGCCGCCGCGCTGCATCTCTTGATCGTCGCAGCGAGCTTTCTGCGAGCGCCCGACGAGCGCACCCGTCGCCTGGCTGCGCAGGTCGGGTTTGGCGCGGTGACCCAGGTCGCGTTGGGGGTCGTGAACCTGCTGCTCGCGGCGCCGATCGCGATGCAGATCATTCACCTCTTGGCCGCCGACCTGCTTTGGCTCGCCCTGGTCGGGCTGACTGCGTCGGCCCTCTCGAGCGCTGCCGCGTCGCGCGGCGGGTCACCGGCTCAGGCGATCTCTTTCCAGACCAGCACGATGCAGGCGACGACGTCGACAACGACGACGAAGACCTGAAGCTGCGCGGCGTATTTCACCGCGTAGCGGACGCCGAGCGCCGCTCCGAGCATCGCCCCCGCGCTCATCGCGCCGGCGTGCGGCCACGCCACCTGACCGCGGGCGATGAAAACGAGCGCGGTAACGACCGAGAAGATCGCCACCGTCCCGACCTTGAGCGCGTTGGCCCGGACGAGATCGAGCCGCGCTACGGACCCGAGGGCGAAGAGCAGGATGAGGCCGACGCCCGCCTGCAGAAAGCCGCCGTAGAGCCCGGAGAGGAAGAGCCAGAACGTAGAGCCCGCGGTCAGGACCAGGTGCGGCGCCGGCTCCGCCGGCTTCTTTTTTCCCCGGCGCGCCGTCCAAACGCCGACGAAGGCCACGCCCAAGAGGACGCCGATCAAGAGGTAGCGCATGACGCGCTCGGGCGTGACCGTGGCGGCGAGGCTGCCGAACAGCGCACCGGCGCATGAAGGCAGGGCGGCGCGCACGAGCTCCTTCCGGTCGAGCGGCACGTGCTTCGAAAACCCGTGCGCGGCGACGAGAGATTGCGCGAGCACCGGAACGCGGTTGGTCCCGTTGGCGGAGTCGGCAGGGAGGCCGGTGAGCATCAGCGCGCGAAGCGTGAGCAGCGACCCGGCCCCTGCCGCGGTGTTCACGAACCCGGCTGCGAGCCCGGCGCCGGCGAGGATGGCCGCGTCGAGCGCCGAGATCGCGTGCATCGAGCGAGCGACCGTACTACCGCCCCGAGGATGGGACAAAGCGTGTTCCGCCCCGACGTTCTCGCGGGCAAGGTCGCCTTCATCACCGGTGGTGGCTCCGGGATCTGCTACGGCATCGCCCGCGCCCTGATGGAGCACGGCGCCGATGTCGCGATCGCGGGACGAAAGGTCGACCGCCTCGCCGAGTCCGCGTCGGCTCTCGAAGAGGTCGCGGGTCGCACCGCGCTCGCAACCCCGTGCGACGTGCGTGACCCGGCTGCTGTCGGCGCGGCTGTGAACGCCACGCTCGATCGATTCGGCAAGCTGGATATCGTGGTCAACGGAGCCGCCGGAAACTTCCTCTGCCCGGCGGCGCAGCTCTCACCGAACGGGTTTCGGACGGTGCTCGACATCGACGCTGCCGGCACCTTCAACGTTTGCCGCGCTGCGTTCGACGCAGCCCTCCGCGATCGCGGCGGGGTGGTGCTGAACATCTCCGCCACGCTCCACTACAGCGCCACGCCTCTGCAGATCCACGCCTCGGCTGCGAAGGCCGCGGTCGACGCGATCACCCGAACGCTCGCTGCCGAATGGGGCAGCCTCGGGATCCGCGTGAACGGTATCGCCCCCGGTCCGATCGACGACACCGAAGGCATGAGCCGTCTCGCCCCAGGCGACGTGAGGCAGAGGATGATCGACGCGATTCCGATCCGCCGCTTCGGTCGGATCGACGAAATTTCGTCGATCGCGCTCTTCCTCTGTACCGATGCTGCGAGCCTCATCCACGGCGCGACGATCGTGGCCGACGGCGGCGCGTGGCTGGGGATGGGCCGAGCGCTCGTTTCTGCCTAGCTTCCCTTCGAAGCAGGAAAACGGCCCCCAAAGCGAAAAAAAAGCGGCAGAGCCCGAGGGCCCTGCCGCCTTTTCACTGCACGGAATCGGATCAGCCGCCGCCAGCCGCCGACGAGGACGCCGAGCTGCTCGCGCTGCTGCTTCCGCTGCTGCTGACGCTGCCGGACGCCTTCGTCGAGGACGTGCCAGTGCCCGTGGTGGTCGCGGTGCCGCCGCCGGCGCCGCCCGATGCATCGTCATCTCCGCACGCCGCGGTCAAAATCGCGGTGCCAGAGAGCACGGTGAACAGTCCAGCCATCTTCATGAAGCGAGTCATTGTACCAGTCATCCTCCCACGGCCCGAACCGAAGCCGTGCTCCAAGAAACCTGTGGGGACCATACCAGGACGTCCGCCCCTGGCCAAGCCAACGCAACTTTCCGGCTTCTTTTGTCGCACCCAGGCCTACCGTTTGCTTCTAGCGTAACTTCGCAGAAAATTCTTTGAAGAAACGCGCCCTTACTTCATGAGCTGCTTACGGATGAGATTGGCCATCAAGACCTCTCCCGCCGAAGTGCCCACAAAAATGCTTCCCCCGGCGACCACGACGACCCGGGGCTCGCCCTGGCAGCCGAGGTGTTTTTCCCCGATCGGCTCGATCATCGAGGACGTCGCTTTGTCGATCGCCTCGGAGTCGTAGATGACGACGCGCCCATCACGCGCGAGCGCGATGAGCGTCGTCTCACTGACCGCCACGTCAGTCAGTGGGATGTCGAGCCGCAGCATCTTCGGCTCGAGCCTGTTGCCAGCACGCCTCACCACACAGAGCGTCGAATTGTTGCGCGAGTAGACAGCCGACAAGTAGCGAGCGCCGCGCACCCGATCGAGCTCTTTGCAGCCGGGGGGCAACGCGACTTTCGTAACCGAGCCTTGCTCGGGTGTGGGGCCCGGGTGGATCCGGAACTCACCATCGCCGCCGTCGACGACGGCGAAGCACTCCGCCTCGTTCACGTCGACCGCGCGGTGGTCGCCGCGAAGCTGAAACGAGCGTACCGAAACCTCGGCCTTGCCCGGAGTCAGCGCTTCACCCGATCCGTCCCACTTGAGCGCGAGGCCGGTGTCGTTTTGCGGCCCGACCAACAGCTTCGCGTCCTGCCCGACCTGATCGACGCGCGCCTTGTGCGCGAGATCTACGACGCCCCACAGATCCGACCCGTCGCGGATGACCGCCATGTCGCGCGAGAGCAGCGTGATGTCGCTTACGTCATTCAGCCCGAGGTTGAAGACCTTCGAGGGGCTGCCCGTCGCCGCGACGACCGCGACCTGCACCGGTGCGCGACCGACCATCGCGACGGAGCCGAGCTTTCGGTGGAACGATCCGCCGGTCACCTCACCATCGAGCTTGGCGACTTGCTTCGGCTGGCTCACGTTCTTGTAGGGCATGGCCAGGCAGGCTACCGATTGTCCCGCGAGCCGCGCCAGCCTTTTCAAGACGCCGCTTTGGGCCTAGGAAACCTCCGTGTCCGCATCACCCATCGCACACCGCCTCTCCGACCGGACCTTCTACGTGCTGAACGCGCTGCTCTCGGCGGCGGCGCTCGCCTTCCTCACGTACATCCTCGTCGTGCGCCGCGGTGGCGGGACCGGAGCGGACCTCTCGTTCATGCCGGGCGTCAACGCGGCCCTCAATGCCACCAGCGCCACCGCGCTCGTGGCCGGCTTCGTCGCCATCAAGAAGAAGCGCCCCGACATCCACCGCGCGCTGATGGTCAGCGCCTTCGTCGCGTCGAGCCTCTTTCTGATCGGCTACGTCATCTACCACTACGTCCACGGCGACACGAAGTACGCGGGCGTAGGGGTGATGCGAGCGATCTACCTCTCGATCCTCGCGAGCCACGTCCTCCTCAGCATCGCGGTCGTCCCCCTCGTCCTCACGACGATCTTCTTCGCCGCGCGAGGCAGCTTCGACCGGCACCGCAAGGTCGCCAAAGTAACCTTCCCGGTCTGGCTCTACGTCTCGGTCACCGGCGTCGTCGTGTACTTCATGCTGCACGGCTGAGAGGCCGGGGCGCGTCATGCGGCCGCGCAGTCATACGCCGCGTGGTCGCCCGCCCGCCGCGTGATCGCCCGCCCGCCGCGTGATCGCCCGCCGCCGCGTGGTCGCCCGCCGCCGCGTCATCCGCCCCGAACGAAACAAAACGGTGCGTCCAACTGCGATGGGTGACCCATCGAACCTGGGAGCAACGCTTCGTTTCATTCGAAGCCAGATGGCGGTCGGTCACAAGAGATGCGCCGCCATCCACGCCGATTGGCCAAGGGCGCGGCGGGGCGGGCGCCGCGGCTGCCACCGGGGCGCCGCGGCACCGCGCTGAGCAGCACGGGGCAGCGCATCCACCCAGCCTATCGCCGCCGACTGCTCAGAAACGGAGCAACCGGCACCGATGCCTCGACCATCTCGGCTCACTGCTCCGTTTTTGAGCACTTGGAGGAGATGCTCGCGCATCGGCCGCGAGTGAACGGCCCCCCCCCCGTCGCGTGCTCTTCACTCACGCCGGCGATCGGACCATGCGCCGCTCGCCTTGGAAGGCGAGCGACCGGAGGCGGCGCACGCGCTCTTCGGTCAGGGGGTGCGTGCTGAACCACTCCATGACGCCTTGCGCGCCGGCGAGCGGGTTGACGATGTAGAGGCTGGCGGTCGCGGGGCTCGCGTTACCGGGGACGTGGTCGGCGCCGTACTGGAGCTTCTCGAGGGCGCGGGCGAGCGCCTCGGGATCGCCGGCGAGACGCGCACCGGATTCGTCTGCGAGGTACTCCCTCGAGCGCGAGATGCCGAGCTGAACGAGCATCGCCGCGATGGGAGCGAGCAGCGCGAAGACGAGACCGCCGGCCGGCGAGTGACCCTCATCGTCGTCGCTCGAGTGCCCCGAGAACGCGGCGAAGCTGAGGATCTGGCCAAGCCAGGAAATGGCCGACGCCATGACGGCGGCCACGCTCGACACGAGGATGTCGCGGTTCTTGATGTGCGCGATCTCGTGGGCCAAGACGCCGCGGAGCTCGCGCATCGTCAAGAGACGCGTGATGCCGGTCGTGACGGCGACGACGCCATGCTTCGGGTTGCGGCCGGTCGCAAAAGCGTTCGGTTGCGGGTCGTCGATGACGAAGACGCGCGGCATCGGGATCTCGGCGCGCGCGGCGAGCTCGGCCACCGTCCGGTAGAGCTCGGGCGCCTCGTGGGGGGCGACCTCTCTCGCGCGGCTCATCGCGAGCACGATGCGGTCGGAAAAGAAGTACGCACCGACGTTGAGGAGGAGCGCCAGGCCGAACGCCCCATACGCGTAACCGGGGCCGATGGCCGCACCCGCGGCGACGAGGATCGAGGAGAGAACGCCCAGGAGCAATATGGTCTTGAGCTGGTTTTTCATGACGTGACTTGCGCGAAAACCTAACCACCCTGGAGTGCTGCGGTAGAGGTCTTGCGCACTCGCTTGTGACCTGAAACAGTCGCGGCGTGAGGCTCCTTCCCGCCTGTTTTGCCGCACTCGCCCTCGCGACCTCCTGCGCGTCGCATCCTGACGACCTCGTCGTTGCACCGACGCGACCTGGCACAGCGACCCCCACCGCCTCGACATCCCCGACCATGAGCACGCCGCAGCGCGCCCTCCCCTATCCCGACAACCGCCCCGATCCGAAGACGGTCGACGTCCTCCATGGCACGAACGTGGCGGACCCGTACCGCTGGCTGGAGGAAACCGGCAGCGCGGACGTCACCGCGTGGCTCGACGCGCAGGACAAGCTCGGCCGTGGCGAGCTCGCAAAATTCGGCGAGCGCGACCAGATCGCTTCGCGCCTCAAGGAGCTGCTCTACATCGACGCGCTCTTCGCGCCCCAGAAACGTAAAGGCCGGTACTTTTATTCGCGCCGTCACGCCGACAAGGAAAAGGCGATCGTCTACGTGAAGGACGGCAAGGACGGCAAAGAGCGCGTGCTCTTCGATCCCAACGGCTGGTCGACCGACGGCAGCTCTTCGCTCGGCACGTGGTCGGTGAGCAACGACGGCAAGAAGGTCGCGTACGCCGTCAAGAAGAACAACTCGGACGAGGCGACGCTCTACGTCATCGACATCGACTCGATGAAGAAGAGCGACGTCGACGTCATCGAGGGCGCGAAGTACGCGTACCCGTCGTGGACGGCGAAGAACGACGGCTTCTTCTACACCTGGCTGCCGACCGACAAATCGGTACCGACCGCCGACCGCCCCGGCTTCGCAGAGGTGCGCTTCCACAAGCTCGGAACCGATCCGAAGAAGGACACCGTCGTGCGCGAGCGCACGAACGACCCGACGAAGTTCATCTCGGGCTACACCTCGCGCGACGGCCGTTTCTTCATGGTCTCGATCGACCACGGCTGGTCGGGCAACGAGCTCTACTTCCGCGACGGCGGGAAGATCACCGATCCGCTCGTCGCGCTCTCGACGGACGCGAAGTCGCACTACCGCGCTACGGCGCACAAGGGGTTCATCTACGTCATGACCGACGACGGTGCGCCGCGCTGGCGGATCTATCGCGTCGATCCGAAGAAGCCCGCGCGCGGCGACTGGGTCGAGATCGTCCCCGAGGACAAAGAGGCGACGCTCGACAACTTCGAGGTCGTCGGAGACAAGCTCGCGCTCACGTACCTCCACAAGGCGGCGAGCCGGCTCGAGCTGCGCGAGCTCGACGGCAAGCTCTTCAAGAACATCGCGCTTCCGACGATCGGAACGGCGAGCGCTCCGGTCGGCAACCCCGACGACAGCGAGGCGTACTTCACCTTCGAGTCGTTCACCACGCCGCTCGAGGTACACGAGCTCGACGTCAAGACCGGGAGCACGAAGCTCTACTCGAAGGTCAAAGTCCCGGTCGACCCCTCGAAGTACGAGGTCGAGCAGGTGACGTACCCGTCGAAGGACAAGACGCCGATCACGATGTTCGTCGTCCGCCCGAAGGGCGCACCGAAGGACGGCAGCGGCCGCATGTATCTCTACGGGTACGGCGGCTTTCAGTCGGTCGAGTCGCCGTTCTTCTGGTCGACGATCGTGCCGTGGCTCGAGCGCGGCGGCTCGTTCGCCGTGCCGAACCTGCGCGGCGGCGGCGAGTACGGCGAGGCGTGGCACCAAGCCGGCATGAAGCTGAAGAAGCAGAACGTCTTCGACGACTTCATCGCGGCGGCCGAGTTCCTGATCAAAGAGAAGTACACGAGCCCGAAGAAGCTCGTGATCAGCGGCGGCTCGAACGGTGGCCTCCTCGTGGGCGCGGCGATGACCCAACGCCCCGACCTCTACGCAGGCGTCGTCTGCGCCGTGCCGCTCCTCGACATGGTGCGCTACCACAAGTTCGGATCCGGCAAGACGTGGATCAGCGAGTACGGATCCGCCGAAGACCGAGCCGAGTTCAACGCGCTCTTCGCGTACTCGCCGTATCACCGCGTCCAGAAGGGAACGAAGTACCCGGCGCTCCTCATGCTGACCGCCGACAGCGACGACCGCGTCGATCCGATGCACGCGCGCAAGTTCGCAGCTGCGGTACAAGACGCATCCAGCGGCGGCCCCGTGCTCCTGCGCGTCGAGCGGAACGCCGGACACGGCGGCGCAGACCTGCGAAAGAGTGAGGTCGAGAAGGGCACCGACCGCCTCGCGTTCGCACTCTGGGCGACAAGCACTCCCTGACGAGAAGCTCACTCTCCAAAACGGGTGCGCCGGGACAAAGTAGTCCTTCGGGACCGGAGCGAGCTACCCTCCGGGCCATGCCTACAACCAAGAAGCTGTTGAAGCTCGGTTTGGCCATGGCAGTTTCGTCATCGACGCTGGCGTTCGCACCTTCCGCGTTCGCCCTCGGCGAGGAGAAGGCCGGCCCCTTCATGGGCAACCTGAAGATCGGCCCCGCCATCCGCCTCGACGACATCCCGACGCAGTTCGCGCTCGAGGCAGAGATCGCCGGAGCGCTCGACCGGGGCAACGATGCATACCTGGGGTTCAACCCGCAGTTTCAATTCGCCGACGGCATCACCACGATCAACCTGACCGCGACGTTCCAGTACGACATCGAGCTGCCGGTCAGGGCGCTCTACCTCTACCCGAAGATCAACGCCGGCCTCGCGATCCACGCGCCAGGCGCGGGTGAGGCAGCGCTCGCATTTGCGCTGCAGCCCGAGTTCGGCATCAAATACCAGCTGGTCGAGCACGCACACATCGGGGCGGAGCCGATCAGCATCCCCCTCTATCTCGGCAACAACCGCTACTTCGGCGGGGTCGACGCGCAATACCGCTTGTTTTTCTACGGCGGCTTCGACATTTGAAGCCTCGATGAACCGATACAGGATCGAGGAGCGAGCGGCCGGCTTGCTCCTTCATCCAACCTCGCTCCCCGGCCCGTTCGAAAGCGGCGACCTCGGCCCCGCGGCCCACGCAGTCGTCGACTTTCTGGCCGACGCCGGCATTCGATGGTGGCAAGTGCTGCCGCTCGGCCCGGTCGGCCACGGGTACTCGCCGTACGCGTCGACGAGCGTCTTCGCCGGGAGCCCCGCGCTCGTGAGCCTCGAGCGCCTGCGCGACGACGGCCTCCTCGCGGCGGACGATCCGGCGCTCGCTCCTGCGGAGCCGCGCGCGCGCGCCGATTTCGAGGCGAGCGATCGCCGGCGTGAGGGCGGGTTGCGGCGAGCCTTCGAGCGCGCCGCCGCGAACGACGCCGAGCGAAAGAAGGTCGCGGAGTTCTCCGAGCGCTTCGCGTTCTGGCTCGACGACTACGCGACCTTCGCAGCGCTCAAGCGGACGCTCGGCGGAAAGCCGTTCTTCGAGTGGCCCGAGGCGCTGCGCCGCCGCGACGCCGGCGCGCTCGCCTCCTTCGCCGAGGCGCATCAGAGCGAGATCCAGCTCGAGAAGTTCGTGCAGGCGCGGTTCTGGAGCGACCTCGAAGCCCTCTTGAAGCACGCGCACGACAAGGGCGTGGCGCTCCTCGGCGACGCGCCGATCTACGTCGCGCACGACTCGGCCGAGGTCTGGGCGCACCCCGAGATCTTCCAGATGGGCGAAGACGGAAACCCTTCGTTCGTGGCCGGCGTTCCGCCGGACGCCTTCAGCGATGACGGTCAGCTCTGGGGCAACCCGCTCTACGACTGGGGCTACCTCGAGCGCACGGGCTTCGGCTTCTGGGTCGCGCGGCTCGAGCACCAGCTGAGGATGTTCGATGCATTGCGGCTCGATCACTTCATCGGCTTCTCGCGGTACTGGGCGGTCGCTTCGACCGAGCGGAGCGCGAAGAACGGGACGTTCCACGGGGTGCCGGGCGACCGCCTGTTCGAGGCCGTATTCCGCGCGCTGGGTCCGGTCCAGCTCGTGGCCGAGGACCTCGGCATCGTGACCGACGAGGTGCGCGCCCTGCGCGACCGCTTCCGCCTTCCTGGAATGAGCGTGATGCAGTTCTCCTTCACGCCCGGCCAGGGCTCCGAGGGGAGCAGGCCACACCGCTTTCCGGTTCGCACGGTCGTCTACACGGGCACGCACGACAACGACACGACGGCCGGCTGGCTGGGCTCGGCTCCCGACGACGCATCGGCCGACGCCAAGCAGCGGTGGCAGGCGGATCGAGACTTTGCGCTGCGATACCTCGCGCTCGATCCACGCCGCCCGGCCTCCGAGCTCGCGTGGGAGCTCGTGCGGTGCGCCTTCCAGAACCACGGTCAGCTCGCGATCGTCCCAGTGCAGGATCTGCTCGGCCTGGGGCGCGAAGCGCGAATGAACCGGCCGGGCATCGCCGGGGGCAACTGGTCGTTCCGGCTCCTTCCGGGACAACTCGACGCCGCCCTCGCCGGCCGCGTCCGCGCGCTGGCCGAGCTCTATGGGCGATCGTCCGGCTGAGGCGGCCGGCTGAGAGTTGGCGGCCTCCCCCCGGGGCCTGATACCCTCCTCGGGATGGCCCGACGTAGCTTTACTTGGTTGGCCGGCACGGCCCTCTTCACCGTCCTCGGGAGTTTCGCGGCGTGCAACGAGCCGAACGATCCAGGCGGCAAGGACGACAAGGACGGCGTCAACAACGTCCCTCCCGGCAAGTCGACTTCGAGCGGCGACGGCGGCGAGGGCGGCGGCCTCGGCATGGTGTGCACCGAGGATGCCGACTGCGACGACGATAACCTCTGCACGCTCGACGAATGCGTCGATTTCCACTGCCAGAACACCGAGGACGACGACGGCGATCCCTGCACTACGAGCACCTGCAATCCGATCGACGGCGTCGTCATTACCGAGCTCTACGAGGTCCTCTTCCAAGAAACCTTCTCCGACAACGCGGCGATGTGGACGATGGGTGGACAGTGGTCGTTCGCAGCCACCGTCGCGTCGACCGGCGGCCTCGAAGGCGCCGACGACCCGGCCGATGGGCCGACCGGCATGCCTGGCGAATTCGTCGCGCAGACGAACGGCGCCACCTCGGGTCTCGTCGACCCTACCGGCGGCGTCGCGGATCGGCTGCGATCGCCGCCGATCGTCATTCCGAGCCCGACCCCGGCCGACTTCTACACGCTCCGCTTCCAGCGCTGGCTCAACGCCGACACCCCGCCGATCATGACGGTCACCGTCGAGGTAAACGACGGCGCGCAGGACGTCGTCGTCTGGGAGAATCAAGGCAAGATCATCGACGCGCCCGCGCACGGCATCGGCTGGTTCGAGGTTCGCCTCGACGTCACCGCGCCGATCCGGACGGCGATCGAGAACAACGAGCCTGTCACGATCAGCTTCACCATGCTCAAGAACGGCAGCGGGCAGAGCGTGGGCGGCTGGGCGATCGACAACCTGACGCTCGAGCGTTCGAGCTTCCCGGTCGACGACCAGCTCTGCACTTTGGATACCTGCGTCGGAGTCGATGGCATGGCTGTTCCGGTCGGTACACCGATGCCGGCGGTCCAAGACATGCTGGCTTGCACGACATTCGTCTGCGACCCGGGAAGCTTGGACAACCCGCAGCAGCAAGAAGCAACGCCGGACTGCATCGTCCCTTGAGCAGAGCGGAATGAAACGCCTGGTGGTGATGCGCCACGCGAAGAGCGATTGGGAAGCGGGCGCCGGAAGCGATCACGAGCGCCCGCTCAACGACCGCGGCCGGCGTGAGGCGCCCTCGGTGGGTCGCGAGCTCGCCGAGCGCGGCTACACGCCGGACGTCGTGCTCACCAGCGACAGCAAGCGGACGACCGAGACGCTCGAGCTCGCGAAGCCCTTCTGGCCGAAAGCCAAGGTCGTCGCGATGCGCGCGCTCTACCACGCCGGCATCGTCGAGGTGCGCGACGCCCTACCCTCGGTACCCGCCGACGCGGTCACGCTCTTGGTCCTGGGCCACAACCCGGGATGGGAGGGCATGGTCTCGCAGCTCTCCGGCAAGCACGTGGAGATGAAGACGAGCTACGCCGCCGTGCTCGAGTCGGAGGCCGACTCGTTCGACGCCGCCCTCGCGCCCGGCGCGAAGCTGAAGCTCGTCGCGATGATCAAGCCGCACGGTTGAGCGAGCTCAGGGCGGCGGCGCGCACTGACCGAGCTTGCTGCAGAAGTTGCTGCCGCAGTCGGTGTGCTCTTCGCAGGGCTCGAGGAGATCGCAGGTGCCGATGCAGCCGCCCTGACAATCGGTGGCCACCTCATCGCCGTTCTGCACGCCGTCGGTGCACGTCGGGACCTGGCAGATCGGATCGCAGTTCATGCCTTCGCAGCTGCAGACGCCGCTCTGGCAGTCGGTCGCCATCATGCAGTGGAGAAGATCGGCGCACACCGGGCACTCGCCACCGCCGCAGTCCTGGTCGGTCTCGTTGCCGTTCTTGACGCCGTCGTCGCACGCCGCCGGCTGACAGACGAGGCCTTCGCAGACGCCGCTCTTGCAGTCGCCGGGCACGAGACAGGGCTGGCCGGCAGGGCAGGCAGGACAGACGGGTCCGCCGCAATCGGTGCCGGTCTCTGGAGGCGTCGGGATGTTGTCGCCGCAGGTCGCGGGCACGCACTCTTGCATCGCGCAGATATCGCCCTGCAGGCAGTGGCCGTTCAGCGTGCACTCGACGCAGTTGCCGCTGCCGTCGCAGACGCCGGTGCTGCACGGCGTGCCCTCACCGACCGGCGGGTTCTCGGCACCGTTCGCCGTGCACACGTCGGTCGTGCACTCGCTGCCGTCGGGCGCCACGTCCTCGGGATCGGGGCTGGGCTCGGCCTCGCCGGCGGCGTTGCAGACGACGACGCTGCAGTCGCCGTCGACCTGCGAGAGGACCTCGGTGCCGGCGGGCGCCTCGGTCACGTTGCAGACGCCGCCTTCACACGATCGGAGGAAGCACGAGTTGCCGGCCGCGGGACAGTCGGTCGGAATCTCGCATTGAATCGGCTCGGGATCCTCGCGCCTCGGGTTCGAGTGAAGCGTCTCGATCCCGAGGATCGCGTCGCACGCCGCGGCGGAGAGCCCGAGGGCGGAGAGCGCGACCGCACCGAGGACGAGCGAGGTCGAACGGGTCATAGCGAACCTCCGAAAGTGAAGAAAGCTCCCCCACGGGGATCGACCATGAAGCCGACCGGCGGCGGGGGCTCATCCGCCGGTGCCAAGAAGAACAAGAGCGCTCCACCTGCAACGAGCGCGCCGCCGACGGCGAACGTCACCGTGGAGACGAGCGCGGACGTGCTCGCGTCGCGCTGGAGCCGAACACCCTGCAACGTGCAGTTCTCGGTGTCCCCGTCCTCGCACGTCGCCTTCGCCTCGTCCCAGGTGATGAGCGCGTGGATGCCGAACCCGGCGCCGACCGCCACGGCGAGGATGCCGGTCCCGCCCGCGGCGACGCCGCTGATCTTCATGATGTCGCCGGTGGTGAGACCGCTCGGCTGCGCCGCGACCGGCGGCTTCACCGGCTCGGGCGCCTTCTCGAGCACGGGCACCGTCGCTTCGGTGCGGGTCGGGCCGGACGGGACCTCGACGGTCTCGGTCCAGGGCTTGTACCCCGGCGCTTCGGCCTCGAGCTTCTGCGGGCCGGGATCGACCGGCACCCAATCGCCGAACGACAGCGCGCTCACCGGCGCGCCGTTGCGCTTCAGCACGAGACCGATGTCTTTGTTGCCTTCAGCGACGACGACCCGCAGCCGCGAGAGCTTCGGCTCGAGCGCCTCGGCCTGCTGGCGCGCCACCTTCTCTCGATCCGCCTGCCCCTTGGCTCTCGCGAGCGCTGCAGCTTCGAGGAAGCCCGCCCACGCGCTCGCCGTCTGGCCCAGCTGCGCCTGACAGTCGGACAGGTGGAGGAGCGTGCCGATGCCGGGATCGATCCGGTTCGACTCCGCGAGCAGCGGTACCGCCTCGGCGCACTTGCCCTTGTCGAAGAGGGCTTTGCCCTTGTCGAACAGGACCTGCGCCTGCGCCTTTTGATCGGGCGTGGGCTCGGGATCGGCCGGCTGCGCGACCGCGCCGCCGCTCAGCGCGAGCATGGAGACGGCGAGAGCGAATGACGCCAGCCGCCGCACGGGTCGATCACTCACGTCCGCCGTACCCCGTGTTCTTCGGCTTCGGCTGCGGCGGCCACTTTCCTTGCGGGCGAGGGTTGGGACCGACCGGCTGCGTCGACGCCGATGCGCTGGGCGCGGCCGTTGTCGCCACACTCGCGGATGCCGCGGCAGGCTCCGCGGAAGCAGTCGCCGGTCCCTTCACCGTCGGCGGCTGAGGCTGAGGCGCCGCCGGCTCCGGCTCGGGCGACGCGGTGCTCACGACATGCGTCGCCGCACCCGCGTCATCGTTGGCCCCGGTCCCCGACTGAAGCGCGACCGCGAGCAGAATCACGGCGCAGACGCCCCCCGCGAGGGCGATGGGAATCCAGCGTCGTGCCGAGCCCGCGAACCACCCGGTTGCAACGCTCTTCGTGTTCCACGAAGTGACGGTGGCAGCGCCCTCGCGGTGCGGAGGCGGCGCGAGCGACGCCGGGCTCGCTGCCGGCTGCCCATCCATGCCGCGCAGCCTCCCGATGCGGTCCAGGGTCACCTTCGCCTGCTCGGGCGAGAACGGCGCGAGGGATCGGACGAGGTGCGCGACGTCGCGGTACCGGTTCTTCGGATCCTTCTCGAGGCAGCGGAGCAAGATGCGCTCGAGCCCCTCGGGAGCGTTCGCCATTTCGAGCTTCGGCGGTGGCATGCTCAGCACGTTCGCGCAGATCATCGGAATCGTCGCGGCGTCGAAGGGCGACACGGCGGCGAGCATCTCGTAGAGGATGACGCCGATGCTCCAGATGTCGGTGCGGGCGTCGACGTCTCCCGACGCTTTCATCTGCTCGGGCGACATGTAGAGCGGCGAGCCGAGCATCGTGTTCGCGCTCGTCAGCGCCTTCTCTTCCGTGATCTCGGCGGTCGGCTCGTGGCGCGTGATCTTCGAGATGCCGAAGTCGAGCACCTTGACGCTGATCGTGCCGTCGTCCTTCTTCGCCAAGAAGAGGTTCGCGGGCTTGAGATCGCGGTGGACGATGCCGGCCGCGTGCGCCTCGGCGACCGCCTCGCACGCTTGAAGGATGATGGTGACCGCGCGCTCGAGGGGCGGCGGGCCTTTTCGCAGCTCGACGGCGAGATCGTGGCCCTCGAGCAGCTCCATCACGATGAACGGCGCACCGTTCGGCAGCGTGTCGACGTCCAGGACGCGGCCGACGTGCTCGCTCTGGATGCGTGCGGCGGCGCGCGCTTCGCGGGTGAACCGCTCGAGCGCCTCGGCGCTGTCGCCCGACTTCGGAGAGAGGAGCTTCAGCGCAACTTGCTTGTCGAGCGTGAGGTGTCGCGCGGCGACGACCACACCCATCCCACCTTCGCCGATGATCCGCTCGACGCGGTACTTGCCGTGAATGACATCACCCTCGCGAACCGCGGGGGCTTTGTCGGCAGAGGTTGAGCTCTTTCCAAGCATCGGAGACTCCGCCCCTCAACGAGGCGAAGAGGCACGGGGACACACTATCGAGAGGGGCATCTTACCATCGGCCGCCGGAAGGCCCACTGGACGTGGGTCCGTCCAGGCCACCCCGAGGGGCTTCTGGATCGAACCGCCCGACAACCGCGGTCCCGCAAACGACAGAACAACAGCAAGCTCCGTTCCCGGCCAAGCGTACGGCCACCGAAGGGTGCACGTTTTTGCATGGCCCGGCCGCACCGGGCTTCTTCACCTTCCAGGGCGCTCGATGAGAAGAGCGCCCAATGTAGGTTGGCAACTCGGTTGGCCGCCTCCGCATTCGATGCGGAGCGTTCAGGGCTTCGGAGCCGGCGGCGTCGGAGCTGCGCCTCCCGATGCGGGGGCCGGAGGTGCGGCCGCTGGCGCTGCGGCGGCGCCCTTCTTCGGAGGAGGCGGCGCCGTGAGGTCGAGATCCTGGAGCAGGTCCTCGAGCTCGATGCGCTTCTCCATCTTCTTGTTTTCGAGCTCGACGATCTCGCGACCGATGCGGTTGCCCTCGTTGGCGAACTCTTCGAGACGCTTGGTGAGCTTCTGCCGGAGCGGAGCTGCGGCGTTGTCCTTCTGGATCGCCTCGAGGTTCTGGCGCGTCTCCGACGCGCGCTGGTCGAGCTGCTGCCGCTGCTTGACCAGCCCTTCGAGCTTCTCGTCGAACTTCGCAACCTCGCGGCGGCGATCGATCACGGGCTGCAGCTTCTTTCGCGCGTCGGCTCCGAGATCCGTCGCCAGCATCAGCTTCTCGAGCACCTCGAGCGCCGGCTTGTCCCAGATCGAGATGCTCGTGCGGCTCGGCGTCTGCTCGGTCACCGTCGTCGCGCCCTCGCGCTTGCCGGCCGGCACGGCGACCTTGATGAGGTATGCGTCGGCGAGGTCCTCGGTCCCTTCGGGGCGCGGCGCGAGCTCGTAGTTGAAGCCCGACTTGGGGTGCCGAACGAAGAGGTTGAAGCCCTTGTCGAGCGTCTGCGCCTTGACCGTATAGGTCGTCGAGCGCCGGCCGAACTGCTCGACCTCGAGGATGCCCCGCGACATCTTCACGAGGCGCATCTCGTCGCCGTCGTACTTCGAGGTCGAGCTGACGAGGACGCCGGTCTCGACGGCGAACGGGATCGTCACGCTCGTGCCGCTGCCCACGGTCTCGCTGAGGCCCTCGCCGACGAAGCTGCCGCCGGCGTAGATCGCGATGGGTCCGGGCTCGAGGACGAACGGCGTCGTGTTGCGGAACCGGACGACGCGGTACGGGTTCGACTCGTAGCCGAGGCCGGCGCCGCCCGGGCGGAAGAGGAACGTCTCTTCGCCTTCGACGTCGGCGTTGATGATCGCGACCATGGTGCTCGTGCCGTCGGGCACGGTGACCTTCGCGTCGAGATCATAACGGGTCTGTCCTGCAACGCTCGCGGCGCGCGCCTGCGCGAGCGTCGAGCGGCGGAGCGAGTCGAAGTCGAGCTCCTTGCGCTCCTCGGCCTTCTTCTCCGGCGCGTAGTACCCCTGCGATGCCGTGGCCGGCCCTGCCGCGGCCCCGCGGCCGTAGCCGCCCGCTACATCGCCCTTCGCCCCGCCGGGCTTGTTCGCCTTCTTGTCCTTGCTCTTCGGCGCCGAGGCGCGCCGGGGCTCGCCGGGCCTGGTCGATCCCGTCTCGTCCTCGGCATCCATCAGGCCGTCCTTGTCGTAGGCGGCCATCGCCTCGCCGGCCGCGGGCGCCATGGGCGCCGGCGGCGGAGCCGGCGCCTCCTCGAACGTCGACTCGCCGACCATCGCTTGCGCCTGCTTGCGCACGCCGCTCTCGGTGAGATCCGCTCGATCGACGTCGCGCGGCGTGTGAAGGTCGTAGCGGAACGCGATCGGCGCGCCCGACGTGAGCCCGAGGTTCACGTCGGCCCAATCCTCGCCGCTCGTGTTGTCGACGACGGCCCATCCTTGGAGGAGCGCCTTGCCCTTGCCCTCCTTCGGGAGCACCACGCGGTACGTCGGCTTCCACATCGGCGCCGAGACGACGTAGCTGACGAGGAGATCGTGCGAGCTCGCGCCGGCGAGCCGGATGCTCACGGCGATCTGTTGGAACATCCCCTCGCCCGCGCTCGCGTCGAGCGTGCGGTTGAGCTGCATCGCGAGATCGCCGTCCTCGAGCGTGACGCCGCGAACCTTCGAGAGGCGCACCACCTTCATCTCGTTGCCGTCGATCAGGGTCACGCGGTGATCCTGGAGGCTCGGCTGCGGCATCGGCATGACGCCGGGCCGCATGACCGGCGGCGGCTCACCGGGCGCGTCGTTCAGCTCTTCCACCATCACGATGCGACCGGAGACCGTGCCGTCGGTGGTCGAGAGCGTCACGACGGTGCCCCGGAGCGAGTCGAGCACCTCGGCGAGGTTGCCGCGCCCCGGCGCGAGCGTGGCGAGCGCTGCGTTCGCCCAGCTCTGCGGATCCAGCGGCATCGAGACGCTCACGGCCTTGCCCGTCTCGCGCTCGACGACCGTCAGGCTCTTCAGCAGATCGTTGACCTGATCCTTGCGGACCTTGATCGTGAGGATGTCTCCGTCGACCTCTCCGACGCGCTCGAAGTATCCGATGCCGTTCCTGTAGAGAACGACACGGCTGAGCTTGAGCTGCGAATCGGCGGTCGGGTACTTCGCACGTGCCGCGTCGTTGCAGCCCAATGCGAGCGTCGAAGCCATCACGAGTGCCGCCAGCGTGGTTCGGATTCGGGGCATGATTCGGCGGCTTTACACCAGATCCGAGGCAGGCCGAAGGCTGGGGGCGGCGAAACGCCCCGCGAGGCGGGACGCCTCGAAGTGCCTCCTCTGTCATCTTCCCGACCGGCGACGTTCAGGTGGGCTGTCCGAGTCGTCTCCCTAGGTTTCCCACAGGCCAGGGTGCCTCAGCCGGCCCCGAGACCAAACTGCTACAGCCCTGTCATCGAGAAAAATCTGCGTTTAATCAGAGCGTTTGCTCACAAGTCTCGGCCGGACGTCGAGGGGCCGGGCGTGTGGAGGCGCCCCGAGAGGGGCCTCCTGTGGATGGGCCGTGGATAACCCGGGGGACGTCGATTTTCAGGTATGCGAGGCGGCTACACGGAGCGGACGGCTAGATGCCGGAGGGTTGTTGTCAGGAGGGCCTGCCTCGGGCACCGTGCTCGGCGTCGTGGACACCCTCGCTCGCCGCATCGATACGGAGGGACCGCTCGCCGCGAAGGACGCGGTACACCTCGTCGCGAGGATCGCCCGGTCCGTGGAGCGCCTCCATGCGGGCGGCAGAGTTCACGGCAAGCTCGGTCCACACGCGGTGACGATTCCAGGTCAGGACCTCGCCGATGCCTGGCTCCGCTCGGCCACGAGCTGCACCGCCGATCCGGCGTACCACTCGCCGGAGCGCCGCGCGGGTGGCGGCCCGTCGCAGGCAGACGACATCTACGCCGCGGCGCTCACCCTCTTCTTCGCGCTCACCGGTTGGAAGGATGAGGTCCTCACCGGGGCGCCGACACGACCGCCGCCGCTCGCGGTGTTCGACGCCGGCGATGAGCAGCTCGAGAGCATCCTCGACGCCGCGCTCTCGACCGACCGCTCCGCGCGGCCCAAGAGCCTCGCGAAGTTTCGCGCCGCGCTCGACAAGTGGCTCGAACAGAAGGGCGCCCCGAGCGTCGAGCCGCTCGACATCGGCCCGCGAACACAGGCGGTGCCGCCTCCGCGCAAAGCTTCGCTCGACGTCGCAGCGCTCCCGCCCCCGCCGCCGCCGAGCATCCCTTCGGCGAACGTGGAGCCAGTGAAGGCCGCGCCGCTCTTCGAGGTACAGGACGAAGACAGCACGTGGCGACAGCCCGAGGTTCGCGATCGCGAGACGTCACGCGTCGCGCGCGCGCCAAAGCTCGTGCCGCCGAAGGTCGCCAAGATGCCGCGGCTCGTCGATTCGGGAGAGGACGAGGAAGGACGACCGACGCTCCCCTTCAACGAGGAGGTTCGTCGGGTGCATGCGCTTGAAGGAGAGCACGCGACGACGGAGGCGCCGGCGGAGGTTGCGAAGGTGACCGCCGCCCGCGGAAAGCGGCCCGGCATGGCGATGGTTGTCGCGGGGGCGGCGGTTGTGGTCGTGGGGGGATGGTTCTTGTTACGGGGCCCGAAAAAGGGGGAGAGGACGAGCACGGATACGAACACGAGTACGAGTACGGGAACGGGAACGAATACGAGTACGAGTACGCCGACGAGTACGAGCCCGAGCCCGAGTACGAGCCCGAGCACGAGTACGAGCCCGAGCACGAGTACGAGCACGAGTACGAGCACGAGCACGGCGACGAGTACGGGCACGGCTTCGGTGGCTGCACCGGCGCCGTCCCCCGAGGCGTCCGGCGATGAACCGCCGGCCGGGAAGAAGCGGAAGCACACGGCGCCGGGGGCTTGTCTCGAGAGCTTGTTCGCGGAGGACAGCTTCGATGAGGAGGGCGTCGAAGGGGCGCTCGATTTTGTTTGTAAGGAGGCGAGCCCGATTCGTGGGGCGCCGAAGGTTCGTGAGGTGCTCGTGAGGGAGGGGCGCGGCAAGGTGACGGGCGGGATGAAGGAGTGGGCTTTGCTCGGCTTCTACGAGCTCGCCGCGTACGCGGTGCTGCGCGACCGATGCTGCAGCGCGAACGCTCCTCCGCTCGATCTCCCGGTCTCTCCGGGAAAGTGCCCGCCGCTCACGGACTCGCTCGGCGAGGTCGCGCGAGCCAGCCGGCCAGGCTCCGACGCGAAGGCAGTGAGCCCCGCGGTCGATACGTTCGACGAGGCGGTGCGCTGCATCACGCGCAGCAAGCAGACCAAGCTCTTCGGCGGCTACCCGCGCCCGAGCGGCGGCGAAGGTACGGCGCTCAAGAAGACGATGGCGCGCGCACGGGGCGACGCGAAGTAGGGTGAGAAGCTCTCGCGCGGGGTTGGGGCCCCGCGCAAAAGGGTTGAGAAGAAATCGTGGTGGCCCCGCCGGGGGTCGAACCCGGACGCCCTGTCGGACAGCGGATTTTAAATCCGCCGCGTCTGCCTTTCCGCCACAGAGCCGTTAAAGAACGGGTAGCAGACTGTTTGCGGACCAACGAACACAGCGCGCTGGCTGGGCCGCCTTTCCGTATTCAGCCAGGTAACACCCCGGCGGGCCCGGCTTCGCCACGCGTTTTCAGCGCGCGGGCGATCCTCTCGAGAAGCTGACGATCGTCATACGGCTTCCGGAGAAAGAAGTCCGCGCCGACGGCGAGGGCCTCGCGCTCGTCCTCGGCGAGAGCGCTCGCGCTCAGCGCGCCGATCGCGGCCGTCGACCCGCCGGCGCGCATTCTCCGGATGGCCTCGATGCCGCCCATGCCCGGCATCCGCAGGTCGATCAGGATGACGTCGGGCTCCCAGTGAGCGTTCAGAGATAGGGCGCCTGTTCCGTCTTCGGCTGCGCGTGTCTCGAAGCTGGGCTGGCTGAAGAGCTCGGAGAGCACGTCTCGGTTGATCGGAATGTCATCGACGATGAGCACCTTGCATCGCTTGCTGCGATTGCCCAAGACGTGTGCGCTGCCCGGTCCCGTCAGCGCGCTCGGCGCGACCGGCTTGGCCTTGAACGTGAACCTGAACGTGGTTCCACGACCCAGCTCGCTCTCTGCGGTGAGGTCGCCGCCCATGAGGCGGGCGTAGGCAAGGCTGATCGCCAGACCGAGGCCGGTGCCGCCGGCCCGGGTGCCGGCGGCGCTCTGCTCGAAAGGCTGAAACATCCGCGCGAGGTCATCGGCCGCGACGCCGGGCCCGGTGTCTGCGACGGCGAGCTGGCCCACGATGCTTCCATCCGCCTGCGCGCTCGCAGACGCGCTCACCCGGATGGATCCCGTCTTGGTGAATTTGACCGCGTTGCCGACGAGGTTGATGAGGATCTGCTTCATCTTGCCCGCGTCGCCGACGAGGCCTCGGGGAAGACTCTCGGCGCGCTCGAGCGTCAGCTCGATCCCTTTCGACGCACTCTGGCCGGAGAACATCTTCTCGACCTCGTCGAGGATCGACCATGGGTCGAACTCGTCCTCGACCAGCTCGTGACGGCCGGCCTCGATCTTGGACATCTCCAAGATGTCGTTGATCAGCGTGAGCAGATGCTTGCCGCTCGAATGGACCGCCTCGATCTTCTTCTTCGGACGCTCTGTCAGCGAGGTGTCGCGCTCGAGCATCTGCAGGTAGCCGAGCATCACGTGGAGCGGGCTGCGGATCTCGTGGGACATGTGCGCCAAGAAATCGCCTTTTGCCTTGTTGGCGCGCTCGGCCTCCTCCTTCGCCTCGTTGAGCTCGCGGGTGCGTGTCGCGACGGCCTCTTCGAGGTGCTCTTGGTGCGCGCGGAGCTCTCTCTCGGTGGCCGCCACGCGCGCGCCCCGCGCGGCGTACTGTCGAGCGAGGACGAGCGCCATGCAGACGACGAAGAAGGCATGCGGCATTGCTCCGAGGTACGGGGCTCGGATCTCCGCAAAGTCGACGAGGATGCCGACCCCGATGCCGAACAGGTTCGCCGACGCCCCCAGGCTCACCAGGATCGTGGCCGCGCGATCCCGTTTCCAGATCCGCGAGGCGACGAAGAACCCGTACAGCTGAGCCGCGGTCACCGCGAGATACATCAGCGCGAGGGATGGGCTCGACGGTGTACGAATCGGCAAGAGTCCCGTCCCCCCTCCGGGCATCGGCATGGGCTCGAGGGCGAGGACCGTTCCCCGCAACGGGAACCACTGGTTCTGCACGATCACGAAGACGAAGGCGCCGCCAATGATGGCGCGCACCAGGCGGTCTCGGCGCGAGCCCAGCTCGACGTAGAACTGGAGCACGGCGAGGTGTGCAAGCAAGCCTACCGTCACGCTGCGATCCATCGACGCCTGGACTTCGGGGATCGTGGTCGCGAGCGATCGGCCCACCGCGAGCACCGAGAAGACGGCGTAGAGCGCGCACTGCACGGAGAAGAAGAAGAGGGCCCGCTCAGACCGAGAGAGCGCCCACTTGATGGCAAACTGCACCGCGGCGAACGCAAAGAATCCCGCCAGCCACGCGTTGACGTAGCTCAGCCTGTCCAAGGCCCCCCCATCACCAACGAGACATTACCACCGCGCAATCTTCGGGGCTCGGTTCTCGAGCGCTGTCGTACGATGCGCGCCATGACGATCCGAATGGGGTACTGGGATTGCCCCTCGTGCGCACAAAAGAAGAACCTAGGCCCGAACCCGACGTGCGCGGGCTGCGGTCGCGCGCGCGGCCCCAACATCCCTTTCTATACTGACGATTCTGCTCCGGTCGTCGAGGACCCCGCGCTTGTCGCACAAGCGCGCGCTGGTGCCGACTGGAAGTGCAAGTACTGCGGCGCCGACAACCGCGCCGGCGTGATGGATTGTCATCAGTGCGGCGCGGGGCCCGACGGAGCCGTCCGGCGCCAGCAGCAGTTCATCCCCACGGGTCCCGCCCCGAAGAAGGGCCTCTCGCCGAAGATCATCCTGGCGATCGTGCTCGGCGTCGTCGCGTTCCTCGGCCTCGGGATCTGGTTCGCTTTTCTGCGCACCCGATCGCTCACGGTCACCGTCGAGTCCGCCGCGTGGGTGAAGACCGCCGAGGTCGAAGAGAGACGTCTGAAGAAGGACGCAGCGTGGCAGGACGAAGTCCCCGCCGGCGCCAAGGTGCTGGGCAAAGAGTCGAAGAGCCGGTCGAAGAAGGTGCAAGAGGGCACCAAGAAGGTGAAGACCGGCCGCAAAGACCTCGGCAACGGGATGTTCGAGGACGTCTACAAGGAAGAGCCGAACTACGTGACCAAGCAGGTCGATGACACCTGGGTCCGCTACGAGGTCGAGGTCTGGGAGAAGAAGGAGACGCTCGAGCAGAAGACGACCGACGGCAGCGAGCCGAAGGATCCAGCGGCGGGATTCAAGGCGAGCTCCGACAGGCGGCTCGGCGCGCAGAAGAACCAGGCGGTCTTCCAGCTCAAGGGAAGCGACAGCAAGGCGTACACGTTCGAGGTCGACGTCGGCAAAGAAGGCGCCGGGGCGGTGAAGAAGTACGACGTCGGGAAGTCGTACACCGCGAAGATCAACGCGGTCGGTGCGGTGCTCTCGCTCGGCCCATGAGGGCCTTCGTCATCGAGGCATCGCCAGCGGATCTTTGAGCAGCGCCTCGGTCAGCTTCGGTCGCAGATAGAAGCCACGCGGCACGGTGCGGATGCGCTCGCCCTCGCGTCCGAAGGCGACCGCCCGCGGCGAGCCGTCCCTCGCCTTCGGGCGAAGCTGCAGCCACTTGCCGAGGTGGCCGCTGACGTCCTCGACGCGGCCGATGCCGATGAGGCCCATGATGTCGTCATAGTCGGCGCGAAGCTCGGCGAGCTGCTCGCTCGAAGGCTCCCAGAGCACGGCCGCGCCGACGCGTCGCGAGGGCAGCGGCGAGCGACGCTCGCCCACGATCGGAACGAAGAGCACACGCGCGAGCTTCTTTCGAACCCACGAGGCGTCGAAGTCGACGTCTTCATCGACGCGGACCGCGCACACGAACGTGGACTCGAGCACCCTACCCTGCGCCGTGATCGGGATGCTCTTCAGCTCGAGCCCCAAGCCCGGAAAGTCGACGACGCGCTCGCCGGAACCGCCCGTCGCGCCGAGGATCCGCTCGAGGAGCTCACCTACCTTGCCTTTGGTGCTCCGCCCGCCCGAGGGGGCGCCCGCGCGCGCCAGCTCAGCGAGATCGGCAACCGAGTGGCCTTCGAACGCCCGCGCGCGTTGGAGCAGACTCTGCAGATCGAGCGTCACGACCGTGGCGCGGCGTCGCGAAAGAGGACGCCCGGGTTCATCACCCCGCGCGGATCGAGCGCTTGCTTCGCTCCTCGGAGCGCCGACGCAAACAGATCCGGGCGTTCGGCCTCGTACCACGGCACGACGTCTCGCCCGACGGCGTGATGGTGCGTGCTGGTTCCTCCGGACGAGACGATCGCCCCGGTGATGGCCGCCTTGAGCTCGCTCCAGAGCGAAAGACCCCCGTCGGCCTCGGGAGCCGGACAAATGACGGTATAGTAAGGTGCGCAACCGTCGCGGTACGCGTGGGTGATGCGGCAAGCGACGAGCTTCGGCCCGAGATCGATCGCGTCGATCGCCGCACGCACCGCGTGGTCGAGCCGCTCGAGGTCCTTCCACAGCACGGCGGTCTCGTACGTCTCTGCGAACACGCCTCTCAGGACCAGCTCGTCGCGGAGGTAAGGCGCTCGAAAGAACGCGGACTTGTACGTGTCGGCGGTGGCTTCGCGTCCGGTTCCGCCGCCCGAGGTGGACCGCACCTCACCGGTGCCGCCGTGCTGGCGGGCGATCTCGAACGGGCCCGCCATCAGGTGCGAGGTGTCGTGATCGGCCGACTCGAACGCCAAGAGCAGGAGCGTCGCATCCCCCGGCCCGCTCCCGCTCATGATCGCCTCGGGCCCGTCGAGGAGCCGCGCGTTCGTCGGCAGGTGGCCCGCCTGCAGGATCGCGCGGAGCGCGGCGGTGCCGCGGTTCCAGGACGGAAACGCGAGGGTCGCGGCGCTCCGATGCGTCGGCCGCGCGAACACGCGTACCCACGCTTCGGTCACGATGCCGAGCGTCCCTTCCGACCCGGCGATGAGGCGCTCGGGTTGCGGGCCGGCGCCCGAGCCAGGAAGGCGCCTCGTCGCGAGCGTCCCGCTGGGCGTCACCACCCGAACGCTCTCCACGAGATCGTCGATGTGGGTCGGTCCGGTCGCGAAGTGACCGCCGGCGCGCGTGACGATCCATCCGCCGAGTGTCGATAGCTCGAAGGACTGAGGGAAGAACCGGAGGCTGAGCTCCTGCATCCGAAGGGCCGCCTCGATGGCCGGGCCGGCGGCGCCGGCCTCGATGCGCGCGGCCATGCTCGTCCGGTCCACCTCAACGACACGCGAGAGCTTCGTCAGATCGATGCTCATCGCGCCGGCGAAACGTTCGCCGACATCGGCCTCGACGCCGCCCGACACGCTCGTCCCGCCGCCGAAAGGAATGACGGCGATGTCATTCTCTTGGGCGGCATCCAAGAGCCGCACGATGTCGGCCTCGGACTCCGGGTAGGCGACCAGGTCGGGCGGGTGATCGAACCGGCCCCGGCTCGCTCGCGCCAAGTCTCGATACGACCGCCCGAGCGCGTGCAGCGCGCGCTCCTCGGGCGAGGTCGTGACGATGTGCTCGAGGCCGCCGGGCACGCGGCAGCGAGGATCGCGCAGGCGGAGCGTCCCCGGCTCGGGGGGCGCGCGGCGGGCGGGCGCGGGGCCGAAGAGCGCCGACAAGCTCGCCTCGGCGAACGCCAGCGCTCGCTCGTCGGGGCCGTCCCCTTCGAAGCCCCAGCCCCAGAGCTTGCGCCGGCGCGCGGTCATCTCGCGCGTCTCATTTGAGCGGTGAGGTGACTGCCTCGAAGGGCGCGGTCAGCTCGGAGCCGTCTTCGAGCTTCAGCTTGTAGCGGGTGCCGCCGTCCTGCACCTCGAGCACCTCACCCGGCACCATCTCGTCGCCACGGGCAGCCCAGACCTTGTCGCCGCCCTTGTACAGACTGTTCACCGACAGCGGCTTGACGGTGTTCTGCGGGACGCGTTGCGGTTTGCCCGTCGAGTTCACGACCCAGGCCTTGTCTTCGGCGGTCTGGACCAGCTGCGCGGGCCGCCAGATGACCCTGCGCTTGGTACCTTCGTCCTTTTCCTCGCTGAACGCCACGGGCGCGGCGAACTTCAACGTCCCGTCGAGCTCGATCGTCTCGCTCAGCTCGACGTCTTTCTCCTCGAGGTTCCCCGCGAAGCGGAAGCGGACCTTTACTCGCTTGTCGGTCGGCGCAGCCATCACCCGACCGAAGGCGCGCGCGCCGTTGGTCGCAATGATGACGGCTTCGTCAGCAGCCAGCTTGTCGGCGGGGCGGATCGGCGCGACGAAGGCGCCCGGCACGAGCGCTTCCTTCTTCTCGTCGGCCACCGTGACCTCGAAGACGACGATCTTTTCTTCGACGCGCGCCACCGGCAAGACCGTGAACTTGAGCGTCTTCCACCCGGTGCTCACCGGAAGGACGACCCAGGCCTTCTCTCCGGGCTTCACCTCCGGGACGACCTCGGGCCCGCCGAAGTCGGCCCAACGCAGCGGGCCTGTCTCGGCCGGCTCAAAGCTCGCGATCGGGGGGGCGCTGCTGCTCGGCTTGACCGTCGCCGAAGGGGTCGGCAGCGGCTTGGGCGTCGGGGCCGGCGCAGCACCCGTGTTCGCCGGGGCCGGCGCGGGCGGCGGAGGGTCATCCCCGCATCCAACGAGGCCCAAACTGGCCGTGAGGCCTGCGGCAAGACCCAAGAATCGGGTGCTACGCCACGGCGAGATCGAGTTCGAACGGACCGGCACGCGCGGATTGTCGTCCAAAGTGGGCCCCGGGCGCAAAGGAAGCTCGATCCTGAAGAAAAACGCCGTGCGGCCCCGATGACGGGCCGGAAACGCCTTGCGTCACACTTCTTGCGAGGCTGTCACCGAGCTGTCACCTTCTATTGCGAGTCTTCGCGCGACTTTCCCCGGAGGCCCGATGGCTCGGATCCTGATCGTCGAGGACGAAGCCGATCTTCAGCACGTGCTCGAGTACAACCTGCGACAGGCCGGCCATGAAGTCGTCGTGGCAGCCAAAGGCGCGGACGCCCTCCGTATCGCCAAGGAGCAACGGCCCGAGCTCGTGCTGTTGGACCTCATGCTGCCCGACATGCAGGGCACCGACATCTGCCGGGCCCTCAAGTCGGCGCCGGAAACGAAGACGATTTCGGTCATGATGGTGACCGCCAAGGGCGAAGAGATCGATCGGGTGGTCGGTTTCGAGCTCGGCGCCGACGACTACGTCGTCAAGCCGTTCAGCGTTCGGGAGCTTCTTCTCCGCGTCGGGGCCGTTCTGCGGCGAGCCGAGCACCCGTCCGAGGATCGCGCGATAGAGTTCGGCGCCCTCAAGATCGACCGCGCCGCTCATCGGGTGTGGGTGAACGGCAGCGAGGTCGAGTTCACGCCGCTCGAGTTCCGCCTCCTCGTGACGCTCTACGAGCGCCGCAATCGCGTTCAGACGAGGGCCTCTTTGCTCGACGACGTCTGGGACGTCCAGGCCGAGCTGACGACGCGAACGGTCGACACCCACGTCAAGCGGCTCCGCGAAAAGCTCGGGCCCGTCCGCGACTACGTCGAAACGGTTCGAGGTGTCGGCTACCGCTTCGTCGGAAGTCCCGCCGAAGCCGGTAGGTGATACACCTCGACGGATGAGGATCGGCCTTCGAGAGAAGCTGTTCCTCGTCTCCGCAGGGTTCCTCCTGGTCTTTGCGACCGCGGCCTTCGTCTGGCTCTCGCACGAGCTCGGCGAAAACACCCGCGCCCGGATCCGTGCAGAAGCCGAGGCGCGCGCGGCGCTGGTCGCCAACGCCCTGCGCCTCGAAGGAGGGCCCCTCGAGCCCGGCGAGACCTGGGACGGGATGGCCTACGAGCTTGCCGCACTCGCCCAGGCGCGCGTGACGATCTTCACCGCGGATGGCCGCGTCGCGGGCGATTCGGCGCGGCGAAGCCCGGCGCCACAGACCGAGACGCTCGTCTTCGGCGTCGCGCCGGTGGCGTCGGGGCCGGGCGTGGTCGGCTCGGTCCGCGTCGGTCTGTCGGAACGACCGGTCGCCGAGGTCCGTTCCCTCGTGGGGAACTTGACCCTCCTCGGGTGCGCCATCGGGCTCGTGATCGCCGGCGTCATGTCGAACCTCGCCACGCGGCTGGCGTCCACCGGCGTCCGCGAGCTGAGCATTCAAGCGCGGCGAATGGCGGCGGGCGAGCTCGAGGTCCGGGCGCGCGGGGTCCCCGGAGAAGAAGAGCTCGAGGACCTCGGCCGATCGCTCGAGCAGCTCGCCGAAGGTCTGCGCAAGTCGCTGCGCGAGCTCGTCTCGGAGCGCGATCTCTTGAGCGGCATCCTCACGAGCATGCGCGAGGGCGTGCTCCTCGTCGATCGCGACGGCCGCGTCGCGCTGATCAACCCAGCGCTTCGCGAGATGCTGCTTCTCCGTGACGAAGACGTCGGCAAGCTCCCCATCGAGGTCATCCGCGACTCCGCGCTCCACGACTTGCTCGACACGGTGCGAAGGTCGCAGAAGGCGGCGCAAGGCGAGATCGACGTCGCCGGCATCAAGCCGCGCAAGATCCTGGTGCGCGCCGAGGTCCTCGACGTCGAGCCGGGCGGGCTCCTCGTGGTGTTCTACGACGTGACCGATCTGCGCCGCCTCGAGACCTTGAGGCGCGACTTCGTCGCGAACGCGTCGCACGAGCTCAGGACCCCGGTCACCTCGATCCGCTCGGCGGTCGAGACCCTCCTCGCGATGCCGCCCGGCGACACCGACGCCCGCGCCCGCTTCTTCGGGATCGTGGAGCGAAACGCGGAGCGGCTCCAGCAGCTCATCGAGGACCTGCTCGACCTCTCCAAGATCGAGTCGCGCGAGCTCGAGCTCGCCTCCGAGCCCACGAACGTCCGAGCCGTAGCCGAACGAACCATCGCGCTCTTCTCCGAACGCGCGGCCAAGACGAAGACGACGCTCGAGCTCGAGGTGCCGCGCGACTTGCCCGACGTCCTCGCCGACGCCCGGGCCCTCGAGCAGGTGCTCTCCAACCTCCTCGACAACGCGATCAAGTACTGCCCCGGGGCCAAGGTCACGCTCGGAGCGGATAACGATGACGCTCACGTCATGATTTGGGTGCGCGATACCGGGCCGGGGATCGAGGCCAAGCACACCGACCGCCTCTTCGAGCGCTTCTATCGGGTCGACGCCGGGCGCTCTCGCGCCCTCGGCGGGACCGGCCTCGGCCTCGCGATCGTCAAGCACCTGTCGGAGGCGATGGGCGGCGCCGTCCATGTCTCGAGCGTCGTCGGCGAGGGCACGCGGTTCACCTTGCACCTGCCGTTCGCCGAGCCGCCGCCGAGGAGCCACGACCCGGCAGAGCTGCAGGGCGGCGCCCCCGGCCAAGGCTCCTGACTCGGGTGCTTCACGCGCTCGGGATCGTGAAACAGAACGTCGATCCGCGGCCGACCTCGCTGTCCACCCAGATGCGCCCGCCGTGGAGATCGACGAGGCCCTTGGCGATCGAGAGCCCGAGCCCGGTGCCGCTGCGCAGATGTCCGCCCTGCCAGAAGCGCTCGAAGATGAGGGGAAGACGATCGGCGGGAATGCCGGGACCGCGATCCGCGACGCTGAAGAGGCATTCGGTGCCCTCTTTGCGGCAACCGACGGAGACGGTGGCGGCGGGGGGCGAGAACTTGATCGCGTTCCCGATCAGGTTGGCGAGGATCTGAAGAACGCGGGGCCGATCGCACAGCACCAGGCCCGGGTGCGGCGTCGCGAGCTCGATCTCGATCGATCGTGCCTCCGCGAGCGGCGCCGCGCTCTCGACGGCATCCCTCATCATCTCCTCTGCCGAGTGCTCCTGAAGCTGGAGCGACATCTCGCCCGCCTTGAGGCGTGCCAGATCGAGCAGCGACCCGATGAGCCGATCCATGTTGTGGACGGCGCGCTCGATCCGGTCCATCGACCGACTGACCTCGGGCGTCATCGAGTGGGCGAGCTGCTCGCCGAGGAGCTTGGTGCTCCCGTACAGGACGTGGAGCGGTCCGCGCAGATCGTGAGAGACGATCGAGAGCACGTCTTCCCTGGCTTCGGTGGCGAGCTGCGCTTGCGCCAGCGCGCGCTCGAGCTCCACGGTCGTCCTCTTCAGGAACTCTCCCGCACCGTCGGACAGGCCGACGTTGAGAAACTGCGCGACCCGGTCGAACTCCCTCGCCGTGGGCGTCACTCCTGCCGCCTCGATCTCGGCGAGGATCGCCTCACGGAGGATGCCATACTCGGCGAGGAGCGAGCGAAGATCGAAGCCGTCGTACCAGCGATGGGCGCCGTGCTCGGCCGCCGTCTTCGCGCACCCCGGCTCGCTCGTGGTCCCTTGCTCGAGCGCGACGACGAGCTCGGCGAGGTAGAGCTGCAGGCTGTCGATGACCTGCTGTCGGGTCATCGGTCGGGGCGGCAGGTCGTTGGAACGAACCTCCGCTACGAAGCGATCGATGATCTTCGGCGAGATCGATCGAATGACTTCATGAAGGAGCCTCTGCTGCATCGAGAGCCTCTCCTCACCCTGGACCCTGCGGGTGGATCGCACAACTGGTGTTCATCGATCCGGCAGGAATGACACACCGAGGTGTGATCACCTTGCAGGTACGAAGCTCATCGCACGCTCGGCCAGCGCCGTGATCGTGAGCGACGGGTTCACGCCGGGGTTCGCGGAGACGGCGCTGCCATCGATCACGTAGAGGTCGTCGTAGCCGTGGACCCGATGACGCGCGTCGATGACGCCGGTGTCAGCGCTGTCGCCCATGCACGCGCCGCCGAGGATGTGCGCCGTCGTCGGAACCCCGAGCAGCGTCTCGGTCAAGAGCGTCGCCGAGACGCCGCCGACCTTGTCGGCGAAGCGCTGGGCCAGATCGAGCGCCTCGGGCATGTCGGAGCGAGGGCGGCTCGCCGGATCGTCGAGCCTGGTCACCAGGCCGCGCTTGAAGCCGGTGCGAAGCCCCCGACCGAGGCGCATGCTGAGCGTGCCCTCGAGCGTGCGCATGTAGAGGAGCACCTGGCTCTGCCGCGCGAAGTCGCGCACCGCGTACGCGCGCATCCAGTCCATCGGATTCGCGAGGACGCCGCGGGCTGCTCCCGCGATGCGGCCGAGCGCGGTGGCGCCGGACGTCTGCGGCAGCACCATCGTGCGAAAGAACCCGGAGCCCGGCCCGTAGCGTACCGGCTCGATGTGGCTGTGCTCGTCGGTGTGGAGGATCGACGTGATCGCGACCCCCTTCGAGAAGTCCTCGCGGCCGCCGGGTACGATGATCCCGCAGAGCGCCTCGCTGTTCGTACGGACCGAGTCACCGAGCCGCTTCGAGAGCGCGGGGAGCGCGTCGCTATCCTCTTGGAGTGAGAGAAGGAGCGGGATCGTCCCCATGACCCCACCGGCGAGGATGACTTTGCGCGCGGTGACGGGAGCGCGCGCGCCGCCGAACGTGCCCTTGAGCTCGACACGATAGCCGCCGCCCTCGAGCGGACGGATCGCCGTCACTTCGGTCTCGGCGAGCACCTTGGCGCCGAGCTTCTCGGCGAGGTAGAGGTAGTTCTTGTCGAGCGTGTTCTTCGCGCCGACGCGGCAACCGGTCATGCATGCGCCGCAGAACGTGCAACCGACGCGATCCGGCCCCTTGCCGTCGAAATAGGGATCCTTCACCGGCTTGCCCGCCGCGCCGAAGTAGACGGCGACGTCGGTCATGTGAAAGTGCTCCTCGCGTCCCAGATCGCGCGCGATGTCGCGAAGCACCTCGTCCCCTCGGGTCATGCGCGGATTTCTGGTAGAGCCGAGCATCCTGCGCGCGGTCTCGTAATGCGGGCCGAGCTCGCGCTTCCACTCCGCGAGGTGAGACCACGACGCCGCCTCGAAGAACTGGTCCTTCGGCGTCGGGAGCGTGTTCGCGTAGACGAGCGAGCCGCCGCCGACGCCGACCCCGTGCAGAACCGTGACATGCTCGAGGAACGACATCTGGAAGATCCCGCGAAGGCCGAGCTCCGGCCGCCACATCCAGCGCCGCAAGTCCCAGTTCGTCTTGGGAAAGTCTTCTGGAGCGAAGCGCTTGCCCTTCTCGATGCAGAGCACGCGATAGCCCTTCTCGCTGAGCCGCAGCGCCGCCACGCTGCCCCCGAAGCCGGTCCCTACGACGATGGCGTCGAAGTCGATCACGACGCCTCTTTGCTCCGCCGAACGACCTCGAAGCGGATGCCTGCCGCGACGAGCCGATCGATGAGGACGTCTCCGAACGCGACGGCGGGCGTCAAGACGCCGGCAACGTTCGGGAGCTTCTCCTTGTCGCAGGCGAGAGCGAGCGCGGCCTCGGAGAGCATCTTCGACGTCTCGGTGTAGCCGGGCTCGCCCCCCGAGACGCGGGCGATCATCCGCTCCGTATCCGTCTTCGCGACGAACGTGACGCGGAAGTAACCCTTCTTTCTGACCTCTTCGCTCGGCCCTTCACCGGGGCGCTTCAATCGCAAGAGGAGGTTCCTGGTCGTCTCGATCTGCGAGAGGCCCATCACGGCCCCGACGGCTGCACCGAAGCCGATCGTCTTCGGGAGCGAGCCGATGCGGATGTAGTGGCCGTAGGAGAAGTCGGGACCGTACACATCGAGCGCCCTCGCGCTGCGCGAGATGATCTCGAGATCGACGCTGGGGAAAGGAAGCACCCAGCCGCCGACCTCCGGCTCGTGATGCGGGCGCATGTCGAGCACGCGGACCGAGCGACCGCCGGTTGCCGGCGACCAGCCGCCCTTGGACGAGCCGTTCTGCTTTCGCATCTGCGAAAAGATCCCGATCGCCGAGTGCCAGGTGCCGCCGGAGATGTCGCCGCCCGCCTGAATGAACCCTTCGACCTTTACCCTGCCCTGCGGCTTGAGCTCACGCATGGTGAAGTACGCGCCGAGATCGTGGGGGATGCTGTCGAACCCGCAGCACGAGACGATGCGGAGGCCCGCTGCCTTCGCGGCGTCGCCGTGCTTTGCGAGGATCCGGTTCACGAACGCCGGCTCCCCGGTGATGTCGACGTAGTCGGTGCCTTCGCTGACGCACGCGTCGACGAGCGGCTCGCCGAGCTTCACGTACGGCCCCACGGTCGTGATGACCACGCGCGTGCTCGCCGCCATCGCGCGGAGCGACTCGGGATCGTCCGCTCGTGCGGCGACGACCTTGAAGTCTCGGCCCTTGGCCCGGACGTGCTCGCGGATCTCGTCGAGCTTCGCCGCATCGCGACCGGCGATCCCGATCTTCAGCTCGCGCGGAGCCGCGCCGGCGAGGTAATCGACGACGAGGCGACCGGTGAAGCCGGTGGCGCCGTAGACGACGATATCGAGATCGCGCTGCCGCTTCGCGCCGGAAACCTGAGGAGCCGCCATGGGGGCGGGAGAATACAGCGAAGGGTCCCGCCGGGCGACGACGCTCGGCGCCGGCGAGCTACTGCCCGCAGTGGGTCCCCGGCGAAAACCCGGGTTCTTCGGCCATCGGGCCGGTCCCGCCGCGGCTCGTCCGCGTGCTGCTCGAGAGCGTCCGTCCCTTGGCGATCTCGCCGAGGACCGTCGCGCCTTCGGTGGCGGTACGCGTCATCGATCCGTAGTCGACCCGATACAAGCCGAAGCGCGGCTCGAAGCCCTCGGCCCACTCGAAATTGTCGAACAAGCTCCAATGGTAGTAGCCGCGCACATCGACGCCTTCGTCGCGCGCCCTGGCGATCTGCTCGAGCGAGCGAACCACATGCTGCGCGCGCCTCTCGCCATTCTCGGTCGCGATGCCGGACTCGCTCACGAGGAGGGGGAGTGCCGGGTACCGAGCCGAGTAATCCTTCAGGATCTCGTAGATGCCCGGCTCGTAGTACTCGTACTTCATCGCCGGGACGCACTTGGTGAAGTCCTCGTTGATCGGCGGCACGCACGCACCGAAATCGAAGTTGGAGAAGCACGGCGTGAGGTCGAGGACCGGGATGAGGGGGTTATGCCCGGTGACGCCCGCGCGGAAGTAGTACTGAATGCCGAGCCAATCGGCGGTTCCCTTCACCTCGGGCAGCATCTCGTCGGCGGTCCCGTCGAGGTTCGCATCGAAGGTCCCGTTCAAGACGGAGTCGACGAAGAGGTAATGGTAGATGTAAGTCACGCGATCGCGCGCCGCGACGTCGGCCGGATCGGTCGAGACCTCGTTGAAGCGCGACGGCACGAACGAGCCGACGTTCAGGCTCAGCCCGACCTCGGCCGCGATGCCGTCGCCGTCGGCGTCGATGGTGTCGTTCTCTTTGATCGCCTGGTAGATCGCGGCGTGAAACTTCAGGTAGTCGCGAACGACGGGGACGAAGTCGTTCAGGATCGCTTCGGGCGTGAGCTTCAGGATGTACGCCTTTCCCGGCGGGAAGCTCCCGATGCCGTACGACGCCAAGAGGTAGTTGACCGGCTCGTTCACGGTGCCCCAGTCGTCGACGCGGTCGCCGTACTCCTGCGCGAGGCGCGCAGCGTGCTCGCGGACCTCATCGACGATCTCGGGCCCTCCGGTGGGGTGGCCGAAGCCGCAGAGGTTTTCGTCTGTCGGACCCATCGGGCACGTCGGATCCGCCGCCGCGTCGATCGGGTCGTCGACCCACGTGGGGTTCGAGAAGTGATGCACGGTGATGACCGGCCGGATGTTGGCGGCGCGCAGGGCATCGATGACGGCGCCGTAATGGTCGAGCTCCGCCTGAATGACGACGTCGCGCTGGGGCTCGACCCGCGCCCACTCGACGCTGAAACGATACGAGTCGAGGCCCATGGCCGAGATCAGGGCGATGTCGTCGAGCGCGCGCGTATAGCCGCCGGCCGCGTCACCTACCGGAGCCTTGCCCTTGCCGAGGCCGCCCTCCGCCTCGGGCTTGGTGAAGAGCGCCCAGTCGGTGTTCGGGTTCTGATCCTCGATCTGGGTCGCGGCGCTCGCAGCGCCGAAGCGGAAGCTCCCCTTGCCCGACGCAGCGCCGAGCGGTCCGGGAGCCGCGAACACGATGTCCGCAGGGGGCGGCTCCGTCTGGGTGCCGGTCGCCGAGTCGTCACCACAGCTCGCAGAAGCGAGCACCATGGGAAGAAGAAAGCGCGCGGTCTTCACCCCTAGGTCGTATCACGCCCCCGAGGTGGGGCCGCGGCCCAGGTAGACGGCGTTCAAGATTTCTCCGACGCGATCCCGCCCTGTGTGCCCTTCGAGCCGGCGGATGCCGTCGATGTACGCGGGCAGAAACCGCAGCCGATCCGGGAGGCGCGGGAAGGTCGCCCTGGCGAGATCGAGCACACGCTCCGACCGGGCGAGGCCGCGATCGCCGCCGCGGTCGAGCGCGAAGCCGCGGGCGAGGCGCTCCGGCAAGAGGTTCGCCGTGAGGACGCCGTAGTCGGCGCGAACGACGCGGCCGAGGAGATTCTCGGGCCGCAGAATGAAGCGACCGATCTCGGCGGCGGGGCGCGTCACCGTGAGCACGTCGCTCTCGAGCATCGACGCGACGTAGCGCTCGAAGCCGTCGTGAGTCCGTGGCAGCTCGTCCTCGAGACCGAAGAGCATCGCGGTCCGCCGCCCCTCGGCATAGAAGCGGTCCTTCTCTTCTTGCGAGAGCGGCCGAACGACGCGCTCGAAGACTCGGATCGTCGTGTCCCACAACGTCGCGAGCACCCAGATCTGCGCCTCGACGTCGTTGGCCTGGTACGTGTGCCCCACCTCGAAGGGGCCGGCGGCCTCACGGATCGTCCCGAAGATCCGCTCGTGGACGCCGTGAACCGTGCGGGCGGCGCTCGTCGCCTCTTCGAGATCGCCGAACGTCATCCGAAAGATCCTCCGGAACGTCGATCGGAAGCGCGCGAGCGGGTCGGTCAGGGTCACCGAGTGGTCGGAGACGGCGTAGGCGACATACGGATGCGCGAGCTGAAGGAGCGCCGCCCTGCCTGCCCCGAGGAAGAGGGCGGCTTCTCGGGTGATGTGCCAAGCCAGCGTGTCGGGTCCGTAGAGCCCGACGCGCGGATCGGTCACTTCGGCCGCGAGCTTGGCGAGGCTCTGTTCGAGGCGATCTTTGGTGATGCGCCGGCGCACGCCGAAAGCATACAGGACTTTCGCGCCTGCGCCGCCTGCGCCCTTGCGAGGCGCTGCGCCTCGCGCTAGTGATACTTATATCATTAGGAGGCGCCATGGACGGTTTCGTGACGAGAGAGGTCGAGACGCGCGCGGGCCGCGTGAGCGTGCAGAGTGGGGGCGTCGGCGGCCCGCTCCTCCTCTTGCCTGCCAACGGCCACAGCGCCGACGATTTCGAGCCGATCGCCGGACGGCTCGCCGAGCGGCACAAAGTCGTGGCGCTGGACTGGCCCGGCATGGGGCGCTCGCCCGCGCCAGAAGAGCCGTCGGCCATCGTGGCTTCCTCCCTTGCGGACGTCGTCGAGGACGTGGTGGACGGGCTCGGGCTCCGGGACCTGTCGCTCATCGGACACTCGGTGGGGGGGTTCGCCGCGGCCCGCTTGGCGATCCGCCGGCCCGAGGTCGTGCGCGCCCTCGTGCTGGTCGACACCGGTGGGTTCGGCGACACGGGGCTCGTCGAGCGGATCTTCTGCGGCATCAAAGGCCGTCCCGCGGTCACCCGCGCGATCGAAGCTCGCTTCGCTCGCCACCACACCGGAACGCGCACCCCGAGCGCGCGCGGGCTCGTCGAGCGAATCGAAGCGTCGCGGCAGCGTCCCGGCTACGCCGAGGTGGTCGCGGCCGTCTGGCGAAGCTTCGTCCTGCCCGAGTCGAGCTTGCGCGACCACGCCGGCGACATCCGCGCTCCGACCCTGGTCGCTTGGGGAGCTGACGATCCCGTCATCCCGCTTGCCGTTGGCCGCCGGGTCGCCGAATCGATAGCCGGTGCCGAGCTCGTCACCTTCGCGACCGGCCACTCGCCGTTCGTCGACGAGCCCGAGGCGTTCGTGCGCGCCATCATGACGTTTTTGGATCGCGCCGACGCGCTCGCGGGGGCACGATCGGGCGCGCGCCCCTCGGCGACACCCCCGCTGTGACCACCAGCTCCCGTCCCGCCCTGCGCACCAAAGGCACGCGGCCCGAGACCCGCCCGCGCCGCGGTGATCCTTCCGAGACGCGGCGCAGGTTGGTCGCCGCCGCCGCCGTGGCCTTCGACCGCGACGGCTTCGCCGGGACCGACTCGAACCGCATCGCGCGCGAAGCGGGCTACTCGCCGGGGACCTTCTACAAGCACTTCGCAGACAAGCACGCAGCGTTCGTCGCGGTCTACGAGGAATGGGTCCGAGCCGAGTGGGAGGCGATCGATCGGCTCTGGCTCGAGAAGCGAGGCCCGCAGCTGGCAGCATCGCTCACGGCGACCGTCGTCGACCTTCACAAACGCTGGCGCGGCCTTCGTCGCAACCTGCGGGCGCTCGTCGCCGA
This sequence comes from Polyangiaceae bacterium, assembly GCA_041940405.1. Lineage (GTDB taxonomy): Bacteria > Myxococcota_A > Polyangia > Polyangiales > Polyangiaceae > Xiheicaenibacterium. The sequence continues at coordinate 38,626 of JBGTSH010000043.1, forward strand.
GGATGCAGGCGTGCGCAAGGCGTACCTCGCGTCGCGAGCACGGCAGCTCGAAGCGCTCGCCGCCCTCGGCGCCGGCTCGACGAGCCGAGCCGAGGACGCTGCCTTCCTCTACACGGTCGAGCGCATCGCAGACGCCATCGCAGACGCCGAGCCTCGCGCCCTCGGCTTCGAAGAGGTGGAGCTGACGGCCGTGCTAGGCGAGGTGATCGCAGCGCGGGTCAGGCGCGCAGGTCGCGACGGACGTTCCGACGGTTGATGCGCCGCGAGAGGCGGTGCAAAACAGGCCTTCGCCACGCCCATGATCGACCTCTCCCAAGCCTTCCGCCGCCGCTCGCCCGACGGAGCCACCCAGCTGACGCTCGGCACGATGAACTTCGGAAAGCGAACGCCCGCGGCCGAGGGCGAGCGCATCATCCACCGCGCCCTTTCGCGCGGCGTGACCGTCTTCGACACCGCGAATGCGTACTGCGACGGCGCGAGCGAGGAGATCCTCGGGCGTGCCTTGAAAGGAAAGCGCGACCGCGCGGTCGTCGCGACCAAGGTCGGGTTCGGACGCATCGCCGGAAAGCCCGAAGGGCTGTCACCGGAGCGCGTGAGCGTGGCGCTCGACGAGAGCCTGCGGCGGCTCCAGTGTGACGTGATCGACATCTACTACCTCCACGTCCCGGATCCGGCCACGCCGATCGAGGCGACGCTCGAAGCGATCGCGCGCGCAATGGCCGCCGGCAAGGTGCGAGCGTTCGGCGTGTCGAACTACGCGTCCTGGCAGATCCTCGAGATCTTTCAGGCGTGCGACGCCGCCAAGATGCCGCGGCCGATCGTCGCGCAGCAGCTCTACAACCTCCTGATTCGCCAGCTCGACCTCGAGTACTTTCGGTTCGCGGCGAAGTACGCGCTCCACACGACGGTGTACAACCCGCTGGCCGGCGGCCTCCTGACGGGTCGCTACGCGCCGAGCTCGAGCATCGAAAAGGGCTCCCGATTCGACAAGAACCGTCTCTACCAAGGTCGCTACTGGTCCGAACGCATGCTGGCGTTTGCCGCCGACCTCGCCGCGATCGCGAAGGCCGAAGGCATGACCCCGGTCGACTTGGCCTATGCGTGGTTGGCGGGCAGGTCGGAGGTCGATTCGATCCTCCTCGGGCCCGCGAGCCTCGACCAGCTGGACGATGCGCTCGGCGCAGTTCAAAAGACCGTCACGCCCGAGGCGCGCGAGAAGATCGAGCAGCTCTACGTGGCGTTCACGGGCACCGAGACGAGCTACGCGAGGTGAGTCCGATCCTCTTACCCGAAGCGGCCGACGTCGACGTCGAGGCCGCGGTCGCGTCCTACCGGACGCACGGCTACGCCCGCTTGGGCCCTGTGATCGACGAACGATGGCTCGCCGCGCTCAGGGAGCGCACCGACGATCTGATGCTCGGGCGCGTGGCCTACGAAGGCCTCTTCTTCCAGCACGACGCCGAAGCGTACGAGGACCTCACCTACGGCCAGGGCTACGTCGGCCCCTCGCTCACCTACCGAAAGCTCGAGAAGCTGGAGAAGGACCCGCTCTTCTTCGCGCATCTCCAGAATGCGCTCTTCGAGCGGATCGCCCGATCGGTCATCGATGGCTCCATTTCGATCTACCGCGCGACGATCTTCAACAAGGCCAAGGCAAAAAGCTCGGCGCTTCCGTGGCACCAAGACGGCGGCAGCTACTGGGGCCTCGACCGCGATCCGGTCCTCCAGATCTGGACGGCGCTCGACGACGCTCCCATTGGGGGCGGCTGCGTCGAAGTGGTCCCCGGCAGCCACTCGGGCGGCCTCGCCACGCCGCTCGGCGGCGTCATCCCCGCCGACGTCCTCGCTTCTCGAGATGCGGAAGCGCGCGCTCAGCCGCTGCCCGCGCGGGCCGGCGAGGTGATGCTGATTCACAATCACCTCTGGCACCGGTCCGGCAAGAACACGACGGGCCACGCGCGGCGAGCGTTCACCGTCTGCTACATGAGCGCCGAGACGCGCTGCCGCCGGACCAAGCGAGCGCCGCGGCAATTCACGCGCGTGTTCGTCAGCCCCCAGCCCCTCGAATCACCGTCAGGATGACCTCCGAGATCGAGCAGGCTTGCGCAATGCGAGGCGAAAGCTCAGGGGGAGTATGCGCAGAACGAACCGCCGCTCGCTCCCGGAGTCGCCGGGCCCGGGACGGGCGTCGTCGATTCGTCGATGCTGAGGAGGTACGCGACGAGGGCCGTGCGGTCGGTGTCCGACATCAAGAAATTGGCGTCGGGGCTGAGCGCTCGGTGGTGCGAGGCGAAGAGCTCGCTCAGCATCTCTTCGAGCGTTCGCGCGTTGCCGGCGTGGAAGTACGGCGCCCCGACCGACATCCCGAGGATCGAAGGAACGTTGAAGCCCTTGCTGTTGGTTCCGTTCCCCTGCCCGAGCGTCGTCTCGCTCATCGCGGCCGTCAGCTCGAGCACCCCGACGTCCGGCGGTGATTGGCCGAAGGTCCCCACGTTGCGCAGCACGCATTGGATCTGATCGCCCCCGGGTGCCGTCGCGAAGCGCATCCATCGCTGGTCGGTCGCCGGCAGGAGCACCGCCGGGAACCCGGCGGCGATCAGCGCGTCGCCGTCCCAGGGCGTCACCTTCAGCTGTTCGTTGGTCGTCCCCCCCGGCGTGTAGAAGAGGGTCGAGTTCGTCCATTTCGCGCCGCTGTGGCATCCCTGGCAATTGCCGGCTCCGGACCCCTCGAAGAGCGCCTTGCCCGCCGCCACCGCAGACGCGGCGAGCGAGACGGGAGCACGAGGCGAGCGCACGCGCTGGACGTAGATCTCGATGTCCGCCCACGTCGAATCGGCGCTCACCGTCTCGAGCACGTCGTGCGTCGAGCCGTTGAGACCGGCGGCTCCGACCGGCGGGAACGCGGTTGCGTCATTGAGGTTGATGGCCGTGCCGTCGCCGTGGACCAGCGCGGCGACGCCGCCGTCGACGTTGCGCGCGACGGCTTCGAAGTCGGGGATCTCGTCGAAGACGCCGGTCCAGTTGAAGATCCGCTGATCGGTGGGATCGTTCGACGCGAAGCTCCCGTCGAGGCTCGTCGACTGGCGCGGTCCGCGGCCGAAGTACCAGGTGATGTTGTCGCTCAGCCCTTCGAAGTGGCAGACCTGGCACGCGCCGAACGCCTGGTCGTACTGCGACCAGCTCTCGAGACCGGTGTTGAACGCATGCTTGCCGCGAAGGAATGCCTGGTCCTCTTCGACCGCGGGCGGGTCCGTGCTCGCGACGACCACCGCGGCGTCTTGCTCCAACCCGGCGATGGCCGGCCCGCCGGGAGCGGCGAGGTCGATCGCCGTGACGTTCCGTGTCACGTCGTTGGCGATGAACGCGAACGGCTGGCCCCGCGCAATGACGAGCCCGTTCGGGTTCTGGCCACGGTCCGCGGGATCGAGCTCGTCGGCGACGAGATCCACGTACGGGCTCGACGCGCCCGCGCCGACCTCGAGGAGCACGCCGTCGGCGTCGAAGCCGAGCCGGTACGCTGCATCGGCGCCATTGGCGGTGATGAACGCCTCGTCGGAGCCGGGCACGAACGCGAGGTCGTTGGTGACGAGAGGGTTTCGCCGCGCGGGGTCCTGGGCGCCCAGACCCAGGTCTTCGTAGAAGTCGAAGAACGCCTTCGACAAGACCGAGATCTCGCTGGTCGCTGCGTCGATGTCGACCGCGTGAACGACCGGGTGGGTCATCGTCTGGATGGAGAGCGGGCCTCTCGGCGAGGCGCAGATCGACGTCACGAACGCGCGATTGCCCTTGAGCGTCACCGATTGGAGCTGGTTGGCGAAGCAGCCCGTCGCCGCGCCTCCTGCTTGAAACCCGGTGTCCGTCACCGGCGGGAGAGACACCGCCGCGGGCGCGCCCCCGCTCGTGTCGGCGACGTAGAGCAGCCCCACCCAGTTGACGTCGGCGTTGTCGGCGATCGGCGTCGACTCCGGCGCGGTGCGCTGCGCGAAGAACTCGGTGATCGCGATCTTCTCGTCGTCGTCCTCGCCATCGAGGTCATTGGTGATCGCAATCGTTCGCGGGTGAGCGAGCGCGGAACGCGGCACCGTCAGGCTCGGTCCGAGGAGGCCGGTGTCGAGGAGCGTCTGGTTCAAGTCGATCGTCGAGGAGACCGTGAGGGTCTCGGCGTCGACGACACTCACCGTTCCTTCGACCCAGTTCGCCACGTAGACGCGAGTGTTGTTGGGCGAGATCGCGAGGCCCGTGGGCTCGGAGCCGACCGCTACCTCACCCGCGACGGTGGGCGACGCGGTGTCGATGCCATCGATCTGCACGAGCTTGGCGTCACGCCGAACGGCGACGTACGCCCGCTCACCGCAACCATCGATCGCCACCTGCCAGGGCTCGGCGCCCACCGAGAGCTCGGCGACCTTGGTCATCACCGGCAGCGCCGACGCATAGTCGACGCGAAGCACGGTCACGGTGCCCACGTCGCGGTTCGCGACGACGAGCGTCGAGTCGTCCGGCGAGATCGCGATCGCGCCGCCGCGCGTCTCCGCCGGGGCGGTGTCGGGACAGAGCTGCCCACCGCCGCCGGTCCCGGTGCTGGCCGTCGTGGTCGCGCCTGTCGTCGCCGTCGAGGTCGTCGTCGGTCCCGTCGTCGGGCCGCTCGCTGTCGTCGTCGTGCTGCTCGTGCCGCCTCCCCCACCTCCTGTCCCGGTCGTCGAGTCGTCGTCGCCGCAAGCCGTCGCGCCCATCAAGATGGCGACGGCCGCCCCCACGAAGAATGTCGGTCTTGTCATGAGCGCGCCGGCACAGCACGGCGCGTTCCATTCGCGCCCGTCCGATGCGAGGGGCCCTCGCGGCGTCCGTTGCGCAAAGCTCGAGCAAAGGACGCACAGGTCCTCGCGCGAATCGCGCAACGCTTGCTCGATGTCGTTCGAAAAAGGCATGCCGCCGTCGGACGGCATGCCGCACCAAGCATGCACCGTGCCCGGATGCGCGCGGTCATGGCTTGCGGCGGTGTCGTGCGAGCATTTTCTGGAGCTGGCTCCGGTGAATCCCGGACGCGCGAGCGGCCTGCGAGACGTTCCCTCGGAACCTCGTCATCAGGCCGTCGAGGTATCGAGCCTCGACCTCGGCTAACGACCGGTCGAGGGCATCCTTGAGCTCTTCTTTTCTGAAGCTGCCGAAGTCCGCGGAAACCTCGGCGTGAATGCGATCCGAATCGAACATCGCTGCTCTCCTTTCCATCAAATCTCCGGACAAACCTGACTACGCTGGGAACGCGCTCCGAGCCCGGCACGAGCCGTGCTAGCGAGGGGGTTTCGACGCTGTCGGGGACCGCTGGCGTCGAAACCAAGACCCTCTTGAGAACGCGGGGGAACGTGAAACACGCACTGGTCATCGAGGACGACGCGCTCATTCGCGAGAACGTCATCGAGCTCCTCACCGAGGAAGGCTTTCAAGCCGAGGGCGCGGAAAATGGCCGCCTGGGCCTCGACGCGGCCCTCAAGGCTCCTCCCGCGATCATCATCTGCGACGTCCGCATGCCGGAGCTCGACGGCTTCGGCGTGCTCGAAGGCGTTCGCCAGAACGCGGCGACGCGCGCCGTGCCCTTCATCTTCCTCTCGGCGAAGGCCGACCGCGCCGACGTGCGCGCCGGGATGAACATGGGCGCAGACGACTACGTGACCAAGCCCTTCACCCGCGCCGAGCTCCTCGAGGCGATCCGCGCGCGCCTGGTCCGGCAAGGCTCGATGCGCTCGGCGCCGGAGATTCCGGTCTTCAAGCCGGACCCGTCGGCGGTGGTGATCGAAGACCCGGCGATGCAGGGCGTCTACGAGCTCGCGGCCAAAGCCGCTCAGGCGCTCATCACCGTCCTGCTCCTCGGCGAGACCGGCGTCGGCAAAGAGGTGCTCGCCCAGAGCATCCACAAGCTCTCGCAGCGGCGTGAGGGGCCGTTCCTCGCACTGAACTGCGCGGCGATCAGCGAGTCGCTCCTCGAGGGCGAGCTCTTCGGTAACGAGCGCGGCGCCTACACCGGCGCGAGCCAATCGCGCGCGGGGCTCCTCGAGTCGGCCAACGGCGGCACCGTCTTCTTGGACGAGGTGGGTGAGCTCCCGCCCGCAATTCAGGTGAAGCTGCTCCGCGTCCTCGAAGAGCGCCGTATCTTGCGCGTCGGCGGTCGCACCCCCGTACCCATCGACGTCCGCTTCGTCTCGGCGACGAACCGCGAGCTCGAGGCCGAAGTCCAGCGCGGCACCTTCCGCCAGGACCTCTACTACCGGCTCAACGGCATCAGCATCACCATTCCACCGCTTCGCGAACGCCGCCGCGAAGTCCTCCCCCTCGCGCTTCGGTTCGTGGAGTCCGCCGCCAAACAGCTCGGCCGTGCCGCACCGACCCTCGGCGAGGAAGCCAGCGAGCTTCTCCTCGCTTATCGGTGGCCAGGCAATATCCGCGAGCTCAAGAACGTCATCGGCCGCGCCGTCGTCCTCGCCGACGACCTGATCACGCCCGAGTTCTTGCCGGAGTTCATCCGCCGCGAACGGCCGGCCCCCGCATCGGCCCCCGCCCCCGCGTCCGCGACGGCTCCCGAAGAGGCCTCGCCCGATTCGCGCGGGCTGCGCACCGAGCTCGCCACGATCGAGCGCCGTCGCATCGTCGAGGCGCTCGAGAAGTGTCACGGCAACCAGACCGCTGCCGCCGAGCTGCTCGGCATGAGCCGCCGCACGCTGGTCAGCCGCCTGTCCGAGTACGATCTGCCGCGCCCGCGCAAGCGCTGAAAGGACCCGCTGATGCGTGCGTCGACCTGGGTGGTTGTGGCGGCTCTTGCCGCGGTCGCTTGCGCAACCGGAGACGTCGAGGACGCAGGCCCGTCGATTCGAACGGCGAGCGCGCCGCAGATCGGACCGGCGTCGGTCGACGACCCGATCATGCCGCTTCCCGAGAAGCTGGCGCTCGACCAGCGCAAGGTCGAGCTCGGCTCGAAGCTCTTCCGCGAGAACGGACTGCCGGCGGTGACGGTGTTCACCAGCGCGTGGGGACGGCCGGACGAGCAGCCGCGGACGCCGGGGATGCCCGGAGAGTCGTGGCGC
>JBGTSH010000044.1:0-45322 GCA_041940405.1 Polyangiaceae bacterium
AGCGAAAGCTCGGCGTGATCGTGGCGCTCGGCGCAGCGGCGTTCGCGGGGATCGTGATCGCGGCGGTCATCGCTACGCGGAAGCCAGAGGCGACCGCCGCCGCGCCGCCGAAGCCCACGACGACGACCACGACCGCGACGGCGCCCGCGACGCCGCCGGCCGACCCGCCGGCCGCAGGCGCTTCGAGCACGACGGCCTCGGCTTCGGCGAGCGCCGCAGCCTCGGCGCCCACGGTCGCGACGCAGCCATCTTCATCCAAGCCGACGGGAGGGAGACCCCAGGGCGGCAAGACGGGCGGCAGACCTTCCGGCGGCAAGACGGGAACCGAGAAGCCGCCCAGCGGACCGAGCGCGGGGTACTGAGCGCGGTCGCGCCCGGGCTGCTCAGCTCGCTCGGTGGTCGGCTGGGAGCTCTTCGACAAGGAGCCGACGACCGACGATGTCTGCCACGTGCTCGATCAAGCACGGGGGGCGGCGAAGGCTACGCCGAAGTACATCGTCAGCGACCAGGGCGTGCAGTTTCGTGACGAGTACAGGCGTGGTCCGAGCGGCGCGGCGTGAAGCCGCGCTTCGGCGCCGTCGGCGAGCACGGCAGCATCGCCGTCATCGAGCGCTTCTTCCGGTCGCTCAAGAGCGAGATGCTGCGAAAGCTGCCGTGGATCCCGATGACCAGGAAGAAGCTCGCCGCGGAGGTCGCCGCGTACGTCGGCTGGTACGAAATGCACCGGCCGCATCAAGGGCTGCATGGTCGGACGCCGCACGAGGTGAGGACCGGAGAGAAGCCCGCGCGGGAAGACCGCCGGCTCGAGCCGCGTGCCGACTACCCGCTGCGGAAGACCGACAGGCTGCCGAGAGGCAAACGAGTGAAGGGCAAGCTCGTGCTCGTGGTCGACCATTTCGAGCGTCGACCGCATCTGCCCGTTGTGTCGCTCCGCCAAGCGGCGTGAGGCCGAAGGCGTCGATGTGGAGGCGCGCGTCGAGAGCGCGCGTGAGGGTGCCGGTGCGTCCAGCGACTGGAATGGCGATCGTGCGCGAACCCATTCGAGACAAAGGAAATCCTGCTCATGTGGCTATGGGGAAACCGCGCGGTTGTGCAGGCCGAAAGTCGATGGACCACTACACCTAGCGGAAGTGTCAGCGATGTCCTGATCACTTCCCCACCCCCGTCCCTGTCCCTTCCGCTTCTCCCTGCCCCTCTTCCTTCTCCCTCTACCGGCCCCTCTACCCCTCCCCTGCCCCTCTGCCTCTCCCTGCCCCGCGTTCTAATCAGCTCCGCCGAAGCAGGCTGCGCGCTGCGCGTCGCTCGGCCGCGGGAGGCCCAGCTCGGCGCGCCGCTCCTCGAGCGCGCGATGGAAGTAACGGCACGCTTCACCCGGGTGCCAGCCCACGGCCGCGGCGCTTCCGCCGACGAGCCGCGCGAGGATCCGCCGAGCGTTGTACGAGTGGTGCGGCTCGCGGTCGACCGCGCGAAGCATCTCCCACAGCCCGCGCCGATCGAGGGCTGGGACCTTGTAGCCGCGCGCCGAAAAGCCATAGACGACCCATGACTCGCGGGGCGCATTGCCGAGCATCTTGGCGAGCTTCTCGTAGGTCGTGCGCGCCTCGGCCATCCGGTCGGCGAGGGGACGCTTCTCGTCGCTCGAGAGGGCGCGGTGGTTCGTGATGAACGAGAGCGACGTCGCCGCCTCGGAGGCGAGATCGAGATCGCTGCCCCCGAGGAGGCCGACCAGCGGAGCGATCGGCTCGGCGCGGTCCGCCGTGCGACTGGCGTGCACCGCCAAGAAGCGAAGCGCCGCCCGATCGAAGCGTGGCTCGCTGCTGAGCGCGTCGAGCTTCGCGAGCGGCGGGCCGAAGAGACGCGAGGGCGTAGCGGGCTCGCCGTACGCGGGCTGGATAACGAGCGGCGCCGGGCCGAGCGGCTCGAAGGTCGGGCCCGATTCCGCCGCAAGGATCAGATCGCGCAAGAAGGGGCCGGCTTCTTTTCCTCCGAGCGCGCCGGTGGCGTCGATCATCGCCGAGAGCGCCGCCGGATCCGACTCGCTGACGAACGCCTCGATGACCTTGCCGACGTCCTTGTCGCTGCCGACGGCCGCGATGAGCGATGCTGCCGCCGCGCGCACCGAGGGCGACGAGTCGCGCAGCCGCGAGACGCCGATCTCGGCGTCGGCAGAACCACCGATCAGCCCGAGCCGGAGGAGCGCGCGCCGCCGCATGTCGTCTCGCGGATCGGCGGTGAGCGCGCGCGCTCGCGTCGCTGCCTCGTCCCGCGCGGCCGTCTGCAGGATCGCGAACGGGTGGACGTATCCCGCGTCGACGCAGCCGCCGGCTGCGTCACGTGCGCTGCAATAGAGGCGAACGTGGAGGTGATCGTCGTGCGGCGCGGCGCCGCCGGGCTGCTTCAGCACCGCGTCGGCCCGAGCGATGATCGCGGGGCTCTCTCCGATCGCGCGGGCCTGGGCGAGCAGGCGCTTCTTCAAGTGCTCCGCGATGAAGACGAACTGGATCGAGGCCGCCGGATAGTCGAGCATCGCGCGGACGACCTTCCACGTTCGCGCAGCGTCGAAGGCGAGCTTGCCGTCCTTCGAGGTGCCGGCGCGACCCAGCGGCACGAGGTCCGGCGGGTCGACGGGCTTTCCGCTCTTGTCGAGGTAACAGAACGCGACGTCTGCATCGCGGCCCGCGTTGTGGCTCACCGACCAGGTGATGTCGCCGCCTTCTTTGCCGCCGATGTTGCCGACCCAGAGACGCGCGCCGGTGCCACTGTGGAGCCTCGCGCCCGCAAAGCTCAAGAGCCCGATCATTTCGTCGGTGCCGTAGCGGAGGTCGCGCGTCTTCTGCTCCGGAAGGATCGCGAGCGCTTCGTTTTCCTCGAGGCTCTTGGCGTTGGCGACGCGTCCGTGCGTCGTGTCGCCGATCGAGACGCTGCCGCCTTCTCGTTCGCCGTCGAGGAACGGAAACGCGAGCGGCGCCGGCCCGAGCGAAGCCGCGGCCTGTGCGATCGGCAGAGCATCCGGCGTTGCGCTTGCCGGCGGGGTCAGCTCGGTCGAAAGAGGAGGCTTGAGCTCGGGGGCCTCGCTCGCGACGGTGCACGCCGAGAGGCTGGCGAAGAGCCAAATGCTTCCACGCGGCGGCCGCACCCTTTTGGTATTAGCTACAAACGAGCGGCGGGGTACAGAAACCGTGTAAGACTAGGGCCGATCGATGGTCGAGCCCTCCGCCCATGTGCCCGGCGGCGTCGTCCTCGTGGTCGATGACGACGTGGCGACGCGGACCCTCGTGACGCGTCTGCTGGAGCAAACGGGGTTCGATTGTCGCGAAGCGACGACGGGCGAGGAAGCGCTCGCGCTGCTCAAACGACGCGGCGAAACGATCGATTGCATCGTGCTCGACGTGAGAATGCCCGGAATCTCGGGGTTCGACGTCCTCGAGGCGGTGCGAAATGAGCCGGTCATCGCCACGATTCCTGTGCTTCTGCTGACGGCGCACGCGGACACCGAGGTCGATATCGTGCGCGGCGCCACCCTGGGCGCTACCGATCATTTGTCCAAGCCCTTCAGCGGCGCGGTGCTCCGCGCCAAAGTGACACGCGCCGTCGAGTCCTGCCGCGCTCGCCGCGCGCTCGAAGGAAGGCTCGAGACGGCCGAGCGGCTCGCGCGAATCGATCCGCTCACCCAGCTGGGCAACCGCCAGCTCTTCTACGAGCGACTCCGCGAAGAGGCGTCGTTCGCCGCGCGTCACAAGTCGCCGCTCGCTCTCGTCGTCATCGACATCGACCACTTCAAGTCGCTCAACGACACGCTCGGGCACGAGACCGGCGACAGGGCGCTCACGCACGTCGCGGGGGTCCTCAGCGGCGCTCTCCGGCGCGAGGACGGCGCGTTCCGCTATGGGGGCGAAGAGTTCGTCGTGCTCATGCGCGGCGTCGACGCGAACGCTGCGCTCGCCTGCACGACGCGTCTTCGCGCCGCTCTGTCGGCGCGGCCTCTGTCCCTTCCGAACGGAGGGTCGCGCGACATCACGTTCAGCGCCGGGGTAGCGGTCGCCGATGCATCGAACGACTTTCTCGCCGACGCGCTCTTCGCGCGCGCCGACGAGGCGCTCTACCGGGCCAAGGAGTCGGGGCGGAACCGCGACGAAGTGGCGTAACCAGGGCGCTCCGAAATGCTAGGCTACGGCGCCTTCTTCGGAGGATCCGATGCTTTCGAACCAGTCCTTGTCTCGTACCGGCCTTCTCTTCTCCGTTGCCACGCTCACCCTCGGCCTCGCCTTCGCCGCCGGCTGCGGTGACAGCGACAGCGACAGCCCTGGAGGAGGCGGAGGGGACCCCGGCACCACGGGTCCCACCACGTCGTCCGGCAACACGACGAGCTCGGGCGCATCGAGCTCGAGCTCGACCGGAACCGGCGTTCCCGGTTGCGAAGAGCCGACGCCCCAACCCGGCGCATCGAACGACGTTCCGCTGACCAACGTTCAAGCGAGCGCCCGCGACGAGACCGGTACGGGGATCCCCAACACGCCGTTCCAGCTCTGCGGCACGGACCTCTGCTTGCCGGGCACCACGAGCGCGATCGGCCTCGTGACGTTCATGAACTCTCAGCCCGCGCTCGACAGGCCGTTCTTCAAGCCCGGCGACAGCCTCACCTACGGAAAGATCGGCTACGCGTACACCGAGCAATCGCCGAGCCCCCTCATCGGCCACTTCCCCAGCATGACCGACTCGGGACAAGAGATGGTCCCAGGCATGACGATCTCGGCTGCGGGTGCGTCGCTCGTCGTTCCCGAGGGCTACACGATCGACACGCTCATCTACGACGAGCCCGCCAAGCAGACGTTCCGAGCCGGCACGCTCCCGACCAACCTGGTCGCGGACGCGACCGGCGATCCGGCGTTCGTCATGCTCTACGCGCTCGGCCCGTTCGAGACGCTGCTCTGCCCGCCGGCACAGCTCACGCTCGACAACTACGCCAACCTGCCCGCCGACTCGGAGGTCGAGCTCTGGGGACAGGAGCTGGGCATCGAGGAGCTCTTCGCCGGCTTCGGCGAGTGGGTCCATCTCGATGACGGTGTTGTCAGCTCTGACGGCAGCACGATCACGACGGTGAACGGGATCCCGGTCCTCTTCACCATCGCGATCAAGCCCAAGGACTGAGACCCGTGTGCCGGTCTACCGCCTCGACCGCCGCCTGATCTTTCCGAAACCGGAGCTCGCCGAGCGGAGCGGGCTGCTCGCCGTGGGCGGGGACTTGTCGCCGGAGCGACTCGTCCTCGCCTACGAGATGGGCATTTTTCCCTGGTACGAAGAGGGGCTGCCGATCCTCTGGCACAGCCCCGATCCGCGCTACGTGCTGCGCGGGTCGAAGCTCCACGTGCCGAGGAGCCTCGACAAGGCGATCCGGCGGGGGACGTACGAGATCCGGGTCGACGAGCGCTTCCAGGACGTGATGGAAGCGTGCGGCGAGGTGCCCAGGCCCGGACAGACCGGGACGTGGATCACGCCCGAGATGATCGACGCGTACGTGAAGCTGCACGAGCTGGGTCTCGCGCACTCCGCCGAGGCGTACGCCGGCGGTGAGCTCGTCGGGGGCCTGTACGGAGTCTCGATCGGTAGCGTCTTCTTCGGCGAATCGATGTTCGCGCGTGCGCCGGACGCCTCGAAGGTCGCGTTCGTCACGCTCGTTCGCAGCCTGATCGGCTGGGGGATCGATCTCGTCGACTGCCAGGTGCGCACCGATCACCTCGAGCGCTTCGGTGCCGAGGCGTGGCCGCGGTCCCGGTATCTCGCGGAGCTCTCGGCGCGCCTCGCGACGCCGACCAAGCGCGGCAAGTGGAAGATCGACTCCCTTCTCTAGGTACGAGCATCGTCGAGCTCGAGCACGCGGGCGACGATGCAGGTCACGTTGTCGGTGGCGCCTGCCTCGAGCGCCCGCGCGATCAAGCGAACACACGCGAGGCTCGCGTTCGGCGCTTCTTCTAGGATCTCGCGAAGGACCTCCGCGTCGAGCGCTCCCGAGAGGCCGTCCGAGCAGAGGAGGAGCACGTCGCCTGCAGCGATGCCGATCGTCTTGAGGTCGACCTCGACCGAGGGCGCGGTCCCGACGGCCTGAAGGATCACGCCGGCGACCACGGATCGATCCAAATCCTCGGGCTGCAGCTGGCCTCGCTCCAAGAGGAGCTGCGCGAGCGTCTGGTCGCGCGTCAGCTGCCGCAGGTGGCCCCCGCGTAGGAGGTAGGCGCGGCTGTCACCTACCTGACCGATGATGGCCTCCGCGCCGCGCACGGCGCATACCGTCGCGGTGGTTCCCATCCCCGACAGGCGCGGGTTGGCCGCAGCCAAGTCGTACACCCGCTCGGAAGCTGCGCGCAGGCTGCGAATCACCGCGCCGCCGAGATCGCCGTCGATGGCGTGATGGCCGACGAGGTAGTCGCCGATCGATCGCGCCGCCTCGAGGCTCGCCACCTCGCCCGCCGCGGCACCGCCCATTCCGTCACAAACCGCGAGGACAGCCGGCCCCGCGAAGGCGCGCTCGAACGACGACGCCACCTCCGGCGGAGAAGCGCCGTCGAGCGCTGCAACCAGCACGACGTCCTCATTGTGGGCGCGCACAGCGCCGGTGTCCGAGAGCGCAGCCACATCAAAACCCAAGTCCGACCTTCCCATGCTCTTTGGTCTGGCCATAGAAACTATAGTTGTCAACTATAGGAGCCAACATTTGGGCCGGCGCCGGGTAGCCGCGCGCTACAGTTCCAAGGGATGAGCGACTGGCAGGCACGGCTCGCCGAAGCGATGGAGGCTCGCGGGCTCTCCGGCGGCGAGCTCGCGCGGCGAAGCGGCTTCACCTCGCAGTACATCAACTCGCTCCGCAACAAGGACCGAGGGGCCCGGCTGCCGCACGACACCGCGCGCAAGCTCGCGGCATCGTTGGGGGTGGCGGTCGAGTGGCTGGTCAGCGGCACCGGCCCGCGCGAGCGGCTCAGCGACGTCTATCCCGTGTACCAGGGCGGCGACGCGCCGGCGTCCGGATACACGGATCGCTATCCGTCCCGCATCGAAGCCATCGCGCTCCTCGCCGGCACGGCGGCGCCCGAGGTGATCCAGGCCCTCCTCGCCGTTGTCCCGGACGATCCCTCCCACGACCCGGGCCGCGCCTTCTGGATCGACTACGCCAAACAGCTCGCCGGCGATCTCCGTCGCATCAAGAGCGACCCCGCCTTCACCCCATCCACCGAATTTCCCAAGAAGCGCTCGCGCGCCTGATCCAAGGTGAGACCTTGAGCACGAGGACCTCGATCTTCGCCCTCTTTGCCGTGTCGGCGATCGCCTGCGCCGGCGGCGCCGGTCCCAAAAAGCCGATGGGGCAGCTCCCCGAGGCCACGACGACGGCGCAGCCCGAGTGGCTGCCGTTCGCCATTCGGGTCGGCGAGAGCATCCCGCCCGATCCGCGCGAGAAGCACCTGACCCTTCCGCGGCGCATCACCGAAGGTTGGACCGTGGAGTCGATCGCCTGGGGGCCCGACGCCAAGGTCATCGCGGTGGTCGCAAAGCGACCGACCGAGAAGACAGCCGCGCTGTATCTCCTTCCGCTCTCGAGCGGGCCGCCGGAGCGAATCTCTGCCGACGGCGAAGAGGTGCTCGGCGTGAGCGGAACGGCATCCGAGCCGTGGCGCCTCGTCTACTGGGTGTCGGACAAGGGCGGGATCTCGGTCCGCGAGAGGCAGCCGAGCGGCGAGAGAAGAGCCGTCGATGTGGGCGGGCTCAAGGTGAAGAGCGCAGCAGTCTCCGCCGACGGAAGTGCGCTCTACTTCATCGCCGAGTCGGGCGGCGAGCGCGGCGTGTTCGCGACGCCGGCCACCGGCGCGGGCGCACGGCTCCTCGTATCCGACAGGTCCGCGTTCGGCTCGCCGGCGATTTCCGCCGACCGCAGCTACCTCGCCTGGCCGACAGAAGAGAACGGCCAGAAGCGGATCGCGATGGCGAGCGTCGAGGGTCGCGGCACGCGGTCGGTGGTGACCGCTCCCGCGCGCTCGCCGAGCTTTCTGCCCGGCACGACCCGCCTGCTCTTCTCGAGCGATATCGACGCCGCCGGCGGCGAAATCTACGCGGCGGATCTCGGGCCCGAGGCGCCGGGCAACGCGGCCGCCGCGCGGCCCGAGCGCATCACCTTCGGACAAGCCGAGAATCCGGTCGCCGCGCCTACGGGGCGGATCATCGCGTTCACATCACGCCGCGGCGGGCCGACGCCCGATCTCTACCTCGCACGATGGGTCGACGATCCATGACCCGACTTCGGATCGGACTTCTGCTGCTCGCCCTCGGCTGCGGCGCCGCGCCGGCCAACGAGGCGGCGCCTACCGCGGCGCGGGCTGCGGACGGCAGCACGCCCTTCGAGTCGCCGGCACGGTGGGCGAGCTTTCCCGAGGCCGTCGGCGTCCCCACCTCGACGCTGGTGCTCTCGGACGGCCGCTGCCTCGTCCTGACCGATGACGGACAGCGGTGGCTCGTCACCCCCAAGGACAAGGCAAAGCCGTGCGCCGGTCGCGCGACGGCGAGCGGGTCGCCGAGCCTCGAGTCGCTTCTCTTCGTCGAGAAGGTCGCGAACGGGTACCGCTTCGTAGGCGAGGGCGGCGTCGTCTACGAGTCGCGCGATCCGATCGGCCCCTTCGAGCGCGCGGCGCGCGCGCCTTCGTACCTGGTCCGGCTCGCAGCGGGCGGCTCGACCGTGGTCGGCGTGGACCGCGCGGGCAAGACGTTCCACTTCGACGACGGAACCTGGAAAACTTCCCAAGCGCCGGCGCGCATTCAGGGCCTCGACGTGGCGGTCGACGCGAGCGGCAAGGCAGCGTGGCTCGGCGCGCCGGAGACCGTGCTGCTCTCGACCGACGGCGGGCGCTCGTTCGTGGCGCCTGCTTCTCCACCCGCCTCGATCGGAGCGTGGGAGGTGATGCGCCGCGAGGACGGCAAGCTCGGCGTGCTCGGCATCAGCGGCGCCTTCGTCCTCGAAGGAGACAAATTCGTCAGCGCACCGGTCCCGCGCGGCCCGACCGACGGCGCGAGTGCGGAGATCGACCCCGTCCGCGGTCCCAAGGAGAGCCTGGTGCGGAGCGGCGTCGCCGCCCTCACCGGCGAGACGTACTACGAGATCAGCGAAGGCGCGGAGCAAGGACGCTTCTCGCTCTTGCGAGCGGACCTCGGCACGGCGCCCGAGACGATCCCGATCGCCGGCCACGAGACCTGCGACGCCCTCAAGATCGCCGCCGACGGAAACGTCGTCGCGCTGGCATGCATGAGCCCGGGCGGCTCGCAGCGCGACCTGTCGCTCGGCCTCGAGGTCTCGCTCGATCGCGGCAAGAGCTTCACGCGCATCGCCGAGCTCTCGGCCCAGACGTTCGGTGACGTGCACCTGGCCGTCACGAAGACCGGCGAAGCCGGAGACCTGTCGGTGCTGATCGCCGGCGCCTGTCGAGCCGACGGAGAAGAGCCCCCGGCGAAGGAGCCGGCGCAGAAGGGCGACAAACCGAAGAGCGGGCGCGGCCGCGAAGAGCGGAATGGGCCGGCCGGATGCGCGCCCAAAGCGCCGGTGCTCGTCCGGCGCGAGGGCGGCAGGGTCGACGTTGTCGAAGGCACCGCCGCACAGATCGAGCAGGGGAGCGCGCGCTCTCCGGCGCTCTCGCCCGACGGGCGCGTCGCCTACATCCTCGCGAGGGCCCGGCGCGACGGACGCCGCTCGCTCTTCGTCTCGCGCGACGGTGGTCGCACGTACGCTCAGCGCAAGCTCGAGATGGTGCAAGGCTCGGGTTGGGACGACGCCGACGAAGCGGAGATCGCCACCTCCGAAGTCGAACGCATGCTCTCGATCCCCGAGCGCGCGGAGCTCACCGTGGACGAGGCCGGGACGATCGGGCTCTTGTGCGACAGCGGCAGCGGTCCCATCTGGGCGACGCTCGACTCCGACGGGCGCGTGCAGAGCTCCGGCCGACCGAGCGAGGGCAGCCTTCAGCTCGGCGGCTTCGGGAGCCGCGTCCTCGCGATCGGCTTCGGGGCCGACGACATCTTGCACGCGTGGGAGTCGCTCGACGGCGGCTCGAGCTTCGCCGAGATCGCCGTTACGCAGGCGGTCCTCCGCTTCGCGAACCGCGGTGAGCCGACAGTCGCCTGCAGCGCCGGCGGCTGCATCCTCGGCGACGAGCTGGTGCGCGTAGGTTGGGAAGGCCAGGCGGAAGCTCCGTTCGAAGTAACAGAAGAGTCATTTTCTTCGCCCGACATATCGCTCGCGGCGCCGGTCGCCTGCCGCCTTGCGCCCAAGACCGAATGGACGAAGATGGGGGGCCGCAGCGAGGACGGCTCCGCGGGCCCGCGGCTGCCGCGGCTTCGCGACGTCGCGAGAGGCAAGACTGCGTGGTCTGCCCTCTCGCGCGATCCGAGCGGCAGAGTGGACGTGTTCTCGGCGCCGATGCCGGAGCGATCGGCCGATGGCGGGCGCGGCGCGGCACAAGCGGGTCCGATCACCAGCAAGCCGCTGCTCGGCGCCCCGCAGGGCAAGGGGACCGCGGTGGTCGTCAGCCCCCAAGCAGAGGGCTACGTCGCGATGCGCGCGCCGGTGCCCAAGACCAAGGGTGGCGCCGTCGACACCACCGCGCCGATCGATCGCGTCGAGCTGGCTTGGCACAACCAGTTTCTCGGCGTGACGGCGCGCCGCACCGTTCGCCTCGAGGAGACGTGGTCACAGGCGCTGGTGAGCGGCGAGTCGCTCCGGCCCGCCCTGGTCTCCATCGCCGGAGCCGGCGTCACGGTGCGCGCGACCGGAAAGCGGGCGACTTATTTCGACGCGCAGAGCGCGGCGAGCTCGTTCGACTACCCGATCTGGCCGGAGGTCTTCGCCGATCGGCGTGACGCAGCTCGCGGGGACGCGGCGATGCTCGGGGGGTCGCCGGCGGCGGTTGCGTTCGTCGATCGTGCACCGCTCGCGCAGCTCTTCGCCATCGCCAAACCGCGAGCGCAAGGCAAGGGCTTCGATCTCGAGGCGCGCACGATCGCGCCCGGCTTCGCGGAGCTCGAGTGGATCTACTCCGGCGATCGCACGGGCGTGGCGGCGCTCTCTTTCGGCATGGGACCCGAGCGGGCCGATGCCTGGATGATTTCGGATCGGGGGCTCGACACCGAAGCGACGCCGCTCGCGCGCCTCGCGCACGCCGCGGATCGGGTCACCTTCTGCTCGACCGAGAAGCGGCGCAGCACGCCGCGCAGCATCTCGGCGCACTTCACACGCTCCGGCGCGCTGGCGAGCACGGCAGGCCGCCGTCCGGTGTTGATCACCGATGCGCCGAGCTCGGGCGGAGCTTCGCTGGGCGCACCGGTCATGGAGCCCATCTGGCTCCTCACCGACGGCGCCGTGATGCACGGCTCGCCGGCCGATCCGTGCATCGCCGCGTGGAAGGCGTCCGGGGTGCGCGGCGGTGCCATCGCGGTGATCGCGGGCGACCTCGAGCACGCTTGGCTGATCAAGGAGGCCTTCGAGGTCGATCCCGACGCCGACAAGGCAGCACGCCAGCGACCGCCGGGCGGGGGCGGAGGCGGCAGCGGTCGACTGAGGCGCGTGGTCATGGCGCGCCCGATGAGCTGCAAGATCGACGCGAGCCTCGCCGTCCCGCACGAGGTTGCGACGCGCGCCGGCGGGCGAATGCCCGACGACGCGCCGTGACGTCTTGCCCCCTGGGCGCCCCCGACGTTAACCTCGCCCCTTCGGAGGACAAGCAGGGTGAAACGACCGGCGAGGAGGCGCCTCAACCTCCGCAAGACGCTCTTCATCCTGCCGAACCTGGTCACCCTCTCAGCGGTCTTCTGCGGTTTCGACTCGATTCGACTGTCGGCCGCCGCCACCGAAGAAGACGATCTCTACCGGGCCGCGCTCCTCATCGTCTTCGCGATGTTCTTCGACATGCTCGACGGCCGCGTCGCCCGCATGACGAAGACCCAGAGCGCCTTCGGCCTGCAGATGGATTCGCTGGCCGACGTCATCTCGTTCGGCGTCGCACCGGCTGTTCTCGTCTACTCCTGGACGCTCAAGCGCTTCGGCGTCCTGGGCCTGTTCGCGGCGTTCCTCTACGTCGCGGCAGCGACGGTCCGCCTCGCGCGCTTCAACGTCCTCACGATGGGTGAGGACGGCGCGCCGGCGAAGCCGTCCAAATACTTCCTCGGCCTGCCGAGCCCGGGTGCCGCCGGCATCCTGGTGTCGATCGTCGTGGCAAACCACGCCGTCGAGGGCGCGATCGGAGCCGCGAAGTATGCGACGGTCATTCTCGCGATCACCGTCGGCCTCGGCCTCTTGATGGTCTCGAGCGTCCAGTTTCGAACCTTCAAGGACGTACGCCTGAACCTGCGATCGGTCGTCTTCGTCAGCTTCGCGATCCTGTCGAGCACCATCATCTCGACGCAGATGAAGCCTGCCTTCGTGCTGGTTTGGCTGCTCGGCTTCTACGTGCTGATGGGCCTCTTCGAGACGCTGTGGCGCCTACCCGGCAAGATCCGGGGCCGGCTGGCTGAGACCGCCGAGGCCGCCGAGTCGTCGGACGAGTCCCGCCCCGGGGGCCAGCCTTGAGAAACCGCGTCTTTTTCCCCCAAGAAGCGCTGGATATCTGGACCGCCGACGACCGCGTCGACCTCTCCGCGGAGGAGCTGATGCTCAAGCCGGACGGCCGGAAATACAGAGTGATCGAGGCGGTGCGCATCCTGCGTGAGGTGACCGGGACCGCCGATCCGAACGAGCTCGTGGGCAAGGTGAAGTCGCGCGGCTACCTGGCCGAGCTCGGGGCCGAGCTGCTCGAGGGCTCGATGATCATCGGCGACAACGCCTACGACGTCGTGCCCGGTTTCGTGGGGGCACCCACGACGAGCTTCGAAGACCACAAAAAGACCGGTACGAGCGCCGAGAGCGACGAGGACCTCCTGGCGTCGCTCGCGCTTTGAGCTGCTGTTGTTTTCGAGCCACTGCGCGCGCGGCCCCAACCCCGCTTGCTAAAATCAGCGGCATACGTGCACGGCCAGTGGGGTAAGGGCTACACTCAGGCGGCCGTGATTTCGTCCCTTTCCGCGGTGCTCTTCGCCGTCGGGGCCGCCCTGTATGCGGCCGCGGCGGTGCTCTATTTCCGGGAGAGCACCCGACGGACGCCGGTCCCTTCGTCGACGGGCCCGGCGTCCGCACCGGGACAAGCGCCGATCTCGCGCGCCCCCGGCCTGCTCGGTTTGGCTGCGCTCTTCCACCTGGCGTACATCACGGTGGCGAGCTTCGTCGCCCACGCGTGCCCCGTCGGTTCGGTGCACTTCATCCTGAGCTCGGTCGCCATCGCCGCGGCGTTCTCGTTCACGCTCGCGCGGGCACGCGCGCGGCGCGCCGGCCCCCGCGAGAGCATCGACGCGCTCGGCTTGCTCGTGGCTCCGCTCGGGCTGGCCTTCCTGCTCGGGACCTTCTTCATCGACAAGCCGAACACCGGGCACGCGCTCGGCTCAGCCTTCATCACGGTCCACGTCCTCTTCAACCTGATCGGCCTCTCGCTGTTCGTGCTCGCCGGCGCCTCGGCGACGCTCTACCTCATCCAGGAGCGCCGCCTGAAGAAGCGGCGCCTCGCAAAGATCGGCGCGCTGCCGCCGCTCGATACGCTCGATCGCGCGGCGCACCGGTTCCTGGTGCTGGGCTTCCCCCTGCTGACCATCGGCGTCGTGTCGGGGACCTTCTTCGCGTACCAGCTCGAGACCGGATCGTTCGACGAGGTGATGCGGATCGTCCTCGGGTACACCACCTGGATCCTCATCGGGGCGGTGCTGCTCCTCCGGACCGCGGCCGGCTGGCGCGGCAGGCGCAGCGCCTACGGCACCCTCCTCGGCCTCCTCTGCGCGATGAGCGTGCTCGTCGTCTACGTCTTCCGCCCCGCTCCCGCGGTCAACGACCGGGGCGCAGCTTCGTCGGAGCAAGGGTGACGATCGTCAAGGTTGGCCTTTCGCATCACACGGCGCCGGTCGAAATCCGGGAGCGCCTGGCGCTCCGTACCGAGGAGCTGCCCGCCGCGATCGACGACCTCTTGCAGAACGCTCCGATCGGAGAGGCGGCCGTCCTCTCGACCTGCAATCGCTTCGAGGTCTACGCGGCGCTCCCGCGCGATATCGCCCCCGAGCCGCAGCGCCTCGACGAGGCCGCTCGCGCCATCTCCAGCCGCCTGGCGAAACGCGGCGGAGCCGGCGTCGAGAGGGCGCTCGTCCGGCGCCACGGGTTCGACGCGGTCAGGCACCTCTTCCGCGTCGCGTGCTCGCTCGATTCCATCGTGGTGGGCGAGCCTCAGATCCTCGGCCAGCTCAAGGACGCGATGGCCGTCGCAGTCCGCCACGGAAGCGTCGGTCCGATGCTCAGCCGCGCGCTTCACCGAGCGCTGCACGTCGGCAAGCGGGTGCGAACCGAGACCCAGATCGGGCAAGGGCAGATCTCGGTCTCGAGCGTCGCCGTCGATCTCGCGTGCCAGATCTTCGGCGACCTCCAAGGCCGCGTCGCGTTGCTCGTCGGCGCAGGTGAGATGGCCGAGGCCGCCGCGAAGCTCCTCGGCAAGCAGGGCGCGCGCCTCGTCGTCGTCAACCGGAGCCGCGAGCGCGCCGATCGGCTCGCGGCCGAGGTCGGCGGAGAGCCTCGCGACTGGGGCGAGCTCAACTGGTGCCTGATCGACGCCGACATCGTCATCACCTCGACGTCCAGCCCGACGTACGTCGTGACGCTCGACGCCCTCAAGACGGTCCGCAAGGCCCGCCGCGGTCGCAACCTCTTCTTCATCGACATCGCGGTTCCGCGAAACGTCGATCCCGCGGCCGCCAAGCTCGACGGCGTGTACCTCTACGACATCGACAACCTCGAAGAGGCGGTCGCGGGGACGCTCGCCGGACGAGCCGCGGAGGCCGGCCGCGCCGAGACGATGGTCGAGGAAGAGCTCACGGCCTACCAGTCCAAGTGGACCGAGCTGGCGCTCAACCCGGTGGTCGTCGGCCTTCGAGCGCGGGTCCGCGCGACGCTGGTGTCCGAGCTCGAGCGAAGCCTCTCCGGAAAGCTGAAGCACCTCTCGCAAGCCGAACGCGATGCGCTCGGGATGATGCTGGACGCAGCAACCAACAAGATCTGCCATAGGCCGACGACGCGCCTGCGCGCGCTCGCACAGGATCCGCGTGGCGACGAATACGTAGAGATGATGCGCGACCTCTTCGATCTGCCCGACACCATCGGCGGCAGCGGTGGCGACGACGACTCCGATACGGCCGAGGGTACGCCCCGGGCCGCCCCCCAAGAGCAACGCGAGACGAGGTCGAGTTGAAACTTGTCCTTTGCACGCGCAAGAGCGCGCTCGCGCTCGCGCAATCGCGCGCGTTTGCTTCGAAGCTGAAGGCCGCGCACCCGGCGCTCGAGATCGAGGAGCTCCAGGTGACGACCAGCGGCGACAAGTTCGCGCAGGAGAAGCTCCAGGACATCGGAGGCAAGGGCCTCTTCGTCAAAGAGCTCGAAGAGGCGCTCTACGACAAGCGCGCCGACTTCGCGGTCCACTCGATCAAGGACGTGCCGGCAGAGCTCGCGCCCGGGCTCGAGCTCGCTTGCATCCCGGAGCGCGAGGACCCGCGCGACGTGCTCGTCTCGCGCGGCGACAAGCCGCTCGCGGAGCTCCCGAAGGGCGCCCGGGTCGGCACCTCCAGCATGCGGCGCGCGCTCGCGCTCCGCGAAGCGAGGCCCGATCTCGCGATCGAGGCCCTCCGAGGAAACGTCGACACGAGGCTACGAAAGGTCGACGAGGGCGCGCTCGACGCGATCGTCCTCGCGCTCGCCGGTCTCAAACGCCTCGGCAGAGCGGATCGCGCCAGCGAGATCCTCGAGGTAGCGGTCTCGTTGCCGGCCGTCGGGCAAGGCGCCCTCGGGATCGAGTGCCGCGCGGACGACGAGCGTGTGAAGACCGCCCTCGCCGCGCTCGTCCACCCCGAGACGTCGATCTGCGTCGCGGCCGAGCGCGCCTTCATGGCCGCGGTCGGCGGCAGCTGCCGCCTGCCGGTCGCCGCGCACGCGAAGCGAGCCGGCGCCCACATCACCATCGCCGCGTTCGTCGCGGACGCCGACGGCTCGCGCGTGCGGCGCGGCGAGCGACGAGCCGAGTTTCCGGCTGACGAAGAGACCGCACGAAGCCTGGGCGCTGCCCTGGGACGGGAGCTCGCATGAACATTCGAACGGCAGGCGCAATCATCCTTACGGTTCTGTCAGCGAGCTGCGGCGATGAGAGCGAGGGGGTGAAGTGCAATGACTCCAGCGAATGCCCCCCTGTGTCGTGTGCGGCAGGGGTCGAGGTCGAGGTCTGCAGCGAGAACGTCTGCGTGACGGACCCCGAAGAGGCGTGCAAGAAGGCGACGACCGCCGCCGGTGACGGCGGGTGGTGACCGTCCGGCCGCGAGCCGCGGCCGCGCTCGCGGTCTTGCTCGCGGCTTGCGCCGATGACGCTGCGACCGGTACGACGTCCGGCAGCGGCGGGGCCGGCGGCGCGGGCGGCAAGGATACGCTCGGAGCGACCGACTTCCTCGCGCCGAGCCAGTACGACTGCACCGCGCCGACTCCGACGCCGCCGGCTCGCCCGCACGACCTCGCCTGCGTCTCCGATGGCGCGTGCATCAGCGACTTCGTGTGCGCCCACCGCATGGGAAATCCGTTCGCGCCTGAGAACTCGCTCTCCGCCCTCCGCGCCTCGATCCTCCTCGGCGTGGACATCGTCGAGACCGACGTGCGGCTCACCTCCGACGGGCACGTCGTCCTCCTGCATGACCGCGAGATCGACAGGACGCTCCAGGGCAGCGGCAACGTCGGCGACTTCACGCTCGCCGAGCTCAAGGCGATGCCGGTCAAGCTCGAGGAGACCGATCCCCCGGGCGACTTCTCTTGCGAGCGCATCGTCACCTTGGAAGAGGTGATGGCCCTCGCCCAGGGGCGCATCGTCGTCGAGCTCGAGACCAAGGAGACAACCGCGGGGATCGCGGCAGCGACCTACCTCGTCGCCCAAGGGCTCGAGGCCGACGCCTACGTGCAATGCGCGCCCGACGAGTGCGACGCGATCCGCGCCGCCGTCCCGACGGTCCCCATCATGGTCCGCGTCAAGTCGCTCGACGACATCACGCGTGCCGAGGCCTACGATCCGCCGCCGATCCTCCTCGAAATCGATCAGTCGCCTTCGTTCACCGATCCGGCGACCCTGGCACGCATCCACGCGATCCCGGCGAAGGTCTTTTCGAACGCGTTCGTCAGCGCCGACGCCGCCGCCCTGCTCGCGGGCGATCTCTCCGGCTATCCGGTGGGCTATGAGCTGGGCATCGACGTGATGCAGACCGAGTTTCCTCATTTTGCGCTCTACGCGCTCGGGCGCCTTTCGCCGAGCACGCAGCCATGACGGCTCTCCGCAATCGCGGCGACGTCGCGATCGTCCTGCACGCGCATCTTCCTTACGTGCGGGCATCCCAGAATGAAGAACGCGTCGAGGAGCAATGGCTCTACGAAGCGATGTGGGAGTCGTACCTTCCGCTCGCCGACGTCATCGAGCGCGCAGCCGGCGGAGCGCCGCACCCACGCCTGACCTTGTCGCTCTCGCCGACCTTGCTCTCGATGCTCGGCGACGCCCACTACAAGACCGGCTTCGACGCCTTCTGTGACCGCCTCGAAGAGGTCGGCGCGCGCGCCGAGAAGAGCCCCAAGCTCGCACCCGCCGTTCGCGATCACAGATCGCGCCTCGCCGCGTCGCGCGCCCGCTGGACCGCGGCCAGGCGCGATCTCACACGGAGCTTCGTCGACCTCGCGACCGCCGGCGGGTTGGAGCTCGTGACCACCTGCGCCACGCACGCGTTCCTTCCTGCGGTGCTCACCCCTGCCGCGGCACGCGCGCAGCTGCGGCTGGGGCGGCGCTACTTCCGCACCGTCACCGGCCTCAACGCCGAAGGCATGTGGCTGCCCGAGTGCGGCTACGCCGAGAAGCTCCTCGACGACGTCGCCCGCAGCGGGACGGGGTACGTCGTCCTCGAGCAGCATGGGCTCGACCTCGCCAGGCCACGCCCGGAAGGCGTACCGCTCTCACCGATCGTCTCGCCGAACGGAGTAGCGTTCTTCGGCCGGGCCGCCGATCTCGTCGGTCTCGTATGGTCCGCGAAGCACGGCTACCCGGGCGATCCCGTGTATCGAGAGTTTCACGCCGACGTCGAGCGGCTGCTTCCCGAAGCGCTGCCTGAAGGCTGGATCGGCCCGACCGGGATCAGGCCTCTGTGCGTGACCGGAGGAGACGGGCCCAAGCGGCCCTACGATCCCGGAGCAGCAGCGGCGCGCGCGCGGTCCCATGCGTGCGACTTCGTGCGCGCCCTCGACGCGGCGTTCGCCGCCTCGACTTCCCCCGCCCCGCTCGCCGTCCTCGCGTTCGATGCCGAGCTCTTCGGGCACTGGTGGTACGAGGGCCCGATCTTTCTCGAGAGCCTCCTCGCCCTCCTCGGCGAGCGAGCGGTCTCTCTCACGGAGTACCTCGCGCGCGATCCAGAGCTCTTCGTGGCCCAGCCCGCGACGAGCAGCTGGGGCGAGGGCGGCTTCTCGGGGGTGTGGACCCACCCGCAGGCAGCGCACGCCGTTCGCGTGGGACATCGAGCCGAAAGGCGCGTCCTCTACGTCGACTCGATCGTGCGCGACACGCCGCGCGCCCCGGTTCAGCGCGAAGCGCGGCTCTGGGCGATCCGCGAGCTCCTCCAGCTCGAAGCATCCGACTATCCATTCCTCCTGAGCCTGGGGGAATCGACGGACTTTGCCGAAGCGCGCCTGCGCGAGCACGCCCAGAACGTCGACCGGCTCACGCTCGTGGCATCGCGCAAGATGCCCGAGCCGGGTGACGACGAGGTCGTCCGCGCCGTCAGAGAGCGACGGCCGCTCTTCGCCGAGCTCGACGAGGACGCGCTCGCCGACGCCCTGGACCCGTTCGAATGAACCCGGAGGGGACGGAGTGAAGACCTTTGCCGCGGAGCGCATCCGCCGCGAGGGGGTCACGTTCGGGCGCAAGCTGCTCATCGGCGTCGGCCTCGCCATCGCCATCTCCGGCTTGATCCTCGGCGTTTCCACGCTGTCGATCGTCGGCGCAGCGTTCGCGCTCGCCACGCGGCTCTCCGCTCTCTTCCATTTTTTGCCTCGAAGCCGGAGCGTGGTGAACGTCGATGACGGCTCGCTCCTCGTGGGAACAGGCAAAGAAGCGACGCCCTTCGCGTTCGGCGATCTCGCGACCGGCTACGTCAGAGGCAGCACCGCCGTCATCGAGACCCACGACGGCGAGCGCCTTCTTCTCACGCTGGGATCCCCGGCAGCGTGCGACGAGCTCTTGTCGCTCGTGGGCCTGACGCAGGACAAGCGCACCCTGGAGCTTCCGCTGCGAGGGATGATCGGCAGCTTCACCCGAGGCTTCTTGGCGCTCACCGTGGGGCCGATCATCGGCGGTTTTCTCGCTGCCGCGGCGCTCGCCCTCAGCGGACAGACAGCTCGCGCCCCGGCCAATGTGCCTCTTTGGGGATGGATCGTCGGCGCATTGCCGACAATCGCGCTCGTGGTCTGGTTCTTCCGAACCCGCAATCCCCACGTCGTCACCGGTGCCGACGGCGTGCGGATCCTCCTCGGCCGCACCCGGTTCATTCCTTACAAGGCGATCAAGCGCGTGAACGCCCAGCCCGGCGCGTGGGACGTGAGCCTCGAGCTACGCGCAGGCGGGATCGTCGAGCTTCCGGTGATCGGCCAGGCAGTGGATCAAGTAGGTGTCCTCGTCCGCCGCATCGAGGCGGGCATCGCCGGCGTCGCCGAAGAAGCGCCCGATCTGTCGGCGCTCGATCGAGGCGGCCGTGACCTCGACGGCTGGCGCACCTCGCTCGCCGAGCTCGTAAAGCCCGCGCAGGACTTTCGATCGCGGCGCATCGCGCCGGACGATCTCGAGCGTGTCCTCGGCGATCCGCGCGCGCCGGGCGAGCGCCGCGTCGCCGCAGCCATCGCTCTCGGCGCCATCGATCCGGAGCGCGCGAGGGATCAGGCCCGGGTGGCCGCCGGAGCTGCCGCGAACGAAAAGGTCAGGATCGCGCTCGACGCCGTCGCCACCGACGCGCTCGAAGAAGCGCACCTCGCCGAGCTCGAAGCGGCCGACGCGAGCGCCGAACGCCTCACTTCTCGACGACGCGAACCTTCTTGATCGCGTCGCCCTCGGCGATCGAGTGCCAGGGCCCCGACGCCTTGCCGACGATCGGGTAGAGGCCGTCGAGGTGCGGGTGCCGCGCGCGCATCACGAAGAGCTGGCTCGAGCCCGTGTCCCGCCCCGAGAGCGCGACGCCGACCGAGAGCTCTTCGAACGGCTTCGGGCTGGTCTCGCAACGGAGCGGGAGCTTGCCGGGCGGGCCCGAATACCCATCGGGGAACGGCGCGCCGAACTGCACAACGAACGACGGGTCGACGCGATGAATGACGTTGCCGTCATAATATCCGCTCCGCGCGATATCGGCGATGCGCAGGGTGGTCACCGGCGCGAGATCCGGATCGAGGTCGATTGTCAGCTCGCCGACGTCCGTCTCGAGCACCAGCGAGAGCCGCTTCGGGGCCTCACCGGTCTCGGGCGCAACCTCGGGCGCGCGCTCCGGGGGCTCGCAGGCCGTCTTCTTCCCGGTGAGCAGCGACAGTGCCGAGGCGGCGTGCTCGCGCGCCGCCGGATATGCCGACTTGCAGTGCGGCTCGATCTTGACGACGAGCTCTTTGGATCCGAGCGCAGCCATCGCGTCGATCGTCGCCGCCAGCATCTCGAGGTCGCGCTCCTTCTCGGCGCGCTCGAGGAGCGCCCCGAGCGCGGCGACGACGCCCGCGTCGGGCGACACGACGACCTCGGCCGGCTTGTCGTCCTCTGGCTTCTTGTCGTCCTTCTTCTCGCGCGGCTTCTTGTCGTCCTTATTTTCGTCGGGCTTCTTCTCGTCCGGCTTCTTGTCTTTCGGAGGATCGGCCTTCGGCTTGTCGGCCTTCTTCTCGACGGGCTTCTTCTTCGCCTTGCGGTCCGACGCGAGGTTCGGGTTCTTCGCGATCTGCTCGGCGGCGATCACCGCTACGCCCGGCTCCTTCGCCTTGAGCGCCTCTTCGAGGATCGCGGCGGGGCCTTCGATCTCCGGATGCGCGGCGAGGAGATCGAGCGCGGCCTCACGCACGCGCACGTCGGGGTCGGCGAGCAGGTCCTTGTACATCTTGACCGCCGGTCCTTCGATCTTGCTGCGCCCGAGCACCTCCGCGAAGGCCCGCTTGCCGATCCAACCCTTGTCGAGGTCGCACCCGACGAGCAGCACGTCGGCGGCGCGCTTCACGATGACCTTGGCGGCCGCGCAGCGAATGCCCGACACGAGGCGCCGCTGGCGATCGCTCGCGCCGTCGGGCGGGGCGAGCTTGGCGATCTTGTCGAGCGCGGCTTCGGCGCCGCGTGGCTCCTTCAAGCCGGCGAGGACGGCGCCGGTGATCGCCGCGCTCTCGGCGTCCTTGGCGAGCTCGGCCGGCGTCTCCGCCATCTTGGCGAGGACCTTGGCGAGGAGCACCTGCCCGTCGGTGCCCAGGCGGGCGGCCGCGCGCGCCGCTTCGACGCGCTCGGGCATCGTGAGCTTCGCGGCTCCTTCGCCGAGCGCTCGCTCGAGCGGAGCGACACCTGCCTCACGCGCGCGACCGAGCGCACGCACGGCGAAGAGCCTGTACGGTCCCGGCTCGCCGAGCCGGGCACGCGCCACCTCACCCAGCCGCCCGGTCACGCTCGGGGGAACGTTCTCGACGCGCGAGATCGGAACGAGCGCTTCGGGGAGCGGCGGGGCGGCGACCCCGCCCTCGGCACGGGCGAGAAGCGCGACGTGCGTCTCCTCACGGAGCCGCGCTTGGTCTCGCGGGCCTTTGAGCTGGGTCGCGAGATCGGCGAGACCCAGCGCAGCCTCGCGCGCGCGCTCCGGCGAGCCGTCGAGCCAGGCGACGAGCGTCGCCTCCGACCGCGACGAGGCGCATCGGCCGACGGCGCGCGCGATGGGACCGAACGCGATCGGAACGTCCGTCTCGCGCAACGAAAGCGCTCGCGCCGCGAGCGCAGCGACGACCGCCTCGCGATCGCCGCGACACTTCCAGCCGCCGCCGATCGCCTCTCCGCCGCCGAGCCCGTACGCCGCCCATGCCACCACCTCGGGATCTTCGTCGGACAGCGCGCGCATCAGGCCTCGGGCCGACGCGGCCCCGCCGATCCTCGCGAGGGCACGAGCCGCCCCACGTCGCACGACCGGGTCACGCGACGAGAGATCCGGATCGCCGATCATCGACGCCGCTCGCCGCTGCTCCGCCTCTGCGATGGGTCGCAGGTCTGCGGCAGAAGGCGGAGCGGCCGAGCCCGCCGCAGCCGCCGATCCCGAAGGCCCCGCGGAGGCCGACCCCGACGCGCCGCCTCCTGCGCTGCAGGCGGCAGCGACGAGCGCGACGGCACCGAGGAGCGATCGCGCGGCGTTCACGGCTCGCGGTCGAAGGGATGAGCGTCGCCCCGCGCGCGGATCGCGGCGATGCGCGCGAAGTTGTGTCGGTCGAGACGACCCGACAAAAGCTCGTGCACCTTGCGGCGGACCTTTGTCACGAGCGTCGACGGCGGCGGCGGCGCCGAGAGCGCGATGGCCTCGATGCCGACGGCTCGAAAGCACGCGACCGCCCGCGGCATGTGCCACGCGCAGGTGACGACGATCGCTCGGCTCTTGGAGAGGCTCCGGAGGAGCGGCGCCGAGAAGATCGCGTTCTCTGCCGTCGTGAGGGAGCAGAGCTCCATCAGAATGCGGTCTTCGGGAACGCCGCTCTGCACGAGCCAGCGGAAGGTCGCCTCGGCCTCGACGTGGTCGCCCCAACGCCGCCCGCCTGCGGCGATGATCCTCGACGCGAGACCCGCGCGGTACGCCGCCGCGGCCCAGGAGGCACGACGCCGCAAAGCACCCGAGGGCTCGCCGCTGTCTTCGACGCGGCAGCCGAGCACGACGGCGACGTCATCCGACGCGCGCGGGGCGATCGGTGCCTCGCTGCGAGCTTGGGTGTCCGCGGCGGTCAAGGTGGGCGGAGCCTACCACGCGATCGTAGAGCGGGCTCGATCGCTCCGGAGCCTCGGCTCCGCCCCCTCAGGCGGCGGCTTGCGCCTCTGGAGCCATGAGGGCCACGATGCGGTCACGCACACGCTTCTTTGCGCGCTCTTCGAGCTGGCGAACGCGCTCCTTGCTGATACCGAACTGGTGCCCGACCTCTTCGAGCGTGAGCGGGTCCTCGCGGAGCCAGCGGGTGCGGATGATTGTCTGCTCGCGCGGCGGGAGCTCGCCGAGCGCGACTTCGAGGGCCGCGCTCATTTTGCGGCGCTCTTCGGAGCTCGCCGTCTCTTCTTCGGGCGACGGGCGAACGTCCGCGAGCCGATCGCCGGGCGAGGGCTCGCCGGAGTCGGTCGCGTCGAGCGTCACGTCACGCGCCATGAGCATCGGCAAGAGGAGCTCGGCTCGCTCCGGCGTGATGCCGCTCGCCACCGCGAGCACCTGCGGGTCGCGCTCGCGCGTCTTGCGATAGTGCCGGAGAGCGCGCCGCTCGCCCTTCGAGGCGCCGAGCCGAACCATGCGGTAGCTCCGCACGACGTAGTCTCTGATCTCGGCGCGGATCCAATAGGCCGCGTAGGTGATGAGGCGGCATCCCTTGTCGGGGTTGAATCGCATCGCCGCCTTGACGAGGCCGATGCTTCCTTCTTGAACGATGTCCTCGAGCGGGACGCCCCAGCGGCGGTACTCCAACGAGACCGTCAAAACGAAGGGCATGCACGCGCGAACCAGGGCGCCGCCCGCGGCGGCATCACCCGCCTGAAGCTTGGCGGTGAGCTCTCGCTCGGTCTCTGCTGTCAGTGGGGTGCGTGATTCGAACGCGGCCCGATACGTGGAAAGAGCAGTGCGATCCCAAGAAGCGCGCATCGTCGGCCTCCTCTGCAAGCTCGGTGTGGCGCTGTGCAAGCCGAATGCCCGACGCGGTGCCCCATACGGGAGGGGAAATCGCGCAAAGGTTGCAGCCACCCCCGCCGAGCGCAGCCGTCGTTTCGCGTTCCGCGACCCACCCTGGAAATGGCGAACGGCCGGAGTCGGCGTGCTAGAAAAGAGAGCTTGCCGCCGCGGATCGCACCCTCCGGCCCGAACCTCTACACGGCGGCGTCCGTCCTCTGTCTGGCGGCCGCGGTCGCTGTGGTCGCGCGTCCGCAGACCTCGCGAGACCAGCCCGCGCGACCCGCATGGGGTGCGTGGCTCACCGACTGGTATCCGTACGACGGCTTTTCCCCGCCGAAGGGGTCCCAGCTCGATCTCCCGCAAGCGCTCGAGGTCGAAGAGCGTGTGCTCGCCGCGCCCGTCGGCGACCCTCCGGTGATCGATTGCGACGGAGCCCGCAAAATCGTCGCCCAGGCACGAGCCTCGCTCGCGATGGCCGCCGAGCCGGTGGACAGCGAGCGCTTCGCGTCGGCGACGAGCGACTGGCTCGACCCGCACGGGCTCTGGTCGGTGGCGCCCGACGCGCCGATCGCCGCGGCCCTCCTCGAGAACGACATCGCTCACGACCTCGAGGCTCGGCCCGGCTCGGGGCCGTGCACCGCCGCGCTCGCCATCGGCGGCGAGCTCCGCGGTTGGGTCGGCGAGCTGCGAACCGAGGTGCTCGCGGCTCGCGCGGCGGCGCGCCGGACCGTTGTAGGGCGGAAGCATCGCTTCGAGCTCGCGACGTCGACGCCGTTCGAGGATGGGACGGTGACGCGCCGTGGACACGATCTCGCGCGGACCCTCGGCCAGCGGATGGGAGCGCTCGAAGGGGCCTTCGGTCCCAGCGTCGAGACGTACACGGCGGTGGCCACCGACCGCCTCGCACCGGACAAGACCGCCGAGCAGTGGTCCGAGATCGTCCTGGCGGCGGCGGTTCGCGCGTACATCCCGCAGATCGATCCGCACGGCGCGTGGGCGCCGCTCGATGAAGAGGCGAGCATCTACGACGTCGACCTCGAGGTCGATCCCCCGCCCCGAATGTGGACCGAGATGACGCGCACCGCCCTGGGCGTGCGCATCGATCGCGGCGCGCGCGCTCCGCTCCGCGACGGCGACGTCGTGCTCCGGGTCGGCGCCTCGATCGTCGGGGGCATGAGCGTCGAGCAAGCGAACCAGCTCTCCTTCCTTCCGACCGCCGAGCCCATCCGCGCTACGGTTCTCCGGAGCGATCAGGCCGAGCCGATCGACCTCGAAATCGAAGCCCACCCCGAGCTCCTGGCGCAGCCTCCTACCGGGCTCGCCGCGGTCGGCCTCGTGACCTCGCAGGTCGACTACGGCGGCGGCTACGCGCTCGTCGTCCGCGTCCCCGACGTTCCCGACGATCTCGGCGAACGCCTCATGGCGGCGCTCGCGCACGTCGAGCGTGAACCGGTAGGAGTGCTCCTGGATCTCCGCGGCAACGGCGGCGGCTCGACCGATGGAGCGCTCGGTGCGCTGGGCGTGTTTCTGCCCGGCGCGCCGCTCTTCCCGATGCGTCGCCGAGACGGCGAGATCTCGGTCGACCGCGCGCCGCGGCCGCCGGAGGGCGCCGTTTGGAGCGGGCCCGTCGCCACGCTCGTCGATGGCGAGTCGGCGAGCGCGGCGGAGATGATCGCCGGTGCCCTCGCCGCGTACGACCGAGGCCCGGCCGTCGGCAGCCGGACCTATGGGAAAGGTTGCGCGCAGGAGTACCTCGACGACGACGCCGGCGTCGGCGTGCTCCGGCTGACGACGCTCGTCTTCTCGCTGCCGGACGGCACTCCGGTGCAGCGCCTCGGCGTCACGCCGGAGATCGCGCTCGGCCTGCCGTCGGGAACCGACAAAGAGGCTGCCCTGCCCCACGCGCCCACGACGTGGGCCGGCCCCGACGTCCGGACGCCCGACATGGTCCGCCAGGTGGCGTGGCCGGATCACGCAGGCCGCATCGGACCTGCTGACGATCCTGTCATCTATCGTGCGCTGCGGGCGCTGGGCGCCACGCGCGTCGCGTCGAGGAACGCGTCCAGGACCCGGCCCGGGCCGCGTTGACCGCGCTCAGCGCTTGACGATCGAGAGCGCGATCTCGCTCGACCGAAGGCCGGCGAGAACGTCGAGCGCAAAGCGCAGCGGCTCGGGCTCGGGATCGTATTGGTAGCGCAGGGTTGCTTCGCCGCTTTCGGCGTGAAGCGTCGGGACGTCGAACTTCGAGAGCTCGAGCATCGGCACGCGGGCGAAGCCGCCGAGCGACACCGCGGGGTTCGGGCACCTCACCGCAAAAGTGGCGTCGAAGGCTTCGTCGCCGGTCATGACCTCCGGCCCGAGCTCGTGTGACTTGCGCTTCATGAACCAGTAAGCGCGCTTCAAGAGCTCGGTTCGCGGCAGCGCGAGGACGGGCGGGAGGCCGGGCGCAACCGTCGTGACGAACGTCATGTGATACGTCAGCAAGCTGCCGCCCGGAAGGATCTCGACGACGAGCGCGACCGGCGTCTCGCCGCTGACGAAGCGGGCGCGAAGGACGGCGCGGCTGGGAAAGACCGACGGCTCGGGTCGCTCCTCCCAGTGGCAATCGAAGTTTCTTACCCATCCGAGGCCCTTCTTCAGGGCCTCCTCCAGATCGAAGGCCTCGTGGAGCGTGGCGCCGTAGAAGCTTCCGCCGCCGCCTACGTAGCTGCGCCGTCGCCGCAGCGCCGGATGGCGCGGCTCGCCGTACGGCGTCTTGGCGACGAGCTCGAGCTCCGGAGCGCGCATCGCCAGCGCTTCGAGCTCGAGCTCGTAGGTCTTCAGATCGGCCTCGATGCGCGCGAGCTCGCCCTCGTCGGGCGCACCGACGGGTCCGTGCGCGCGGGGATCGCGCGAGAGGGCCGCTCGAGCCAGCGCGGCGAGCCGCTCGTGCTCGCGCTTGTCGATCCGCGCGAGCGCCGCGAGCTCGAGGCGAGACTCCAGATCGACGACGCGCGCGTGACGTTCGCTGACGCGGGAGAGGAGCGCCTCGAGATGATCGCGGTACGCTCCTCCTGCCACGGCTCAGTACCCCTTCATCAGCTCCGAGAACATCGTCGCGCCGAGCTCGCGGTAGCCCTTGATGGTCAGGTGGATGCCGTCCGGCTGAACCTTGCCGTCGCCTTCGTCGCGGAGCTTCGCCATGCCGCCCTTTTCTCCGAGGATGTGCCAGGCGTCGAACCAAGCGCAGCCGACGAGCTTGGAGCGCGCCATCAGCGCGTCGCGCATCGCCGCCGTACGGTCTTCTGCGTCGGCGCGATCGGTGGGCGAGACGATGACACAGTCCGCGTCCGGGGCCACCTTGCGGATGCGACCCAAGAGCGCCTCTGCTTGATCGGCGACTCGCTCGTACCGGGGGCTCGTGTCGCCCGCTTCGTTGGTGCCGAGCTCGAGGATGGCCAGGTCCGGCGGGCGGCGCGTGGCCTCGGCCGCCCACGCCTCTTCGTCCCACGCCAACATCGTGCCGTAGCGCGCGCCGTTGATCGCCAGGGTGTCGAGGACGACCCCCGGGGAAACTGTCGGATCCGTCTCGACCGCGACGCCGCAGAGATCCGTGCGCCCGATCGGCCGGATGACGAACGGAGAGAGTGACGTTGTCGTCATTTCGAGATGACGGACGGCGTTGATGGGTGAAGCCTCGTCCACCTTCACCGTGCGCCGCTCGCCACCGAGCGTTATCTCCAGCTGGTCATCGGGCTGGTGGAACCGGTAGCAGACGTCGTACGAGAGCTTCTCTGTCGGGAGGGTCTCGGTGATGTTGAGCTCGACCTTCGGGCTGTCGGCGTAGCCGCTCATCATGAGCCCACCGAGACCGAAGACGCCGTCGTCCTGCTTCTCGATGCCTACCGGCCGCTTCGGCCGCATGCGCCACTTGCCATCGGTCTCGAGCTTGATGCCGTCGTGGCGGTAGTTCTTGTACCCGAGGTGAAGAAAGCCCGGGCCGCCGGAGCCGAAGCGCTCGGACAAGAGGCGCCTCACCTGTCCGCTCCAGAAGTCGGCCTGGCCGTGCGAATCGCCCATCCAGTAAATCCGCACGTGGCGCGCCCTCTTCTTGGATTCGAGCTCGCGAAGCGCCGCGTGAAAGCGCGCGAGCTCGGGGACCACCGGCGCGCGCGTGGGCGCCACCTCGGTCGCGATCGGCGTGGACGCCGACGCAACTGCGGGAAGCGGCGCTGGCGCGCGAACCGGCTCGCGCGGGTCGGCGACGGCCGAATCGACTGCCGGCGAGGCGACGCAGCCGGCGCTCGTCATCACGGTGACGAGGATCGCCGACGAGAGCGGCCGGTGGCGGTGCGAAGACATCGAGAGTACGTATCGTAGCGTGCGGACGACGTCCCAGTTTGCCGCAGCGCTGGCTTTCGCGCTCGTCGCGTGTGGACCTTCGGGCACGGATCCCGCGCCTTCGGCGCAGCCGAGCGTGTCCGTCGCCCCGGTTCCGAGGCCCGCGTCGGTCGAGGCGACGATCCTCGCCGACGATCTACCGCGCCTCCACGATGACCTGAAGACGCGCCACGGCCTCGGGGCCTACCTGCTCGGAAAGAGCTGGGCGGGCACCGTGGTGTCGCTCGTGGGTCTCCCGATCGCGACCGCCGAGCACGTCGCGCTCGAAGGCACCATCCGTGGCGTGATGACGCGCGGGGAAAAAGGCCCCGGCTACGCGTTCGCGATCCCGCTGCACAACCCTGGGGCGCTCCTCGCCGTCGCCACGGCCGGCGATGCGTCGCCCTTCCGGCGTCGCGCCGAAGGAGGTTGGGATCACCTCGTACCCGTTCGAAACGACGGCGCGACGATCGCGCGAGCGCTCATCTCGAATCATCTCGTCGTCGCGAGCTCGGCCGAGGTCTTGGCCGACGTCGGCGCGTTCATCGCACAGACTTCGCCGTCGGGTTTTCCCGGAACCGGGGAAGCGAAGCCGACCGGAGCCACCGCGGCGAGCGTGCGCGGAACCGTCCGGTCCGCCGCGCTGAAGCCTTGGGTCACGTCGGCGGCGGACCGCGTCGGGGCCAGCGTTCCCTTCGATCTGGCGATGCTCTCTGCGGCTCGGCTCTCCGACGAGATCCCGTTTCGGGTCACCGTCGGCCCGACGACGCTCGACGCGGTGCTCGAGCTCGGACCGCTCCAAGACGGAGCAGCGGCGCCCCTCGAGCCGGGCCCCTTCGCGCGCTTGCTCGAGCTCCCGGCCGAGACGGAGCTCGGGCTCATGCTCTACCAGCCGGAGAGCGCCCGTGCGGCGGCGGCGCGCGCGGGCTCGTCGTGGCTGGGTGCAGGCCTGCTCGCCGGCGCCGCCACGCAGCTCACGCCGGCGTTCGAAGAGGTCGCGCACGCCCGCGGTCCGGGGCTCGCGCTCGGTTATCGGCGCGGCGGCACGGGCCGGATGATGTTCGGCGTCTCCGACCTCGCCGACGAAGCACGCGCGAAGAAGGGACTCCACGCGCTCATCAAGGGTCTCGAGGACAAGTCGGTAACGGCGGCGCTGGCGTCGCGTGGCTTTACCGTCTCGGCGAGCGATACGGTGCTCGAGCGGATCGGTGACGTAACACGCGTTCGCGTCTCGCGCGGCGACGAGACCACCGCATCGATCGTCCTTCGCATCCAGAAAGGCCGGCTCGTCTTCGCCTCCGGCGCCGATGCCCCGGCAGGGCTCGCGGCGATGTCCGGCGAAGGCCCGCGGCTCGGTGCGCTGGCAGAGGTCGCGCCCATCGGGGCCGCCATCGGCGAGTCGGTGCTGGCGGCTGCAATCCTCGACACGACCGTGCTCGCGTCCGAGCCCGCACGCGCTCCGGCGCCGAGAGGCTTCGCCGCCGCAGCGCTGGTGCCGACTGATCGCAGGGTCGAGCTGCGCCTGGTGATCGGGGCCGGAGCCCTCGCGCCGGTCTCGTTCTGACGGTCGCAGCGGGCGAATCCGGGTGTAGGATGCTGGGCCGTGGTGGATAGCGCATCGATCAGGGTCGCGTTCACGGCGCTGGTCCTCGTCTCCTCGTCCGGCTGCGGCGGCACGGATTTCGTCCACAACGAGTGGGAGGCGAAGCCGCTCGATACATCGGACGCCTGGGTCGAGGGCGCCCCGCCCCGCCGGGCCGGTCCCGCGCACGCGGCCAAACAAGGCATGCGTTCGGCCGAGACCTTCCGGAACACGTACTACGACTTTCCGACCGAGAGCTCCGGCGAGAAGAAGGCCAAGGTCTTCGACGCGCAGTGCAAGGCCATCGCGTCGGTCACCCAGGCCTTCCATGACCAGGTCTGCCTCCAGGGCAGCGGCCGCCTGATCACCGGCGAGACAATCAGCTTCGCCATGCGTGACTGCACCTGCGCCGCCGAGTGCCCCAAGTCGAACCAGAAAATCTGCTTCGAGAAGCTCGATGCAAAGGCGTTTCCTTCGGGGCGCGGCGCGTCGGGGAAGGCCATCAGCCCCCTCCGATCGATCGCGGTCGACACCGAGGTGATCCCGCTCGGACAGGTCGTCTTCATCCCGGAGTTCGAGGGATTGAGCCGGCCGGACGGCACCAAGCACGACGGCTGCTTCGTCGCCGAGGACCGGGGGATCAAGGTCGTCGGCAAGCACATCGACGTCTTCACCGGCGATCCCTCGACCACGAAGGTCTGGAACCAGCTGGTGCCGTCGAACCAGGGCGTGCACGTAGAAATCGGCGCGCCGCGCTGCGGCCATCTGAAGGCGCGGTGAGCCCGGCACGATTCGGGGGACCCCGGGACTGTCGGGGACCCCCGCGGTGCCCCGAGGAATGGCTCTTCGCCTTCCGAAAAACGATGATACCGTTTCTTTCCGCGCTTCTATCTCGCTGAAGCCGCCCGCTGTCCTACACCTCACGCCTTCGCGATGGCCGAGAACCCCGCCTCCAACCCTTCCGCCGCCGACCCCGGCGTCCAGGACGAGAAGGCGCGAGCGCGAGCCAGGCTCGGCAAGACCATCAAGGGCAAATACCGCCTCGATTCCCTCCTCGGGGTCGGCGGCATGGCGAGCGTCTTCGGCTCGACCCACCGCAACGGGTCGCGCGTCGCGCTGAAGATCCTGCACACCGAGTTCGCGCGCGACGTGGGCATCCGCGACCGCTTCCTCCGCGAGGGCTACGTCGCGAACCGCGTCGACCATCCCGGCCGCGTCGCCATCCTCGACGACGACGTCACCGAGTCGGATGAGCCGTTTCTCGTCATGGAGCTCCTCGAGGGCGAGACGCTCCAGCAGATGTGGAAGCGGATGGGCCGGAAAGTGCCGATCCCCGAGGCGCTCGAGGTGGCTCAGCAGTCGCTGGACACGCTCGAAGCGTTCCACAAGGTAGGTATCGTCCACCGCGACATCAAGCCGGCGAACATCTTCGTCACCAAAGACAAGCGCGTCATGCTGCTCGACTTCGGCGTCGCCCGCATGCGCGAAGCTGGGGGCGACAAGACGCGCGCCGGGACGGCCCTCGGAACGCCTTCCTTCATGGCGCCCGAGCAGGCCATGGGCCTCACCGAAGGCATCGATGGCCGCGCCGACGTCTTTTCCATCGGCGCCACGCTCTATGCCATCTTGAGCGGGCAGCGCCTGCATCAAGGGCGAAGCGACAACGAGGCGTTCATCCTCGCGGCCACGCAGCCCGCTCCGTCCCTGGCCCGCGTGGCTCCCGATCTCCCGGTCGAGATCATCGCCCTCGTCGACAAGGCGCTCGCATGGGACCCGCGCAGCCGCTTCGACTCGGCCGACGTGATGCGGCAGGAGTGCCTGCGCCTCCTCGCGCCGTACAAGCCCCAAGCGGCAGCCGCGGCGGCAGCGGCCGCGCCCCTTGCGGCGCAACC
This sequence comes from Polyangiaceae bacterium, assembly GCA_041940405.1. Taxonomy (GTDB): domain Bacteria; phylum Myxococcota_A; class Polyangia; order Polyangiales; family Polyangiaceae; genus Xiheicaenibacterium. The sequence goes on from JBGTSH010000044.1 coordinate 31,885, forward strand.
CGCTCAATTTCAAGGCGCAGCGGCGCCTCAAGCCGCACCTGCCGCCGCCGAGCCACCGCCCGAGCCGCCTGCCGCCGAGACCGACCCGGCGGTCGTCCGCCTGACGGATCTGTTCCGGCGGATCGAGCGGCTGCTGCCCGCCGTACGGCAGTACGGCTGGAGCCACCCCGAGGCGGACAACAAGCTGCGCGCGTGCTTCCAGGGCTTGATGGAAGCGCTCCGTGAAGACTCGAACGCCGTCTACTGGTCGCTCCTTCCCTATTCGTTCACCCACCGCCAGCAGACGGTTTGGGAGCCGACGCCGCCGTTCGACGTGGTGCCGTACAACCTCTTCGCCGCGGGCATCCGCACCTTCCGGATCACGCCCGGCGTGACCGAGCAGGAGCTCCGCTGCCTCTGCGAAGTGCTCCTCATCGATCCGGCGCGCGATCTCACGCCCGAGGACGACGTCGCTTCCGCGCTCTGGGAGCGGCGCCTCAGGTTCATCAAGTACGACGTCATCAACGTCTTCGCCGAAGGCGACGCCGCCGATCGCGAGGCCTTCTACGAGGAGGCGGATCAGCTCGAGAACGTCGCGCAACGCGCGTCCGACGAGCGAGCCAACCGCGCCGAGGCCGCAGCGATGAACGTGCAGGTCGACGCCGAAGCCCTCAAGGTCGCGAAGGCGGCTGCGCAGGTATTGGCGCTCGACCCGGTCGCCAAGAAGGCGATCGGAGCGCAACTCGAGACCAGTCCGGAGCGGTGGAGCGAGCGCTTCGTGGACGTCCTCGCCGACGCCTTCGTCGACACGACCAAGCGCAAGGACGTCAAGCTCGTGAGCGAGCCGCTCGACGCGAGCGCCCGTGACCTCGTCCTCTCGCGACGGTTCGACGTCCTCTTCCCGATGTGGGAGGCGATCCGCCGCTCGATCGAAGGCGCCGTTCGAAACCAACGGCCTCCCCTCGCCGACCCCCGGTCGGTGGGCCCCACCCTGACACGGGCGATGTTCGGTCCGGACACGTTGCGGCTGCTGATCGTCGAGGCCGTTCGCTCGAACCAGCAGGCGATCATCGCCGGAGGAGGGGCCGCGGCGCAGGGCAACGCAATCGATCTCGATCGCTTGGCGCAGCAGCTCGCCGTGGTGCTCAGCGAGCTGGGGCACGAGCACGTCGCGTCGATCGTCGGGGTCCTCGATCAAGTCCCGCACGAGGGCCTGCGCCAGGTGCTGTTCGCGTTCTTGCAGCGGACCATGGCCGGCCGCGAGAACGAGATCGCCGAGCGCATCCCGCAGATGTCGATCGAAACGGCGCGCCCGCTGCTCCGCCTCCTCTCGGCGATCCGCACCCAGGGCGGGTTCGAAGCGCTGCGCCGCCTCGCGGCTTCGAACAACCCGACCTTGCGCTGCGAGTCCGTCGCGTTCCTCGCGCAGACGCCCGAGCAGCTCAAGGACGAGCTCGGCCGCCTCGCCGAGGCGCCGCAGCCCGAGCTGCGTCAGGCCGCGCTCCGCACGATGGCCTTCCACCAGGTCCGCGCGGCGGGCCCGCTCCTCGTGAAGCGCGTCCAGGATCCGACGTTCAACCAGCTGCCGGTGGGCGAGCGGCGCGAGCTCCTCAGCGCGCTCTTCGCGCTCAACCCGCAACGAGGCGAGCAGATCGCCGTCGAGATCGTTCAGAAGCACGGTCTCCTCGTCGACGAGTCGCTCGAGCAGACGCGCGCGCTTTGCGCCGAGCTCTTGGGCCAGCACTCCAAGAGCATGGAGGCGCTCGACGCCGTTCTCCAAGCCTCGAAGCGCCGCTGGTGGAACACCCAGCCGCTGCGTGATGCAGCGCTCGTCGCCGCCGAGAGCATCGCGCAGAAGCTCGGTCGCCGCATCTCCCCCGCCGGAGAGGTGATCTGATGGCAGCCCACCAGCCCCCCGGGATGCCTGCCGGTATGGGTGGCCAGTCGATGGCCCCGCCCGGCGGCGCCGCAGGCGGCGGGCGGCTCGACATCATCACGCAGAACACCGGCGAGAACATCCGGCGCGTGCAGGCGCGCGATCTAGGAGCGTCGGTCGTCCAAGCCGTCTTCCGTCTCGCCAAGCAGGCGACGCTCCACTCGCTCGACAACCAGGCGGTGGTGCGCCAGGTCGAGGACGCGGCGGCGGTCATCAACGACTACGGCAACCGCACCGACCAGAACGTCTCCATTCTGTTCGCGTTCGGCTCGATCTTCGTGGGCGGCCAGCTGCTCAAGGCCAACCGCCTGACGTACGACGGGGCCGTCGAGCTCGGCGAGATTCTGAAGAAGTTCGGCTATTCGGAGCTCATGATCGCGCGGAACGTCACCGCGCAGGATCTGTTCGCCTTCGTCGCTGCGATCGCCGAGGCGCAACGGAGCGGACGCGCACAGACCCTCGAGAAGCCGTCGGCGCGAATCCGTCTCCGCGCCGTCGCCGAGAGCGCCCTCAAGCGCGGCGCGGTCGTCGAGCGACTCGACGAGCGGCAGGCCGTCGTGCGCATGTATGCGTCGGCGATCGTCATCATGCGCCGCTTCTTCGAGCAGCTGCAGCGCGGTCGCTACGATCTGCCGCAACGGGTCAAGCGCATCGCCCAGGTGCTCGTCGACCTCTCGCAGGGCGAGACGCCGGCGTTCCTCGGGGTGACCGCGGCACGCAACGCGAACCAGGATGAGGCCGGGCGCGCCGTCAACACGGCGATCCTCAGCGTCGCGATGGCGCGGCAGATCACTGACGACATCGTCATTCTGGCCCGCATCGGCATGGCCGCGCTCCTCTACGATACGGCGCGACCGCGGCTGACCAACACGGTGGGTCCGAACCCGCCGGCGATCATGCCGCGCCTCAGCGAGCTCCAGGAGCTCGAGCAGCCCGCCGCCACCGCCGCCGTGCTCACGGCGCTCGGTCACGTCAACGAGCCCACCGTCATGCGTACCGTGCTCGCCTACGAGGCGCATTGGCTCCGCAAGGCAAAGCAGCTCGGGCCGCTCTACCAGGGCATGCGCCCCGCGACGCTTCAGGCTCGCATCGTCCTCGTCGCCCGCAAGCTCAACGATCTCCTCACGCCGGCGCCCGGCGCCGAGCCGATGAGCGCGGACGACGCGATCTCGACGCTCGAGAGCGAGGCGACCGACGCCGCCGAGGGGACGGTCATCCGCCTCCTCGTCTCTGCGCTCGGGATCTTCCCCACGGGGACGCTCGTCCAGCTCGGCTCGAACGAGATGGCGCTCGTCGTATCGACGCCGGCGCATCCCTCGCAGTACTCGCAGCCGCGGGTGCGGATCATGTTCGACGCCGCCGGCGGCAGGCTCGCTCAGCCGATCGACGTCGATCTCGCAACGCTTGGCGCACAGGACCCGCGCAAGCAAGTTCAGAAGATCGTCTCGCCGGCCGACGACGCTTCGCGTGCTCAGGCCCGCGCGGCGCGCACCGGACCGCGCCAGCCCACCACCGAGCAGCCGAGCGGCCACTCTTCGCCGTCGCAGGTCTCCGCTCCCAGCGCACCGAGCGCGTTCACGCCGTCGGGCGTGAGCGGCCTCGGACCTTCGCCGTCACCGGCGCTGCATCCGTCCGCCGTTCCCGCGGCGCGACCGAGCGGCACCTATCCGTCGAACTCGCCGCAACAGCAGCAGCAGGCCGCGCATGCGGCGCAGATCGCCCACGCGCCTTCGTCCGCTCCGCCGCTGGATCCTCAAGCCGCAGCCGCGCAAGCGGCGTACGCCGCGCAGTACGCCGAATGGGAGCGGCAGAAGGCCGCCTACGATCAGGCGCAAGCCCAGTACGAAGCAGAGCTCGCCGCGTACCACCAGGCCCAGGCGGCGCAGCAAGCGTACGAGCAGCAACAGGCGTACGCGCAGCAACAGCAAGGCTACGCCCACGATTCCAACGCGTACGGCCAAGCGCCCGATCCGTTCGCGCCGGAGCCGTACAACCCGCAGTCGTATGCGGACGACGACGGCGGCGCCACGCAAGCGCGCGACTGGCAGGGCGGTTTCGGGCAGGACGCGTCGCACGACGAAGGCGCTTCGACCAAGATCGGCGACTCGGCCGCGATCGCCGCCGCCGTTCGCAGGAGCCAGGAAATCGAGGTCGACGGCGGCGGCTCCGCACCGCGCACGGGCAAGACGTCACCGTCGTACCCTCGTTCGCCGACGCCTCCGCCGGCCGAAGCGTCAGCGCCCGCAGTAGACGAGCCGCCGGCGCCGACCGCCGAGGGCAACCTCACCAAGACGCCGCTCGTTCATTTGCTGGTCTACATGCTCGACCAGCGCCTCACGGGCACGACGCTCTTCCAGACGCCGGACGGCATCAATCACGGCATCTACTTCGAGAAGGGCGTCCCCTCGAAGGTGCGCACCGGCGGCATGGTCGCTCCGCTCGATCGCGTGCTCCTCGAGATGGGGCTGCTCGACGAGCAGACGCTCCGGCAGAGCTTGATGGAGGTCTCCAAGAAGAAAGTCCTCCACGGGCGCTTCCTCGTGTCCAAAGGCCTGCTCGACGGCGGGACCATCCTCAAGGTCCTCAAGCAGCAGATCCTCCGCAAGCTGATCCACCTCTTCGAGCTGGATCCCGAGACGCGGTACGCGTTCTACGCGGACGTCAACCTCCTCGCGAACTACGGCGGGCCCGAGCTGACGCCGGTGGAGCCGCTGAGCCTCATCATGACCGGCGTCCGCATGCGCTCGGACGATCCGCTCGTCGAGGCGACGCTGCAGCGCCTCGGCAAGCGCATCCTCGGCCTTCACATCGACGCCGAGGTGAAGCGCTTCGAGTTCCGAAAGGAAGAGTCGGCGGTCGTCGATCTTCTTCGCGTCAAGAAGATGAGCGTGGAAGACATCTTCGCTCAGAACGTCGCGCACGAGAGCGTCGCGCGCTTGACGCTCTACGTGCTCGCGGTCACCCGCCACATCGAGATCGCCGGTGTGCAAGGTCGCCCTCCGATCGGTGTCACCCTGCGCGACCGCATTCGTCGCTCCGGCGTCGTCGAGCCCGGTCCCGTCGCCATTCGCGAGGCGGGCGAGGCATCGGCACCGCAGGCCGAGCCTGCCGCAGCGGCGCCCGAGGGGCAGAAGGGGCTCGGGATCGATTTCTCTCGCCTCACGCCGAAGCCCGGTGCGATGGGCGTGCGGCCCGGTGAAGCGGGCGCGCCGCCTCCGTCGCCGCAGCCACCCGAAGCTGCGTACACGCCGCCGCCGCCTCCGCAGCAGGCATACGCCCCGCCGCCGCCGCAGCAGCCCGCGTACGCGCCGCCGCCTCCGCAGCAACCCGCATACGCACCGCCGCCACCGCCCCAGCAGGCATACGCACCGCCGCCACCGCCCCAGCAGGCATACGCACCGCCGCCGCCTCCGCAGCAACCTGCGTACGCGCCGCCGCCTCAGCAGCAGGCGTACGCGCCACCGCCGCCTCCGCAGCAGGCGTTCGCGCCGCCGCCGCCTCCGCAGCAGGCGTACGCGCCACCGCCGCCTCCCCAGCAGGCATACGCGCCGCCGCCTCCACAAGCGGCGTTTGCGCCGCCTCCGCCGCAAGCAGCGTTTGCGCCTTCGGCGCCGCCCGCCGCCGCGTTCGCTTCGCAGGCGCCCCCCGCGCCTGTGGCAGGGCGTTCGGGCCCGCCGCCGGATCTCTCGAAAGAGATGCAGCATCGCTGGCAAGAGATCGAGCTTCGCGACAAGCGCATCGACAACGAGAACTACTTCGAGATGCTCGGCGTCACGCAGGAGGCCAAAGATCCCGAGATTCAGGCTGCGTACTTCAAGCTCGCCAAGGCCTGGCACCCCGATCGACTTCCGCCCGAGCTCGCCGGTCTCAAGGGAACCGTCTCGAAGATCTTCACCAAGTTCAACGAGGCGTACGCCGTCCTGAACGAAGCCGCGAAGCGCTTCGAGTACGCCAAGAACGTCGCGCAAGGCGGTGGCACCTCGGCCGAAATGGAAGAGGTCCAGCGCGTCGTCGACGCGGCGATCGAGTTCCAGAAGGCCGAGGTCCTCCTGAAGAAGGGCGACCTCAACCAGGCCGAGGCGTACGCGAAGCGCGCGCTATCCGCGGATCCGGGTCAGATGGAGTACCGCTGCGTGGTCGCCTGGATCCAGGCGATGAAGCGCGGCGATCCCCCGGTAGTGCCCGAGGGCAAGACGAGCAGCTTCTACGACGACATCATCGCGATCTTCGACGACATCCTGAAGACCGACGCGATGTACGAGCGGTGCCTCTACTACCGCGGCGTTCTGCTCAAGCGGACCGGGCGCGACGAAAAGGCGATCCGCGATTTTCGGATGGTCGTGCAGCTCAACCCGAAGAACATCGACGCCGTCCGCGAAGTGCGCCTCTTCCAGATGCGCCGCGACAAGAAGCGCAAAGACGAAGCCGGCCTCATCGGCAAGATCTTCAAGAAGTGACGTACCATGACACGAGCGTCATCATCTGACGGCGCCAGCACCGCTTTGTCGAAGCCGGAGAGCGACAAGGCCTCGCCGTACCCGGTCTCCCGGCTCGCACGCCCCTTCAATCTGGTCGATGTGGCTCGCGAGATCCAAGAGGCCGACCGCCTGACCTCGGCGGTGGTCGGCGGCCAGCTCGACGTCATCGCCGAGCAGATCCGTGCGCTCCAGGACAAGGCGCGCGCGATCCTCGACCAGGCGCGTCGAACCGCGGAGCTTCACCGCGCGAGCTGCAACTTCAAGAAGCGTCCGGGCGGGATTTACCACCTCTACCGGCGCCCCAACGGTGAGGCGTACTTCTCGATGCTCTCGCCCGCGGATTGGGGCAATGCGCCACCGCACCCGTTCGAGGGCTCGTTCCGGCTGGAGATCGACGCGAGCTTCACGCCGGTCGATTAGCTTCCGCCACTTCGTGGACTTTCCTCCTCCGGGAGGCCACGCTGAACGCTCCCGATGACCGATCGCAGCCGAGTCCGGTCGGCGCTTCGCGAGCGCCTCCTCGCCGTGATGGACAAGAAGCACCACGGCGCCTTCGTGCATTTGACCCGCCCGGGCCTCCGGCGCGATCAGCTCCTCGTCCACTTTCGGCACGAGCTCTGGACCTACGTGCGCGACTTTCCCGTCCTGCTCGCGCGCGTGCTCGGCCAAGGCCCGCCCCCCGACGTCCGCTGCGCGCTCGCAGAGAACATCTTCGAGGAGCAGACAGGGAAGCTCTCGCTCGGTCGCCCTCATCCGGAGCTATTCCTCGAAATGATGGAGGGCCTCGGGTTCAGCCGCGAGGAGCTGACCGCACCGACCCCGGAGCTCGAGCCCGAAGCCCTCGAGTACCGAGCCTTCCTCGACGCGGTCTCGATCGAGCCGCCGTGGGTCGTCGGCGCCGCCGTCCTCACGATCTTCGTCGAAGGTTCGGTGCACGAGCGCGCAGAGCTCTCCGGCACGCGACAGCTCCCTACGGTGGAGGAGCAGGTGCGACTCCATCCCATGGTCCAGCACTACGGCTGCCCGCCGGAAAAACTCCTGCTCGTCCGCGCCCATCGGATGGTCGAAGGCGGCCACCGTCGCGACGCCTGGGCGAGCGTTCTCGACCATGTAGGCGACGATCTGACGGCGCAACGCGTGGTCGCGGCGGTCACCCGCGCGCACGAGAAGTGGATGCGCTACCGGGACGCCGTCTCGCGCGCGATGGGTGTCGAAATCGTCGGCTCGGCCGGCTGATCTCTCCGGGCCCCCCAAAACCCCGTCCGCTTCCCTGTTTCGCGCGCGGCCTGATACCCTCGACATTCGATGGCGCTGATTCCTCAGCAAGTCACCGGCAAGAAGCTGGGTGTCTACGAGCTCACCAAAGAAGCGTTCGCGAGCGGGGTGGGTGCTACCTACGTCGCAAAGGGTCCGAGCGGCGGCACCGTCCTCATCACCAAGATCCACCGCCACGTCGCAAAGAGCCCGCAGCTCGTCGATGCCTTCCTTGCCGAAGCCAAGGCGGCGCGCGCCATCGTTCATCCCTCGGTGGCTGCCATCGTGGATCACGGCGTCATCGACGGTGAGCCGTTCGTCGCGTACGAGCACTCCGACGGCGAGACCCTTGCCTCTCTCTTGCGCAAGGTCGGACCCGACGGGATCCCGCTGCCGATCGCGGCGCGGATCATCGAAAGCGTCCTCGACGCGATCGCGCATGCGGGCGACACCGGTGCTGGACTTTCCCACGGCGAGCTCGGCCCGTGGTGCGTTCACGTGGGTGTCGATGGACAAACACGTGTAACCGGCTTTGCGGTCGACCGTGCTCTCGTGCGCTTCGGGCTGCACTACGCCAAGAACCTCGAGCGGCTGACCTACGCTTCTCCCGAGCGCGTGAAGCCGATGAGCCTCACGTTAGGGCCGCCGCCTCCAGCACCCGATGTCCGCTCGGACACGTTCAGCGCGTGCGTCCTCGCGTGGGAGCTCGTCACCCGCCAGCGACTCTTCGCGTCACGGATGGAGGCGGCGATCATCCAGAAGGTCCTCACCGGACCGATCGCAGAGGCAAAGAGCGTTCGCGCCGAGGTCGGCTCCTCGGTGAGCGACATGATTGCGACGGGTCTGTCGCGCGATCCCGCCGCACGGCCGAAACCTTCGGCTGTCGGCCTGGTGATCGGAGACCTCTCGCCGGCAGCACCCGCCGAGGTCGGGCGCTTCGTCGAGGAATTGCGTGGCCGCTCGCCCACTGCAGGACGCAGCGAATCGATCCGACCCGGCATCGGCTTCAACCGCAGCGTGACGCCGAAGTCGTTCGCCGCGGTGAAGGCCGAGACGGCCGGCACCCAGAACGGCCGCGCTCAGAACGGCGACGCATCGCCTCCCGCGCCTGCGGTCAAGGCGGCCGCTGGCCTTGGTGAGACGCCCGGTGCCAAGAAGCGCGCCTCGACGCTCATCGGCTTCACGCCCGGCTCTGCCGTCGGTTCGGCCGCTGGCGCGTCCGGCTCTGCTGTCGGTTCTGCCGCCGGCGCATCCGGCTTGGCAGCGCCCAAGGTGCCGGTCATCGAAGAAGACGCCACTGTCGACATGAAGGCGGCGATCCCGGCGCCGGCGCCTTCGTCGACCGACGCTACGAGCCTCATCGAGGAGATCTCGACGTCCGACGGTGACCTGCTGATCGAGGTCGACGTTCCCAAGCCGCCCGCTGCAGCGAAGCCGGCAGCGTCGGCGCCGCCGCCCGCCCCGCGCCGCGGTCCGCCGCTCAAGCCGCGTCAGGTAACGCTGATGGGGATCGAGCCGCTCGTCGGAACGCCGGGTGTCGATCCGGCGCCGGCGCCCGCACCCGCGCTCGTTCTCACCCCGACGCCTGCTCCCGCGGCAGCCAAGCCGTCACTCGGGATCTCGCCGAACCTCGCTTCGCGGAGCGATGCGCTCCGATCGGGCGCCGTCCTCTCCACGGCGGGCGGCTCGCGCTACGAGCTGCTCAACGCCGTCGCCCGCGGCGGTATGGCCGTGGTCTGGGCTGCGCGTCCGTTCGCCGCAAAGGGCCTCGAGAAAGTCGTCGCCGTAAAGACGATGCTCCCCGAGATCTCCGACGATCTCGATTTCGAGAAGATGTTCCTCGACGAGATGCGCGTCGCCGCGAAGATCAAGCACCCGAACGTCGCAGAGATCCTCGAGGTCGGCGAGAGCGAGGACATCATGTACCTCGTGATGGAGTGGGTCGAGGGCGAGACCCTCGGCGCAGTCCAGGAAGCGGCCCGCACCTCGGGCGGCATTCCGACGAACGTGCTCCTCCGAATCGCGGCCGAGGCATGCGCGGGCCTCCACGCCGCCCACGAGCTGCGCGACGATGCCGGGCAGCTGCTCGATCTCGTCCACCGAGACATCAACCCGACGAACGTGCTGCTCGACGTCGAAGGCCACGTGAAGGTCCTCGACTTCGGAATTGCAAAGTCGAAGGGCCGCCTGCACGTCACCCGCGCCGGATCGACGGTCAAAGGCAAGACGCCGTACCTGTCGCCGGAGCAGCTCGGCGGGATGTCGCTCGATCGACGCAGCGACTTGTTCTCGCTCGGCGCGCTCTTCTACGTCCTGGCGACCGGCCTGCACCCGTTCCGCAGCGACAACGATCTACAGACCCTCGAGAACATCGCGCTCAAGGCGCCGGATCCGCCGAAGACCCTCTCTTCGGAGCTGCCCGCGGATCTCGACAAGCTCATCATGCGCCTGCTCGAAAAGGATCCGCGCAAGCGGTTCGCGAGCGCCGCCGAGGTCGGCGTGGAGATCGAGCGCATCGAGGCGTCGCTCTCGAAAGCGGCCTCGAACGCCGACGTCGCCGCGTTCTTGCAACGCGTCTGCGGGCCCACGATCGCCAGCCGACGCGCCGCGCTCGTCGACGCCGTGCGCGCGCTCGACGGCACGACCCCCGCGCCGCCGCCGAGCGCCGAAGCACCGACCGCCGCCGTCCCGACGGTCCAGGTCCGGACCGCTTCGCCGCTCGTCAACGGCGGCACCGAGGCGTCGCCGGCAGGTGGCCTCTTCGGCTCCGACGAGCCGACGATCGACGAGGGCGCCTTCGGCGGCGCCGTGCCGGTCGAGCCGATCGGCCTATCGCCGACCTCGCCCGCGCGCAGCGCAGCCGACATCTTGTCGGCCGAAGCGGGCTCGGCCTCCGACCCGATCCCGGCAGACCTGCCGGAGAGCTATCCGGACGAAGCCGCGTCGACCTCGGGCCCGCCGATGTCGCAGTGGGCGCGCCTCGGCATGCTCATCGCCGTCGGCGTCGGCGTCGGCATCGCAATCATTCTCCTCATCGAGTCGATGCGCGAGCCCGAAAAACCCGCAACCGCGTCGAGCGCGAAGCCGACCGCGACCGCCGTCGCGACGACACCGGCAGCGCCGCCGACGCCCGCGCCGACCCCCACCCCAGCGCCGGTCGAGACCGCAGCGCCCGCACCGAGCGTCACCGCCGAGCCGAGCGCGACCGAGACGGCTACTCCAGAGCCGCCGCCGACCGCGAAGCCGCAGGCGACGGCGGCCCCGCCTGCGACCGGCAGGCCGCCTGCGACCGGCAGGCCGCCCGCGACGGGCAGACCGCCGACAGGCAAGCCGCCGACCGGCAAGCCGCCCAAGAAGCACAACCCCACAACGATCTGAACGACCACCATCTGACGCGCCTTCGCTGCGAGGTACTCGTGCCCGAGACGTCGATGCCGTACCAAACGAAGCTGTCATTTCGCCGCCGCACGCTCGCTCCGCTCGCGATCGCTCTGATGCTCCCGCTCGCGGGGGTCACGACCGCCTCCGTCGCGTCGGCGCAGCAGCCGGCGGCGTCGCCGAGCCCGCAAGACGTGAAGAAGGCCACCGACGCCTTCACCCTCGGCGTGAAGCTGTTCCAGGCGAAGAAGTTCGCGCCCGCGCTCGAGCAGTTCAAGAAGTCCTACGACACCGTAGCGAGCCCGAATTCCCTCCTCTACATCGCGCGGTGCCAGGCCGAGATTGGGAACCTGAAGGAGAGCTACCGGACGTTCCAGCGCGTCATGGTCGAAGCGGAAGCGCGCCCCGAGAAGTACGCGCAGACCGGCGCTTCGGCCAAGCTCGAGATCGAAGATCTGGCGAACAAGATCTCGGTGCTCACCGTGAACGTTGCCAACCCGAAGGACTCCACACGCCTCAAGGTAGGCGGCGCCATCGTCCCGAAAGAGGAGTGGGGCAAACCGATCCCGCTCGATCCCGGCACGGTCGACGTCCTCCTCGAGACGGACGGGATGCCCGCGGTCGCCGAGACGGTCACCCTGACGAAGTCGGAGCGCAAGACGCTCGATCTCGCGGTCGCCGAGCCAAAGAAGGACGTTCCGCCGCCGCCGCCGCCGAAAGAGGAAACGTCGAGCGGCCCGTCGGGCCTCCTCATCGGCGGGATCATCGCCGGAACGATCGGTGTCGCGGGCATGGTGACGTTCGGCGTGGCCGGCGGGATGTCGCTCTCGACGTATGGCGACGTCGAAGACAAGTGCTCCACCCAGCCCGGCGGCGTCTGCAGGTCGGCGGCCGATCACGAAACGATCGACGAAGGCGAGCAGCAGCAGCTGATCGCGAACGTCGGCCTCATCGTCGGCGGCGTCGGTCTCGCGTTGGGCGCGACGCTGATCATCGTCGATGTAGCCACCGGCGGCGGAAGCAGCGAAGCCTCGGTCGAGGCCGACGCGGCCTCCGTGAAGGTCGACATTGGGCCGGGCTACGCCGGCCTCAGCGGCACCTTCTAGTTATTCGCGGACAGACTTCAGGTTCGCGCCGGCCATCTTCGCCTTGGAGCGATCGACCCCGGCGAGGCACCCGCCCTCGAGGTTGGCGTCGCGGAGGTCCGCGCCGTCGACCTGAGCGCCCGAGAGATCGGCGTTTCGCAGCTTCGCGAAGCGCAACGAGGCGTTCGTGAGATCCGCCCCATCGAGCGCTATGTCGGCGGCGGCGACGCGCTGGAGGTTGGCGTCGACGAGCCTGGCTCGCGACATCTTCGCGCCCCCCAGCTTGGCTTGGCGCAGGTTCGCTCGCGCCAGGCTCGCCTCGGAGAGGTCCATGCCGTCCGCCGAGACGTTGGAGAGATCGGCGTCATCGAGGATCGCCTTTCGCGCGGTCGTCGCCACCAGGCTCGCTCGCGAGAAAGACGCGCCCTTGAGCGAGCAGCCGTCGAACGATCCGCGGTCGAGCTCTGCGCCTTCCCAGTTCGATCGATCGGCGTTCGCGCCCGTCAGGTCGATCCCCGGCAGCGCCGCGCCCGCCGCGCCCGCGCCGTCGAGCTTCGCGTTCTTGAGGACGCAGTCCTCACCTCGAGCTTCGCTGAGCCGCGCGTCGGCCAGATCGGCGTTCGCGAAGCTCGCGCCGTCGACGCGCGCGCCCGAGAGGTCCACGTTCGGCATCGCGGCACCCTCGAACTTTGCACGCGCCCATCGCCCTTGGGCGAAGCTCGCGCGCTCGCACTTGGCGCGCGAGAAGGTCGCGCCCTCTCCTGACGCCATCGTCAGCACGGTCGCGGTGAGATCCGCGCCGTCCAGGACTGCACCGTCGAGCACCGCGCGCGTGAGATCGGCACGCGCCAGATCGGCGTCGCCGAGCTTGGCGCCCTTGAGATCGGCGCCGGCGAGCTTCGCGCCCGGCAGCTTCGCTCCGGTGAGATCGGCACCGGCGAGCTTCGCACCGGCGAGATCCGCTTCGGAGAAGCGCACGCCCTTCAGATCGAGGCCCGACAGATCGACGCCTGCGAGAGCCGCACCGAGGAACGCCTCACCGGCTCGAACCTTTGCGATCACTTGCTCGCGCGCCGAATCCTGATCGGGCGAACCGACGTCGGGCATCCCCGGATCCGTCGGAGATGCAACGCCGGGCTGCGTCGACGGAGGCTCCGGCGGGACGGCGACCTCGGGCGAGGTGACGGACTCTTCGACCACCGGCTGAGGTGGTGGCGTGGGCGGCGGCGCTGCCGTCGCCGGCGACGCCGGCGCATCCGCGGTCTCCGGTACCACCGGAATGGTGACCGTCTTGGTGAGGAGAGCTTCCTGCGCCTGCGGCACGACAG
>JBGTSH010000045.1:0-45145 GCA_041940405.1 Polyangiaceae bacterium
CGCGTTCGTCGCGGGCATGGTGCCGCTGCTCCTCAGCCGCGGCATCGGCTCGGGCCTCAACCAGGCGATCGCCGGCATCGTCGTCGGCGGTCAGACGTTCTCGCTGCTCCTGACGCTCCTGGCGGTGCCCGTCGTCTACAGCTACTTCGACGACGTGAAGACCTTCTTCGCGCGCTTGTGGGGGCGCGCGCCTGTCGATCGAGGTGAGGCCGAGCTCGGCCGGATCCTCGGCGATGAAGAGGACGACAAGCTCGCGGCAGCGGCGGAAGAGTGAGCGCGGCGACCTACTGCATGTCGGAGCCGCCGGTGCCGGGCAAGCCGTAGGCGGGCGCAATCCCGCCGGCGGCGCCCATTCCACCGCCCTGTCCCATTCCGGTGCCCGTGGTCGCGGCGGACGTTCCCGTTCCGGTCGAGCCTGTCGTCGCGCCCGTCCCCGTGCTCGTCGAACTGGAAGCGTTGGTCGACGTCGTCACCATGGCCCCGGTCGTCTCCGGCACGCCGTAGGCGGCGGCGTTGCCGCCGGCGCCGCCCTGGCCGCCCTCGTCGTCGCTGCACGAAGCGACGGTCACCAGGCCGAGCAAGATCGCTGCGGCAGCCTTGGGGACCGTGCCATCGGACGATCGGATCGCAGCTCCGCAGTGCGGACAGCTCGCCTCGGATGCCTTCACCGGGCAATCGCACCCGGCGCACGTAAGGAAAGTCGGCATGACGATCATCTTCGGCTCCAACGAAATGGCTGTCAACGCAGCCCGGTGCTCGCGCGGCGTCTGGTACGCTCGCGGCATGCCGCTGGAGCCCGGGACGTGAGCGAGCGCGACGGCCTCATCCCCCTCGTGAAGCGTGCGGCGGGCACACCGCCGCCGCGCGTCCTCCGGGACGGCGAGGCCGCCTCTCCCAAGCCGCTCTACGCCGTATGGGAGCTCACGCTCAAATGCGACCAGCCGTGCCAGCACTGCGGATCGCGCGCCGGGCACGCGCGCTCGAAGGAGCTCTCCACGAGCGAGGTGCTCGACGTGGCCCGCTCCCTCGCGGACCTCGGTTGCCGCGAGGTGGCGCTGATCGGTGGCGAGGCGTACTTGCGCACCGACCTCGGCGAGATCGTCCGCTTCCTGACCGACGCGGGGATCCGCGTGGGCCTGCAGACAGGGGGACGCGCTCTGACGCGCGAGCGGGCCGAGATGCTCAAGGCAGCAGGTCTGCACAGCCTCGGCGTCTCGATCGACGGCCCCGCGCGGGCCCATGACAAGCTCCGCGGCAACCTCGGCAGCCACCAGGCCGCGATGCGCGCGCTCGACGCCGGCCGAGAAGCGGGCCTCATCGTCACCTCGAACGCGCAGATCAACCGCCTCAACCAGGACCTCTTGTGGGAGCACGTCGAGACCCTGTGGGACAAGGGCGTCGTCGCCTGGCAGGTGCAGCTGACGGTGCCGATGGGCCGGGCCGCCGACAGGCCGGATTGGATCATCGAGCCCCATCGAGTCGTCGACGTAATCGACACGCTCGCTGCGATTCAGGTCGAGGGCCTGAAGCGCCACAAGGGAGATGGTGAGCCGTTCAACGTCTTCGTAGGCAACAACATCGGCTACTACGGGCCGCACGAGACCACGCTGCGCTCTCGACCGGGCGGCAAAGAGACGTATTGGGAGGGATGCCGCGCCGGGCAGCAGGTGATCGGCCTCGAATCGGATGGCAGCGTCAAAGGCTGTCCCTCGCTGCCCAGCGCGCCGTACATCGGGGGCAACGTTCGCGACGCCGCGCTAAAAGAGATCTGGGAGACGTCGCCCGAGGTGCGCTTCGCGCGGGACCGCACGACCGACGAGCTCTGGGGCTTCTGCAAGACTTGCTACTACGCCGACGTCTGCCGCGCGGGCTGCTCGTGGACGGCCCATTGCACGCTCGGCCGCCGCGGGAACAATCCGTTTTGCTATCACCGCGTCAAGACGCTCGAACGAGCCGGGATCCGCGAGACGCTCGTCCTCAAGGAGAGGGCGCCAAACGAGCCGTACGACTTCGGCCGGTTCGAGATCGTCGAGGAGGCGATCCCATGACCAAACCGTCATTCTTTTCGACGCTGAAGGAAGCGTTCGACGAAGGGCGTGACGAGGGGTCCCACGGGGCGCCCACCGGAAGGTTGGTCGACGCCATGATGCTCGCAGCGCGCTCCGACCGTCACGTGACGAAGGATGAGCTCCATCTCGTCGTGAGCCTCCTCATCAAGCACTTTCGCGCATTCGAGGCGGTGTCGGATGCCGCCGTCATGAACGCCTTGTACGACGCGACCACACGTCTCGACGCCATGGGCGATCGCGACGAGCAGCTGACGCACGTCGCCGAAGCGCTCAAGCGACGGGACGCCTTCGCCGCCGAAAAGGGCTACGCCCTCGCCTACTCGGTGTTGCTCGTCGATGCCGGGTTGAACGAGCGCGAGCGCGAGTTTGCCGGACGCTTCGCGAAGGCGCTCGGCATCGCCGACGCGCGTCGGTTGGAAATCGAGCAGGACTTGGAGGCGGCCCTGGGCGGCGCGTGAGCGCGCCCAGCCCAAGGAAGCCTCATGCTCCTCGCCTACCACCCCTCCGCCCTCGATTCGTTGCGTGAGCCGACGGCCGCCGACCCCTGGCGCGTGCTCGTCAGCGGATGCCTGGCCGGCTGGCCCTGCGGCGTGAACGGCAGCGACTACGGTCTCAAGGTCACGATCGCCGATCTCGTCGCGCTCCCCACCTTCCGCGCGCTGCCGTTCTGCCCGGAGGAGCACGCGCTCGGCGTCCCCCGAACGATGCCCGACATCCACGGCGGCGACGGCGTCGACGTCGTCGCCGGTCGGGCGAGGGTCCTCGACGAGCACGGCGCCGATCTGACCGACAAGATGATCGAAGGCGCTCGCGCCATGGTCGCGTTCGCGCTCGAGGCGCGCGTCGAGCTCGCCGTCTTGACCGATATGAGCGCGGCCTGCGGCAGCCAGGTGATCTCCGACGGCTGCCGGCTCGTCCCGGTGCGGCGGTTCCAGAAAGGCGTCGGCGTGGCGGCCGCGCTCCTCTTGGAGGCCGGCATCCCGGTCGTTGCGCAGCGCGATCACAAGACGCTCGCGCGCATCCGCGCGCGTTGCGAGCCCGGCTTCGTGCCACCGGCCGACGCCCTCGACTATCACGAGCAAGCGTGGCCGCTCGAGCACGTGCCCGCGCGGCACAAGCGCGCCTGACGCTGATCCGCAGCGTCGACGGCGACGAAGTTGGAAGGAGGTGACCAGCTCGGATGACCCCCCAGCTCCTCGCGGGTCACCACCTTCCACCGTGCAAGGTAGCGATCTCTCGATCCAACGTCACCGGCGCTGGTGCTTACGATTTGGACGCAAATGTAAACGCGCCTGCGCGGCTCGCCTTGATCAGCTCCTCACGCGACTTCGCGCCCAGTTTTGCGGCGGCCCGCCCGAGGAGGACGCGCACCGTCGACGGCGCGATGCCCAGCTCGTACGCGATGAGCTTCGTGGAATGGCCGAGCGTGAGGAAGGCGACGACCTGATACTCGCGGTCGGTAAGCCCCGCCGAGCTCGGTGCCACAGAATCGTTGCGGCGCGCACAGAGGTAGCGGCGGCCGTCGCTCTCGAAGTGATCGACCAGCGTCCAGCGTGCCGCGATGAGCCCTCGCCATTCATCGATCGCCTCGAGCACCTCGCGCCGGTCGCGGGTGCGCGCCCTGTCGATCGCCCGCGCGGCGTCACGGAGCAGCTCGCGCGCCGTGCGCGACGACGCCGGCTCTTCGGCGTGGACCAGCTTTCCGTTCGGCTCGAGCACTGCCTCGGCGCCGGCAGCACCGACGACTGCCTCGGCCTCGGCGAGGCGGCGCCGCAACCGAAATCCGGAAGCGATGTGCGCCGCCACCCGGGACCAGAGCGCACGAGTTTCGGGCTCGAGCTCGATCGACTCGGGCATCATGGCTCCGATCCAGCACCCGTGCCAGGTGGGGTCGGTTCCATTGATGACCATGATGTCATGGATACCGAGGCCGCGCATCGCCGTGTAACCGGGTTGCTGCTCGATGTCCGGCGTCTCGCTCACCAGCGAGCACGGGAGGCCGCGCCAGGTCTGCCTTACGTACTCCGGTCGCGTCTGCCGAACGATCGCCTGCACGTGCTCGCGCGTGCCGAGGATGGCTCGGCCGTCCGCCCAGAACGACCCGACCTTGACCTCGTCGAGATCGCTGGCGTCGTAGACGTACCCCAACAATCCGGAGCCGCGATCGATGTGCTTGCCGGCGGCCTTGACCACCTCCTCGAGCCAAGCGCCCTCGGGGACGTCGATTTGGTAGGCAGCTTCGAGGACCTCGATCATTTTCGGCTCAGTTCAGCGCGCCAGCTCGCACGCCGCTGCGAAAGGTGAATCGCCGAACTCGTCGTCATCGCACTCGTAGGTGTGGAGCTGGCCGCCGCTGATCATCACGCATGACTCGTCAGGCATCTTGTCAGGTTGACTTGAGGCCCAGGGAGCTTGCTGTCCAGGCCAGGGAAAGAGCTCATCACTGCCCTCGAAGACGAACTCGTTCGGCGCGCCGGCATTGTAGATCGCCCCGATCCATAGATCGAACGGCCCTCCTCCCAAGGCTTCGAGTATGCCGATGTCGGTCGTCACGTCGGGGGTCGCCAACCTGCCGACGGCCCCGACCTGAGAGCCGGCGAAGTCGCAGAGCTCCGCCGCGTCGTCTCGATATGCGCCGCTCGGCTCCTGGGGCGGCATGATGACATAACAGTCACCCTCGATGCCCACCGTCCAACCGGCGGGACACTCGGGAGGGGCTCCTCCCTCGCCTCCGCCGGTGGTCGGGCCGGCGGTCGTCCCTGCGGTGGTCGACAGCTCGCCGCTCGACGAAGAATCAGCGAGCGTGGCCACGCCCGCGCCCCCGCCCCCGCCCGCTGCATCAGTTCCCTCGCCTCCGGCACCGATGGCGTCGACGAAGCAGCCCGACGCCGCAAGGACGGCGAGGCACGGCAGCGCGCGAGGCAAACAGGCAGACATCGCGGCGATCCTACCAGCAGCAGCGCCTCGGCCCGCACCTCTCGAGCGGGTCTTTGGTACGCTCGCGCCATGATTCCGAGCCGTCCGAGAGTTGCCGTTGCACTCGCGCTCCTCGTCCTCGGCTGCGGGGACTCCGAAGGGTCGAGCGGCGCGGGAGCAGACCCTGCGACGGGCGCGGGCGGAGGAAGCGGCGGTCCGACCAACATGTCGCCGGTCGCGGTCATCCGGGCGACGCCGCCGAGCGGCGCGGCCCCGCTCACGGTGAACCTGAGCGGGAGCGAGAGCACCGACGCCGACGGACAGATCGTCGTATACACCTGGTCGATCGATCACGAGCTCGACGTCGGGATCGAGGTCACGCACACCTTCGACCCCGGTTGCCATCCGATCGAGCTCTCGGTGACCGACGACGACGGCGCGATCGGGACTGCGGCGGCCGTGGTGGCGGTGGCAGCGGGCGAGCCGGAGCTGCCGCCGAGCGTCACGGTGGACCAGGCGCCCCTCGCCAGCTCGGTCCTACCGCGCGACCTGGTCACCGACGAAGGCACGGCGCATTTCGCCGGCGTCGTCGGCTCCGACGGGTTCACCGAGGTGCGCGCCGACGTCATGGAAGGCGACGTCGTACGAACGAGCGTGTCGGTGCCGCTCTGCGACGCCGCACCCGCGATGTTCGAGATCGACGTCCCGATTCCCTCCGAGCTCACAGCGTTCGACGTCAAGCTGTCGGTCGTCGGCGGCGGCGAAGCGTATGAGGTCTACACGGTGGCCGATCTCGTGGCCGGCGACATCTACGTCGTTCAAGGCCAATCCAACGCCGAGTCGGCGCAGTACTCGGGTGACGCGAACGAGAACCAGAGCGACTTCGTGCGGAGCTTCGGGACCAACACAGAAGACGGGCCCACGACCGCCGGCGACTTGGTTTGGCGCGTCGCCAATGGCAACGCGGGCAGCGGCCCGGGTGCCATCGGCCAATGGCCGATGCGAATGGCCGGGCGTCTCTCGATGCTCCACGAGACACCCATCGGGCTCCTCAACGGCGCGCGCGGCGGGATGCCAATCGACTATTTTCAGCGCAATGACGCCGACAGCACGGACCTCTCGACGAACTATGGTCGCCTCCTGACCCGCATGCGGGGCGCGAGCCTCGAAGGCTCGGTGCGCGCGATCCTCTGGTACCAAGGCGAGTCCGACGGCGCCGGCTTCCAAGTGCACCACGACGGCTTCCTCGCGTTGAAGGCCGACTGGGCAGAAGACTACGCCGGCGTGGAGCGCGTCTACGTCACCCAGCTGCGCGCCGGGTGCGGCGGCGATCTGATCCGAACGCAAGAGGTGCAGCGCACGCTCGCCGACGACTTCCCCGAAATAACGGTCATGTCGACCACCGGCCTCGATGCGCACGACGGCTGCCATTACGCGTACGAAGGCGGCTATCGAGAGCTGGGCGATCGCTACGTCGGTCTCTTGGGGCGTGATCTCTACGGCGAGACGCCGGCCACCGACGTCCAGCCGCCGAACCCCGCGAGCGTACAGCTCGCATCGGGCGGCACCCAGCTGCGCGTAACGATGAGGAACCCCGATTCGCTCCTCGTGGCCGATGCCGCAGCCAGCGCCGACTTCCGCTTCGAGGGCGCTTCGGCGACCGTGAGCGGGGCCGCGGTCGAGAACAACGTCTTGGTCCTGACGATCGACGGCGACGCGTCCGGAGCGACCGGGCTGACCTACCTCGGCCACCAAGGGGCGGGCCCGTGGATCCTCAACGACAGCGGGATCGGCCTTCTCGCCTTCTACGACCTGCCGATCACGCCGGAGTGACGTGACCGGTGCCGCTCAGGCGTCGAGCCGCGCGCCGGCCTCGGGCAGATCGAGGGCCAGCCGGCGGAACTTCGGGCTCTCGGCGCGGCCCGCGGCTTCCCATTCGGAGGCGCGGCTGTAGGCGCGCGCGGCATCCATCCCGATGATGAGGTTCGCGACGTTGAGCGCCATCTCCAGGAGCTTCGACTTGATGAGCATGTGGACGCGGACCTTGCCCTTGTTGTCCTTGAACCATGCCGTCATCTGCTCGCGAAACTGCGTCGTCATGCGGCTCGACAGCGTCGCGTCGACCATGAACACGCAGCGGCCGTGCTCTCTCAGCTGCTTGGTGCCGTCGGCGATGATCAGCGCCGCGAAGGCGTCGGACTGGACGCCGCGACACGTGGTGAGAAGGAGCCCATCGCCGAGGGCATGCGAGCGCATGACACAGTCGTCATCGATGTAGAGCCAGCTCTTGTCGGGGAGGACCTGGGTCTTGACCGCCATCGCGGTTCCAATCGTACAGGAGCCCGCGCGCGTTCGGGACCTTTCCGGTCAATTCGGTCGCGGGCGGCGGCGGCGTCCGAGCGCCACCGCGACGGCTATCGCGAGCAGCCCGGGGGCGGCCCCGCGACCCGACGAAGATCCGACGGAGCACCCGTCGTTGTCGTCGTCATCGTCGGTATCGGAAGGCTCGTCCTCTTCCTCGGGTTCGTCCTCTTCCTCGGGCTCGCCACCCGAGCTGGTGCTCGTGCTGGTGTTGCAATCGGGGTCCGAGGCGCACATGAGGTCGCAGATTCCGTCGGCGACGCATTTGGAGCAGTCGGGGTCGGGGATCGGGCAGCCGGTGACGCAGGCGCCACCCTCGGCGCACTCGGGATCGCAGTCGGGATCGGTGGCGATCTGGAGGCACGCCACCGTGCAGTGGCCGTCCCCGATGCATGGGCAGTCGGGGTCCGGCAGCGGACACCCCGTGGCACAAGCCCCGTCGCCGATGCAGGCGCCGCCGGCATCGATGAAGGGCTGGACGAACTCGTCCCAGTGGATGTCGACGCGCTCGTCGAGCATGCCGTCGACGCAGTCGCTGCGGGTGTGGATACCGACGAACTTCTCGACGCCGTTGTCGTCCCAGAGCGCCGTGCCGCCCGAGTCGCCGCTGCAGGTCCCCGACGGCGTGAGGTTCATCGCGAACACCTCACCGTAGATCTGATCGATCGTGGCCGTGGCGATGCGCTTGACCCCGCCGCCGCTCCCCCCGGCGGAGGTGATGCCGAAGCCGACCAGGATGAGAGGCGTGCCCTCCGGCGGCAAGTCACCCCTCGGCAAGGGCTCGACCGGCGCAGGCTCGGCGAGGCGAAGAACGGAGATGTCATCGTCGACCTGCGGGTCGTCCAAGTAGAAGTCGGGCTTGTACTTCGCCTCGATGACGTCGATGAACGTCCCGCCCTCTGCGACGTTCGCGCCGAAGTAGACCTGAGCCGACGTCCCGGGCACCCCGATATCCGGATGGATGCAGTGGGCGGCAGAGACCACGATGGTCGGCGTCACGAGCGTTCCAGAGCAAAAGGATTGGCCCTGGTAGGTCAGCGCGACCACGGCGGGATGTCCCGAATCGGGCTGCCCGTTCACGATCGGGGCGCGAGCGGGCGCTACCTGTTCGGGCGCGGGATCGCCGGCCATGCAAGAAAGGAGAACGAGGGCGCTCGAGCCGACGAAGAGAGCACGCGTGTCGCCCAGGCGGGTGTGGCTCAGCGTCCGGTAGCTCATCGTGCCTCTCAGGTGCGCGCCGGCGCTCCGGCGTTCGCCAGAATACGTCAGGGCACGGGCGCCGAGCAGCGGATTCCCAGGAACCCGCAACGGTAGGTGTTCTTGAACCCACCTCGGTTGGTGACCGCCACCTGCTCGGGCTTGGTGTCCTTCCAGCTCCCGCCGCGGCCGACGCGGTACGAGCCCGTCGAGTCGTTGGTGGTCGTCGTCCACTGGTAGATGTTGCCGGCCAGGTCGAAGACCCCCGCCTTGCCCTGCGCGTACTTGCCGACCGGGCACGGCGTCGTCCGCTTCTCTTTACCGGACCAGCAGAGCTGATCCGCGGGCGCGTCCGGTCCCCACGGATACGTCTGCGCTGCGTCGCCCCCACGAGCGGCCCACTCCCACTCCAGATCGCTGACGATGCGCTTCCCTTGCGCTTTGCAGTAACGCTCCGCTTGGCCGAAATCGACGCAGATCATCGGGAGGCTCTCGCGGCCCTCGATGTTCCATGTGGACGGATCGCAAGCGTGCACCGCGCCCTTGTCGCACTTGCCGGAGTCGACACACGTCTTGTACTCGGCGGTCGTCGCGAGGTTCATGTCCAGGCAGAAGGGCTCGACCGAGAGATCGGCGCGGTAGTACGACGACTTGAACTTTCCGCCCGAAAACTCGGCCATGCCGGCGGGACACTTTCCCTGCGACGACGGCGGGGCCGGCGGTGCCGTGGCAGCGCTCGCCGACGCCGTGGCCGCCTCTGCCGGCGCGTCGGCGTTCGCCGTCGGTGCCGAGGAAGCCCCCTGCGCCGCCACCGTGGGCGGGGGCTCGACGCCGGCCTCTGCCGGCTTGGGAGCGTCGCTCCCGCCGCAACCGGCGAGCGCGGCAAGCGCCACGAGCCGCACCAAGATCCCCACGTCGCCTCTCACCATCATCCGATCCACCGCCTTCATGCTTACAGAACCGTTACTGTCGGTGCCGGCTCGCCTTCGACCCATTGCTCCTGAATCACGATCGACGGCTCAGGGACGAGGTTTCCGTCCGCCCCGGCTCGCTGCGTCCAGAGCTGCAGCACCCGCCGGTCCCCGCGCCGGAGCGGGAACTGAACCTCACCGAACTGCCCCTCTCGCTCGGGTCCGATCCAGAACGACAGGCTCTCGTTCGATCCGCCGAGCAGCGAGATCGCGAACGTCTTGATCGGACACCGGACGCGCAGCCACTCGCGCACGCGTGTGGCTGCGCAGCTCGCTCCGGCGGCGCTCGTGCGGGAGAGCTTGACCCGGGCGGCGTCCTGCCACTCTTTCGCCGAGGGGACGGGAGACTTGTCGGTCCCGGGCACGTCGGACTCGAGCGGCGGCACGACCGAGGCAGGCTCGGTCGGAGCGCTCCAGGCGCCCGATACGAGAAGAGCGCACGGAACCGAAATCGCGCTCAAGAGCATCGGTAGGCGAAGCTTCATAGGGTCCTGAGGAAGGCAATGAGCGCTGCTCGATCGACGCCCGAGAGCTGGTTCGTAGTCCCCATTCGGTTGTCGTTATTGTTGATCATCCACTCGAGCGACATCGCTCGACCGTCGTGGAAGTAGGGGGCGCGGCCGCCGACGTACTTGAGCGAAGGCGTCTTGAATGCAGCCTTTTCCTCGTCGTCGAAGCCGGGGCGCGCCGGCTGCTTGGCCAGCGGGACCGCCATGCGGTTCGTGTATCCGGTCTCCGGTACGTGACAGGCGGCGCAGCCTACCTCGGGGCTCGAGAAGAGCGACTTTCCGCGGAGCTCCGTCGCGTCGAGCTCTCGACCCACCGCGGGCGGCGGGACGAGACCGCGACGCAGGAACTGAATGAGCCTCGCGGACCGTGCCGTCAGGTTGCCGCCGTCGTGCTGCGGCATCCCACCCCAGCGATGAAGGCCGAAGCCTGCAGCCAGACGCGTGGGCAGATCCGCGCTCTCGGCGCGCCAGCCGTAGGGACCTGCGGCGTCGACCATCCCCGCGAGCATCGGCGTCCGGCGAGCCACGCCCCGGACGCCTTCTTCGGCCGGGATGTTCGCCTCGTGACCGAGGAAATTCACGTGCGTGCCGTCCTTGGTGTTGAGCTTCGCTTCGTGCCAGACGTGCCCATCGTCGCGACCCTCGGGATGGCAGCCCGCGCACGCCAGCCCGCCGCTCGTGACGCGATCGGTCGCGTTGTAGAAGAGGCGCCTGCCGAGCGCTGCGTCGGCGTCCGCGAGAGGATCGTCGGCCAGGCGCACGACGCTCACCTCGGGCGCCGCCGCATCGGCGGCCGGCGTCCCGCCCGGCGCGAAGTCGTCGAGCGCGAGCGACGCGAGATCGTAGGTCGATCGACACCAGACCCAGAGCGTCTTGTCGTCCTCGGAGAGCGCGATCCCGGTCGGCGCGCCGCAGGTCGAGGCGACCGGCAGATTCGGATCGTGCCCGGAGCCGAGGCGAAACGTCCTGAGCACGCCTCGCGTCGGGTCGACGGCGGTAGCGTCGAGCTCCGCGACGAGGTCGTCGCCTTCGCTCGCGACGAGCAGCGTGCGGGTGCTCTTGCGATACGCGATGGCGCGGGGCTGCGTGAACACCGAGAGAGGTTTCGGCGGCACGATCAGCTCGGCACCCATCGGAACCTTGTCGGCACGCAAGAACGGGAGCCGATCGTGCCTGCGCGGAGCGAGCGGTGAGTCGTTCGCCGTGACGAGCACGTCGACCGTCGACGCTCCGAACCACGCGTCTTCTCCGAGCGCGCCGAGCGCGTGCCGCGCGACGAAGAAGCGTGACTCGTCGGGCGAGAGCACCGCACCATATCCGAGCGATGCGTGGAGGGTCACGCCGGACGGTGAGCGAAGCGGTGCCGGCGGAAGCGCGACCGAAGTGACCTTCGGCGCCTCCGCGAATCCGGGGGCTCGTGCGTCGAGGCGCGTGATCGAAGAGCCCACGAGGTGCGTGACGTACGCGGTCGTCCCGCCCTCTTTCAGGACGACCGCCCGCGGCTCACGGGCGACGGCGACCGACCAAAGCTTCTTTCCCGATTCGAGATCGACGGCGGAGACCTGGCTCGACCATGCAGACGTGACGACCGCTGTCTTTTCGTCGCTGGTGACGGCGACCCCCCAAGCGTCGCCCGGCAGCGTCGCGCGCACCTTCTCGACCAGATCCCCGCTCTTGTCGGGCTCGAGAACGAGCAGCATCCCCGGATCGCGAATGGTGACCAGAACGCGCCCGGCAAGCGGGAGCACCTGGGCAGGCGCACCGGGCATCTCGAACGCTCGGCCCTTCGAATCCGAACGCAGCGGAAGAAGAACGCGGCGGATGGCCCGGTGATCTTCGTCGGCGACGTAGAGCGCCGGCTCGCCGACGCCACGCAGGAGCGCGCCGCCGTGGCGAACCGACGCCTTCGCAGTCGGATCGACGGGAACCGGCACCGGGTCCGGAGGCGCAAGACCGCTGGCCGTCGCAGATGCCGCGCTCGTACTGCCGCCGGACGTCGTGTCGGACGAGCAGCTCAGACCCACCAGCGCCGCAGAGACGACGAAGAGCGACAGCGCACGGACGGGCCACATGTAGCGCGCACATCATCCTGGGCCCGAGCGGCCACGGTCAAGGGCTCGTGCTGCCGCGAATCGGATAGCCGTCGAGGCGCAGGGGAAACACGAAATAGGGAGGAACGCACGCGCCCTTCTCTGCGTCGTCGGTACGCGCGCAGACGAAATCCTGGCGGCACGGATGGTCGGCGTCGCACGCCCTGTCGACGCGCTCGACGACGTATTGGCCCGCGCACCAAGCCGCGTCCTTGCCGACGCGGAGGCATGCCTGAAAGCCGTCGATGTCGACGAAATCGATGCACCGTCCCGAGTCGCCGAGGTCCTTGCAGCTCGCGGCGCATGCCCCGAGCGGGAAGCCGTTGATGTTGGGCGAGCACCCGAGGCTCGGACCGCACGATCGTCGTTCGAGCGACCGCACGTAGTCTTTTTTGGGCGTCGCTCCGGGCAGCATCGTCCCGGTCTCGCAAGGCGCTCCCACCGGTGCGTCGTCGAGACAAACGCCGACGTCCGGATCTTCGAGCTTCACGCAGCTGAGGCCGCTCGCGCATCGCCACGCTGCAAAGCCAGGATCGCCGAGGCCGCAGGGAGCTCCGAAACCGCCCCCTTGCCCTTGCGCTTCAGCGGCCGGCCTCTTCTCTTCGGGGGTCTTCTTGGATGCGACCGCATCGACATACGAAAGACGGCGATCGAGGTCTGCCACGAGGTGCGTCGACGAGCCGCGCACGAGCGAGCTCCACGCAGGATCGTTCTTGGCGTCGTCGCCGACGTGATGAAACCCCGCGATCGATCGGCTCTGATGACACCCGACGCAGCTGAGACCGTCGAGCCGCCGGAGGAGCGCCTTCGGCGAAGCGATGGTCGCGTACTTCGAGAGATCGAGCCCCTCGATATCTTTCTCGGAGAGGACCTGAGAAAACGGACGATTTTCACTTCGGGTAAGGCCGCGCGGCGACACCGAGCGCGCGCTCGTCGCGAGGAACCGCTCCGGAATCTGCAGCGTGCCCTGGTCGATCGAGGCGAGCGCCTCCGGCGTCCGCAAGTAGGCGACGAGCTCGTCGCGAAGCCGGGCGTCCTTGGTCAATGCCGCGACGTCGGGCATGTTCTCCATTGCCGCGGGAGCGAACGCGGTGCGCTTCTCATCCGCCGCGTGGAAGACGTGGAGCGAATACTCGATGTGCCCACCCAGCGTGGGATGTGCCGTCGATTGAATTCGCACCGTTTGGAGGTTCGTCTCGACCGCCTTCAGCTTCCAATCGGCTCGGGCCTCTCTCTTCAATGCACCCTTCTCGAGGAGGTGGCCGAGCACCTCGTCTCGTTCGAGATCCCGCGGCGTCGTCCAGGCGAGGGCGGCCTTTTCACACCCCTCATCGCCGGGCACGAGGAACACGACGTTGACCGTGAGCGGCAGGCGGCCGTGCATCGGCGCGCCGCCTTGCTGGGTCGTGAATGCGAGTCGATAAAGGAAGCGCACCTCGCCGCAGGTCCCTTCGTAGAAGGCGCGACGGTCGAGGCGGTTGAAGACGCCGATGAGCTCGAACCGCATCTCCTTCGAGCGAAGCCAGCGGGCGTCGAAGAGCCGCGTACCGAGGACCGACGACACGAGCGCCGTCGGGTGCTCGCTCTTGGTGCGAGCCACGTCTGTCTCGAGGACCTTCAAGATCGAAGAGAACCCCGTACCGGCCAGCTCTTCGGTCGTCGAGGCCTCGGTCCCGAAGAGGACCGAGCCGAGGCCGAACCCTTTCTTCTCGAGCTCGCCCAAGACAGAAGGATCGAGCAGTGCGACGTGCGGAGTGCGCGGCTCCGGCGTCGCCTCCCACGAGGGGGGCGGATGCTCGCCCGGCTCGGAGGCGTCCTCTACGAGCGGCGGACGGCTCGTCGCACCGGGCGCGCATGCCCACGCGAGGGCGACCAGGAGCGTCGTCTTGCGGAGAGGTCTCATCGGCTCTCACGGCCATCGGCCGCGCGACGCCGAGTGTGACATCAGTTCGTGGCGGTCGAAAGAGTGGCTAGCGAGCAAGTACGGCGAAGAGCCACGCTGCCCACGACGCCGCGAGCGCCAGCGCCACCCCGGAGGCGACCCAGAGAGCGAACTTTCGTGGACCGGCGACGAACGCGATCACGACCTTGGTGATCGAGTTCGTCGAGAGCGCGAGCATGACGCCGAGCACGCCTGCCGCTTCCTGAATCCCTCCTGCTTGCGCGAGCGACGCCACCGCGGCTCCTGCGGCATGGGCATCGGCGAGCGCACCGACCGCGAAGCCGAAGAGAGCGCCGCCCTCGCCGAGCCACCGCGCGAGCAGCGTCGATACGACGAGCACCACGCCGATGAGACCCGCAAAGAGCACGGCGGCGGGGACGCTGAAGGCCCGCTTGGTTCGGTGCTCGATGGGCGGCGACGCTCTCGCGCGCAGCGCGAGCACGAGGGCGACGAGGAGCGCCGTCACGCCGCCGGCGATGAGCGGCCAGGTGAGCTCCCGGAGCAGCGCAGGGCTCGCCATCCCGACCACGATCGACATTTGGACGAAGGTCGCGATCGAAGACGCGGCGGCGCCGGCAGCCGCGGGCGCGAGGGTGGATTCGTCCTCCTTCACCTTGGCGCCCATTGCGCCGATCGTCGCCGAGCTCGAGACGAACCCCGAAGCCAGCCCCGCGATCGAGAGCCCGTGCCGCGGTCCGAGCCAGCGCTCTGCGACGTATCCCGCGCCGGTGATCGCCATCATCGTCACCGCGAGCTTGGCGAGACGATACGGGTTGATCACGCCGAGCGGCTCGATCGGCTCGTTGGGAACGAGGGGCAAGACGACGATCGCGGCGACCGCGAGCGTGAGCACGTCGATGAGCTCGGACGTCGTGAGCAGCTCGGTCGCCGCCTTGTGCACGCGCTCGCGCGAGGCGAGAAGGAGCGAGACCACGAGCCCTGCGCCGAGCGCCACGAGCGGAGCCTTCTGGGCGAATGCACCCAGCGCATACGTGGAGAGGAGCGCGACCTCCGTCGTGATGCCCTGCTCCTCGGTCGCGCCGCGGAGGCGCGCCACGAGCACGTGGACGTTGACCAGGACCGCTCCAGCGATCACCGCAGCGATCCCGCCGTAGGCGGCCACGCCACCCAGCAGGGCGGACAGAGCGAAGGTCCTTATCCCTGCGGGTACCCAGTGATTGGGCTCCTGTTTTCTTCGTTCGCGCTCGGCACCGACGACCAAACCGATGGCAACCGTGGCGAGAAGCCGCAGCGCGATCGGCGATTCGTCCATGAATCGCGCAGGAATGCCAGGGCCGTGCCAATCAGCGAACGAGCATCGACTCCGGCACCCAGAAGGACGTGCCTTCGGGCGGGCCGACGATGCTGTGCGGCAGGATCGCGGCGAAGCCGCTCTGTAGCTCCTGGATCTCCACCTCTGCGCCCTTGCGGATCATCACGCTCGGCGTCGGCGATCCGAGAGGGGTTTTACCGACGATGACCCTCGTCGTCTCGAGAACCCTGGCCGGCGATAGGCTGGCGCCGCGGAGCCCCAAGCCTCCGCAGCAGCTCGAAGAGCCGATGCTCAAGACCCCGGGCTGGTCGCTCACCTCGCTCTCTCTGGCCCATAGATCGAACCGCGCGCTGTCCGTCTCGAAGCCCACACGCACCCACGAGCCGCGCTCTTCGAGCACTCTCAGCTCTTCCATGAGGGGTTGCCCGGCGGACCCGAGTGACAGAGCACGTTCGCCGCCCGGCGCGAGATGGAGGTCGAGCTTCTCGCGCGCCGCATAGACCACTGGCTCCGGCTGCTCGCTCGGGGCACGCGTCGGGCCCACCGCAACCGGCGGTGCCACGCGGTCCTCGTCGAACAGAAGCGTGTCGCACGGCACCCGCAGCTCGACGTCCTCGATGCCGGCGATCTCGTCATCGAGCGCGACGGCGACCCCTCGCTCGTCGGCGCTCATCGCTCGGACGGCGACGCCTTCCTTGAGCCAGATGTGGCCTGGGATGGCGCCGACCTCGCGTCGCAACGCAAACCGTGCGTCCTTCGGGTCTGCGAATCCGTCGACGATGAAGGTACCGTCGTCGACCAGGATCCAAGCCTTTTCCGAGTCGCGATAGAACCCCCAAGCGAACTCGGCGCCCCGGAGCTCGACGACCGCCGTCGTGTCGTCGCTCGAACGCGTGGCGGCCACCTCGACGCTCATGGAGCCGCAGCGTGCATACCGGGGCGTCCCGCGGCCGAAGACGGCGCAAACGACGCCCTTGGGAGGGCGCGGCCGAGGGGCCGACGACAAAAATGGAAGCTCGATGATGGGCGTTGCTGTCGGTGGGATGTCCTTGTCGGACGCCTCGGCGCCGCGCTTTACGAAGATCCCGTAGCTCGCGGACGACGTGCCCGAGCCGCGCGTCTCGGCGGGAGCCCGAGCTTCCGGCGCCGGTGCGCACGCGGCGAGGCCGCCGACAGCGAGCGCGAGCCGCAAGCGCATGGTGCTTCGTGTCTCGACAGATCGAAAAGTTCCCGAAGGAGGCGCCCACCATGCCCACGGTCCGGAAAGTCTGCGATGCTCTCAATCGCAGGAGGGCACATGGTCACGATCTACATCGTCGCGGTGCTCGCGGTGCTCGGGGTCTTCTGGCTGCTGCGTTCGCGAGGCAGCGACGTCGACGAGATGCCGAGGCCATCCGCGCCCAAGCCTGCGCCTCGTGACGAGGACGACGACGGCTGACTGCAGCGTCAGGCGTTTCGAAGAAAGTCCGCGACCTCGGCGAAGCGCGCATCGAGGAAGGTGCGCACCTCGCCGCGTACCTCGTGCTCGTCGAGCGCGATCTGCATCGACCGAAGCCACGCGTCGCGCATCGCTTCGTCGACGACGAGGTGGGCGTGCCGCCGGCGCAGCCGCGGGTGGCCGTGAAGCTGGATGTAGTCTTCGGGCCCGCCGAGCCAGCCGATGAGAAAGAGCGCGAAGCGATCGCGCGAGCCGCGGTCCACCCGACCTTCGGCGTCGCACGGGTGAAGACGCGCCAGCGCCGTCTCACGCTCGCTCATCGCGTCGTAGAACGTCTCGACGATGCCACGCACGCGAGCCGCCCCGCCCAACAGGTCGAACGGCGTCGCGTCGCCGACGAGGCCCGACTCTCTTGCGCCGACGCTCGGCTTGTCTCCGTGACTTCGATCCTCAGCCATTCGCGCGACTCGTTTTTGTCGCGGGGCTGGCGCGGGTCAAGCTCGGCGGCGGCGCCTTCGTCCGAGGGGCGCCAGGAAGAGCGCCGCGAGCATCGCGAGCGCGCCGGTCGCGCGGCTCGGAGAACCGCCCGGCGCCGAGCACGAGCAGCCGCCATCATCCTCTGCCGGGTCGCCGGTGAAGCCGGCGCCGCCCGCACCGCCTGCGCCGCCCTCACCGACGCCCGCAGGGCCGGCGGAGCCGGTGGTGGCCGTCACCGGCTCGGGCATGTCGATCCTCGTGACCCGGATCGCGTCGACGACGAGCTTCTCGTTGTTCGGCTCGCCGGTGTTGTCGCCGAGCAGCACGCGCTGCGCGTCGGTGGTCGTGAAGTTGAAGGTGCCGAGCTCGACGAAGCCGTCGGAGGCCGATTGATCGATGGTTATCTCTTCGGTCATGCCGGCGTAGTCGACCTCGTAGCGCGCCGTCTTCGAGGTGGCGCCGTGCACCGAGACCTCGACGAGGTACTCACCCGCCTCTTCGAACTCCAGCATCCACTCCGCGTAGTTGATGGCTTCGACCTCGGCCGTGGTGCCGGTCCAAACGTGGAGGTTGCTTTCGCCGCCGATCCCGACGCGCCAAAACGGGAGCGGTCCGCCTTTGGTGAAACACGGATCCGTCTCTTCCAGGACGGTCGGCTCGGACCCGATGGGCGCACAGACGCCGAGCTCGACCTGCCAGAAGTCGGCGCCTTGCTCGTCGTACACGTCTCGCCCGTTCTCATCGTAATGGGCGTATCGCTGCGCGTAGACGCTGCACCCGGTGGGCGTGCAGCCGTTGTAATAGTGGGTCACCGTCTTGATCCAGGCGTCCCAGTGCATGCCGTCGACCTCGACCTCGTTGAGCCAGGCCTTCGCTTCTTCCGGCGAGTCGACGTCGACGTACTGCGAGTTTTGAACCATGTTCACGACGAAGTCGATCGCGCGCGTCACGTTGCCCGCGAGCAGCAACACGCCGTCGCCGTCGCGCGCCATCGTTTCGTCGAACGTTCCGCCATCGAACTGGAACATGCCGAGGCCGCCCTCGTGCAGGCTGCACGGGCCGTCGCCCGCACCGGCGACGACGGGGCCGCCGCAGTCGGGCGACTCGGGTCCCTGGCAGGCCCAGCTCAGCTCCGACCAGCAGTGAGAGAGCGACGTCTCGGCGTTCGCGATCCCCGCGAAGAGATACCCTGCCGAGATTCCGTTCTGCGCCGCGACGTCGCGGATGCGCGCGCATCGTTCGGTCCGCTGTTCCGCCGTCAGCGGGTCGGCGGAAGCGCGCGCCGTCCATGCGGTCGCGGAGAGAACCAAGAGCGCCCCGAACGCCCGAGCTCGGCGAAGGTGAAGCATCGAGCGGACGGTACACGCGGCCCGCCGGCGCCGGACCCCGCGACCTGACGAACCCCCAAATTAGGTACGAAGCCGCGTGGATCGGACGTGACCGGCCCTCCCACGTCGCGCTACAGGCGCGCTGCATTCTTGCGACCGTGCTCCACGAGCCGCGGAGCATCTGACCCGATCCGTGGTAGGGTCCCCGCGTGCGAAAGCTCCTATTTCTCGTGGTGATCGTTCTTGGCTGCGGGGACGACGAGACGGGGACCGGAGGGGGGACGTCCGCCTCGTCGACGACCGGGATGACCGTGGGTCCTCCCTCGCTCGAAGCCTCAATCACGTGCGGCGGCGCTCCGGTTCAGCTGAGCTGTCCGAGCGGGGCGGCGACCTTCATGACCTCGATCGGCCCGGCGGGTGAGCTGAGCGTCTACTGCCTCGGCACCGACATGCTGACGAGCATCAACATCATCGTGCCGTCGCCTGCGGTGGGCAACCTGCGCGACCTCGGCCGGAAGTACAACATCGCGATCAACTGCCCCGACGGCAGCGTCCAGTCGATCACCGAGGCCGGCGGCGGAGCCATCACGATCGAGTCGATTGATCCGGACGTCCAGATCAAGGGCTCGTTCCAGAGCGACGTCCAAGGCGCCGCCTCCGGGACGTTCTTGGCGGTCAAACAGTCTCCATGACGACGGGCGACGGCGCGTGGGAGATCTTCGACGAAGGCGCGCGCTTCGCCGGCATGAAGTACGGACCGCAGCGGGTCCGCATGGTCGTCGTGGGTCTCGGGCCGGGCGAGCTCCTCGTGGTGAGCCCGGGCGTGCCGCGGGGTGACGAGTTTCGAGCGCTGCTCTCTCGCTGGGGCACGCCCAAGTTCTTGCTCGCGCCGAACCACTTCCACAACGCCGGGATCGGCTGGTGGAAAAAGGAGTTTCCCGAAGCCCACGTGGTGGCGCACGCTCGCGCGCAGAAAAGGCTCCGCAGCAAGGTCCCCGGGGTCGCGATCGAAGATTTGTCTCTCCTCGAAGCGGCCCTCCCGGAAGGCGTCCGCATCTTCAATCCGCCGATGGCCAAGCAGGGCGAAACGATGGTTTCGCTTCGGATCGCAGAGGGCCGGGCTTGGTTCGTCACCGACGCAGTGGTGAACGAGACCAAGCTCCCGGGCGCCGTGGGCCTCGCCATGAAGGTGCTCGGCTTCCGTGAGCGGCTGATGACAAATCCGTTCTTCAAGCGGCTCTTCGTGACCGACCTCGCCGGCTACAAGGCCTGGGTGTCCGCCGAGCTCGCGCGGGACAAGCCGATCCTCTTCGTCCCGTCGCACGGGGCGCCCCTCCGCGGACCGGACGTGACGCAGCAGCTGCGCGACGCAGCGATGGCCGCGTAGAAGTGCCTGCCTCGTTCGAGCTCGAAAGCACCGAGAATCGCTTCGTCGCCCGAGACGGGATCGCCGAGGGCGTGAAATCGGCGCTGCGGGCCGGACGGTCGGTCGTGCTCGTCGGTGCACCCGGCGTCGGAAAGACGCGGTTGGCCGCGGAGTGCGTACGCCGTCTCTCCGACGAGTCGACCCTCGTTGCGAGGCTCGGAGACGCGCGCGATCGCGACGGTCTCGTCTCCCGCGTCGCCGACGCGGCCGGCGTCTGGCTGTCGCCTGCAGCGTCGTCGGCCGAAGCCGAGGCTCGCCTCGCTCGGGCGCTCGCCTCCCGTGGCCCCGGCGTGTTCGTCCTCGACAACTTCGAGCAGCTGCCGGCGGACGCCGACGGTCTCGTTCGGGACTGGATCAGAGCATCTTCGATGGGGTGGCTGGTGACCAGCCGGCGGCGGCTCGCGTGCGACGTCGATCACATCGAGCTGGGACCGCTGGAGGCAGTCGCCCGTCCCGGTCGATGGTCCGAGGCGGCCATCCTCATGCGCCATCGCGCAGAGGAGAACGCGCACGTGCGCGTCGACGAGAGAGATCGCGAAGCGATCGAGACGCTGGTCGCGGCGCTCGACGGATTGCCGCTCGCGATCGAGCTGGCGGCGTCGCGTCTCGCCGTCCTCACGCCGTCGCAGCTCCTCTCGCGCCTCGACAAGCGCTTCGCCTTGCTCGACGGCGAGAAGGGCGGCGGTCTGAGAGCGGCGCTCGAGGCTTCTTTCTCGCTATTGGGCGACGACGCGCGCGAATGCCTCCGCGCCTGCGGCGTCTTCCGCGGGGGCGTCCGGCTCGAGGCGCTCGAGGCGATGTTGGGCGACCAGAAGGACGTGTTCGGCTCGCTCGCGGCGCTCCGCAACCAATCGCTCCTTTTGGTGGAGCGGGTCGGCGACGAATACCGATATGGGCTCGCCCACTCGATACGTGAGCTCGTCGAGCAGCGAGAGAGGGGCACGGCCGCGTGGGAGGCCGCCCGCGCAAAGCACGCCGCGTATTGGGCCGCCGCCGGCGAAAAGGAAGCCGAGGACCCGCGGCTCGGCCGCGAGGTCGAGAACCTTCATGCGGCCTTCGAATGGGCGCAGGAGAAAGACCCGGGGTTGTGCGCGCGCCTCGCCTTGACGCTCTCCGCGCCGTCTCTCGGCCTGCCTTATGGCGTCGCGCGCGAGGTGCTCTCGACCACGATGGCGCGGCTCGATCTTCAGGGTCTCTCCGAAGCGCCTCGGGGCCAGCTCTTCTATCGTCGCGGCACGGTCCGGCGGTATCTCGCCGACTTCGCCGGTGCGGTCGTCGATCTCGAGGCGGCGCGGGAGATCGCCGAGCGCACGAACGATCGCGCGCTCCTGGCCGAAGCGCTCGCCGGTCTCGGGAATGCGTGCTCGGCGCGCGCGGATTGGGACGGGGCACGACGCTATTTGGAGCGCGCAATGGCGGTGCATCCTTCGGCTTCGTTCCGGCCGCTGGTCCTCGCGATGATCGCGAACACCCACAGCAACGAGGACGCGTTCGACCGCGCCGAGCCGATGTTGCGCGAAGCGATCTCCTTGTCGGATGCGGATCACGACGTCTTCGGCGGCGCCTTCGCGCGGCTCTCGCTCGGAATCCTCCTGGTCGAGCGCGGAATCTTCGACGAAGCCTTCGGGAGCCTCGTAGATTCGCTGTCGGTCCTCGAGACGAGCCGCTCGACGCGGGTCATGCAGGCGCGGCATCTGCGAGCGGTCGCGCTCACCCACCTCGCGCGCGTCAAACAAGAGACCGGGGACACCGCGGGAGCGCTGACCGACTATCATGACGCCCTTGCCTACGCCGAAGAGGCGGGCGTGCGACGAGCCGAAGCGTTCGCGCTGCACGGTCTCGCGTCGCTCCTGCTCGAGCTCGGCGAGCTTCGCGCAGCCGACGATCGCATCCGAGAGGCGCTCCCGCTCATCCGCGAGAACGCGACCGACGTCGAGGGGGCGATCGTCGCGCTGCAGGGCGTCCTCTTCGCGTCGCGTGGCGCACACGACGACGCAGAGCGATTCTTCCGGCGAGCGCAAGCGCTCCTCGACGCGCACAAGCGCCCGGTCTTCGCGGCGGCGCTCGCCGTCTTGCGCGGAGAGAACGACGGGTCGGGACCGCTGTCCGAGTTCGCGGACGTGAGGCTCGCCCGCCGGCTGCGTGCCGTCTTCTCGAGCGAGGTCCCGAGCCCGCCGCTCTTCATCGCCGAAGACGCGGCGTTCTTCCGCTCGCCGGACACCGGCGAAGCGGTCTCGCTCCTGCGCCGCAAGGCGGTCCGCGCGGTGCTCCGCGCGCTCCTCGAGGCCCGGATCTCGCGGCCGGGCGTCCCTGTGTCGATCGACGCGCTGGTCTCCGCCGGCTGGCCCGGAGAAAAGGTGCTGGCCGCGGCCGGAGCCGAGCGGGTGTACGCGGCGATCGCGACCCTCCGGCGTCTCGGCTTGCGAGGGGTGATCGCCCAGGAGGCCGACGGCTACCTGATCCCGGCAAGAAGGGTGGTTTTGACGCACGATCCGGGTAGCGGCTGACGGGCTACAGCCAAACTTTCAACGAACTTTCGGTAGCGTGAGCCCCGGTCGCGGGCATGGTTCGGCCATGCTTCGCCGCTCCGTTCTTCTACCGGCCGCCGTCCTTCTCGTTGCCCTCGCCGCGTGTGACGACGCCGAGGTTCCGCGGCCGCCGTCCGAGACGACGACCACCACCTCTTCCTCGCCCGGTGCGGGCGGCACCGGCGGCTCCGGAGCAGAAGGGACCGGAGGCGGCGGGGGCGAGCAGGGGCCCTGCCAGGTCCTCTCCCCTTCCGAGACGGCGCTCGACTTCTATTCGACGGCGATCTTCGGCATCACCGCGCGCGTCGACAAGCCGCTCGACGGCTACGCGACGTCGCGGCTCGTCCTCGAGCTCTACCCGAGCGACGACGCCTTCCCGATGCCTGGGACCTACGACCTCTCGGTCGCGCCCGACGACACCTACGCGACCTGCCAGCATTGCGTTCTCTTCCTCGGGTTCGACGACGCGAGCCAGGCCCGCCGCGCCTTCTTCCAAGAGAGCGGGACGATGACGCTCACCAAGTTCGACACCGAGAACTTCGGTATCGCCGCCGGCGAGATCTCCGACGTTCGCCTGATCGAGGTCACCCAGAACAATGACGGCTCTTGGACCGTCGTCCCCGACGGCTTGTGCTTCGACGTTCCGGCGTGGTCGTTCGACACGACGGTCGTCGACGGCGGCGCGTGCGACACCGGCGAGGACTGTCCGAACGAAGGCGCGCAGATCTGCGACGTCGAGTCGCACACGTGCAAGTCGTTCCAGTGCAATCTCTTCGGCGATCCTCCGGTGTGCGATCCGGGCTCGAAGTGCATGTCTCAATACGGCACCCTCATCGACCGCGAGGAGGCGGGCCCCGCGGGCGGCGCGTGCTACGCCGGCTGCGAGCCCACTGGCGCAGGGAAACCCGGCGATTGCGGCGAAGGCGCCACGTGCTTCGCGCTCGACGCGACCCAGACCCATGGCATCTGCCTCGCGAGCGGAGGTCCCGCCGTCGGGGAAGCCTGCTCGCTCTCCGACGTGGGTACGGGGTGCGGGCCTGGGGCCCTCTGCACCGGCGAGCCGCCGACGTGCGTCGCCATCTGCGACTACCTCACCGCAGAGAGCGGCTGCCCCTCGGGAACGTACTGCTCCGCATTGAACCTCTGCGAGCCGCTCGACGTCGGCGACATCGCTCCCGTCGGTCAGCTCTGCGGTCCGGGAACCGCGACGCTCACCGATTGCGGTCCCGAGGGCGACGCCTTCCGAGGCCTCTGCTTCCGCATCTTCGAATCGCAAGAGGACGCGACCTGCGAGCGCGTTTGCCGAACGGCCGACCCCGATTGTCCGGCGGGTCTCTCGTGCATCGGCGTCTTCACCAATGCGAACGTCGGGCTCTGCATGGATCCCGGCACGTGCGGAGACGGCAGTCTGGATCTCCTCGGCGGCGAGACCTGCGACGACGGAAATACCCAGTCGGGCGACGGCTGCAGCGGCGATTGCACGACCGCGGAGCTCGCGCCGCTCTGCGCCATGGCGACGCCGCTGTCGGTGAGCGACGTCGTGGTCGACACCAACGAGGACGGCGCGACCGGCTACACGTCGCTCTGCGATCCCTTCATCGCCAACCCGACCAAGACCTACTCCTTCCTGCCGCCGGCCCCCGGTGAGCTCACCCTTCGTCTCACCAGCGTCCCGCAGCTCGGCCTGAGCGTGCTCGCCGACTGCCTGGACACGGCGAGCGAGATCGATTGCCGGATGGATCCCGGGACGGACGTGCTCCACATCAACTTCCCGACCGTGCCTGCCCAGCCGGTGCTGGTGGTCGTCCGCGGCGAGACGCCGCTCGAGACGGGGCTGTTCGTTCTGGAGTCCGAGTTCGTCGTCGCGACCTGCGGCGACGGCGTCGTCGGCGGACCGGAGGCGTGTGACGACGGCAACGTCGCGAGCGGCGACGGATGCACCGGCGACTGCAGCACGATCGAGTGGCCGGTCGTCTGCGCGAGCTTGCCTCCGATCGAGGACGGCGACGTCGTTACCGGCGACCTCGATGCGGGCTCGACCTTCTTCGATCTCAGCTCGCTGTGCTCGTACGACAGCGGCCGCGAGCGCGCCTACACCTTCATCGCACCTTCCGACGGCACCCTCCAGCTCGACGTCGTCGCAGAGGACAACCTCTCGGTCTACGTCAGCGGCGACTGCGGTCCCATCGACCCGGCGAACTTCGTCGCCTGCGGCAACTTCGCCTGGGAAGGCCAGACCGAGACGGCGACAGCCTTCCTCTCCGCCGGGCAGCAGGTGACCGTCATCGTCGACGGCTTCACACGCGAAGATGCGGGTTCCTACACGATGAACGTGTCGTTCGGGCCCTGAGCAATCTTCACGGCGAAGTACAGCCACATCGGCCCGCGGCACGTGTCGACCATCGCGTCGCATGTCGCGGGCCCGCCGCTCACGTACGCGTCGAAGAGCGCCTTCTGCAGCGCAGCGTCGTTGTTGCAGACGTGGTTGTGCGCGCCGCGGTTTCGAGCGGCGCCGCATTCTGCCTCACGTGCTCTTCGGCCGGAGCGCCGGAGTTCTTGGAGTGCGCCCAGCTTCGTGGCCCAAAGATCGACTCGGCCCGGCTCGTGCTTGGGTAACGAGGTGGCCAACGCCACACAACTGTCGAGGTCGCCAATGCGGACGAATCACCTGCTGTGGGCTCTGCGACTCTTCGCCCCGTCGGTTCTCGCAATCGCCGCATGCGGCGACGACGAGACGGGCGCAACAGACGACGGCGGTCAAGGCGGCGCGACGACGAGCACGACCGCTACGACCGGGACGGGCTCGTCATCCTCGACCACCGCATCGGGGACGACGACGACGTCGACCGGAGCCACCGGCTCGACGACGGGCACCACGACGGCCGCGACGACTTCGACCGGCGGAAGCGCGAACAACTTCGAGAGTTGTCCCGGCGCGCCGATCACCGTGAGCCCGGGCGAAGCCGTCAGCATCCAGGGCAGCACCGCCGGGCTTCAGAACGACTTCCAGATGTTCTGCGCGGTCGGATCCGGTGCGCCCGACGCAGTGTATCGGGTCTCGCTCCCCGCCGCCTGCTCGTTCAAGGCGGCCGCGACCGGCACCAATGGAATGAATCCCGCCGTGAGCGTCCGCTACCAGGACTGCGCTTCGGAGGGCGCCGGCGACCAATGCGCCGCGAATGGCGCCCCGATCATCTTTCATCAGGAGCCGGTGACCATGTGGGTCATCGTGCAGGGGCAAGAGGGCTCGGCCGGCGACTTCACGCTGAACATCGATTGCGGCGTGCCGACGTGCACCGACGGCGTGCTCAACCCCGATGAGGCCTGCGACTTCGGCCCTGACGTCGACGGCGACACCTGCAGCCCAAGCTGCTCCATCGAGGCCACGGCGGCTCCGGACGATTGCGGAGACCTCACCGCCGCCATCTCGATTCCTGCAGGCGACTCGCACGCCCCGACCACCGATCTATGGTTCCACAACGGGGACGCCTCGGACGACTCCAAGGGATCCTGCATGTTCTCGGGCGAGAGCGGCGGCAAGGACGAGGTCTTCCAGATCGTCCCGCAGCAGAGCGGCGCGCTGACGATTGCTACCGCGGTCGACCTCGGCAACCAGCCGGTGTGCAACACGTTCCTCGAGCCGGAGTGCTGGTATTCGTTCCTCTACGTGCGGGGCGCCGATTGCCTCAGCGGTCCCGAGCTCGGCTGCAACGGGATCGACGTCAACACCGGTGTGAACAAGCTCACCGTGAACGTCACCGCCGGCGAGACCTACCACCTCTTCGTCGACGGCCTGAACGACACCTACCTCGGTGAGGGTCCGTACACGCTGCACTTCAACCTGCAGTGACGCGAAACGGCACGAGGCGCGCACGGGGATCCGTGCGCGCCTCGTTTGCGCCGCCAGTTCCTTCGAACCGACTACTCGTTGCCGTCGAGCGTGCCGTCCAGATCGCGGTCGATCGACAGACGGATACCGTTGCCCTTCGGCACGCAGGTGAACGTCACCGGCTTGTCGTGGGTCGCTTCGTCCTTCAGCTGGTTCTTGGTGAGCGCCGGCTTGCCGGCCTTGTTCCTCAGGAACACGCTGCCGTTCCAGAGGTAGCCCTCCTGCTTCTTGCCGCCGTGCGCGATGAGATCGCACTCACCGTGGTTGCTACGAGCAATGAGCAGGTTGAGCCGGTTCTGTGCGAACGCCGGGTAGTTGTCGTCCTTGATCGTCACCTGCTGGCCGACGATCGGCGCGAAGTTCGTCTCGAAGACCATCATGTAGTCGTCGAGCGCTTCGTGGATCGCGAGGCCTTCGGGTGTCACCGCGGAGATACCCTCGGGGTTGTTGATCTGCACGTTGAGGAAGGGCGGGAAGATCGTGAGGGGCTCGTTCGGGTCTGCGAGACCGATACCGAAGTTCGGCGCGAAGCTGAACGTCTTCGTCGTGTCGAACGAGCCATCGTGAGCGAATCCCCAGCCTCGGATCTGCTCACCCTGGTGGACGCCCGCGCCCGGCGACGGCAGCCAGATCGGGGAGAACGGGAAGCCGAACTTTCCGATCTTTTGGTACTGGTTGCGAAGGTGCGGGTTCTTGACGTTCTGTAGGCCGCCGACCTCGTTCGAGAAGCCGTTCGAGCCGAAGAAGCCAGGCTTCGTCGTGAAGCCCGCGTTCGCAGTCGGATCGAGCGCGTGGCAGTCGCCGCAGGTCTTGGTTCCGGCGCCGTCCGGATCGCCATCCACGAGCGGATCGAAGAACGTCTTCGGCCCGAAGAAGATGTCGAAGCCGAGCTGCTGGCGCTCCGTGAGCGAGTTGTCGAGGTTACGGATTGGGTTCGGCGGGTACATCACCTCGAGGATGAAGTCCGTGAACGCCGTCATGTCGGCGTCGGAGATCTGCGCGTGGCGCCCGAGGAGGCCCGGGAACGCGACGTTGAACTTCATGAACGCGGCGTGCTCGTTGAAGCCACCGGAGTTGGGCTGTACCGACGGCTCGTCATAGCCGCCGGTCCGGTCGCCGCGCCAGTGCATCGGCCCCATGTTGTCCATGCCGCGAAGGCTCTGCGTCGTCATGACGCCCTTCATCGAGGCGAAGAACTTCCGGAAGCTGTTGGTCTGATACGCGTTCGGGTCCGGCACGTTCGCGTCGTCGGGAACGCCGAGGTCCCAGCCGATGTGATCCATGTCGCCGAAGATGTGGCAGCTGAAGCAGGCCGAGTCGCCGTGGCTCGAGCTGAGCGACGCATCGTAGAGGAAGCGCCTGCCCTGCACGATGTGCGCCGGCTCGGGGTTGTACATCGACGCGCTGCCGATTTCGGCCTTGGTCTGCGTGTTGATGATCTTGATCGAGTTGTCGAAGCGCGTGAGGACATACAGGCGCTTGGCGCCCTCGTCGAGGGCGAGGCCGGTCGGGCCGCCGCCGCTCACGGGGATCTGGTTCGCCACGTTCGGAACAAAGGTGTCATTTTCGAGCTGTGACGTGTTGTAGACCGCCACCTCGCTGGACCCGACGGCCGCCACGTAGAGCGTCTGGCCGTTCTGCGTGATCTCCATCCCGATCGGGAAGGCGACGCTGGTCGCGTTCTCGGCGTTCGGAATCGGAGCGCAGCAGCTGTCGTAGTCGATGTGCTTGTTGAGGTGCCGCGGCGTGACGCTCCCGTCGCCCGGATTGATCACGGTGACGCGGCTCTCTGCGATGCGGCCACGGACCGAAGGCGCGGGGTGCGTCTGATCGCCGGCGAAGTTGTTCTCACCTTCGAACCGCTGCTGGTTGTTCGACTCGAGGTTGGTGACGTAGAGCTTCCCGCTCGCCGGGTTGACGACCATGTTGAACAGGATCGTCCCGACGTGGGCGTAGATGCCCGACGAGACGGCGACCGGCGGGTTCGCGTTCGCGTTGATGGTGAACACGTCCCGATCGGGCATCGTGAACATCATCTCGGCGTCGCGAATGCCGCCGGCTTCGTCATACCAGTGCTCGCCGTCGTACTTCACGATGACGGAGGTGAGCGGCTGCTCTTCACCGTGAGCGTTGACGCCCGCGTTGACCGGAAGCTGGCTGGAAGGGGCAAACGGCGGCAGGGGATTGCCGATGCCCGCGAAGTTGCCGACGAAGGTGGACGCGGTCGCGTTGCCGCTATTGAAGGCTGCGACGTAGACCGTCTGCTTGTCGGGCGTGACGGCGAGCGCGCGAGGCGTGTCGGAGAAGAACGTCAGAATCGTCTCCGGCTCGCCGCCGAAGGTGGGCGCGTGGCAGTCGTCTGCGTCGAACACCCACACGTCGTTGCGGCCGACGCCTGGCGTCGAGAGCTGAGGATCGATCGGCGAGTTCTGTCCGCGGTGCGCCGTCGTGATGAAGGCGCGCTTGTTGTTGTTGCCCGCGAACACGATGTCGCGCGGCTCGTCCCCAACGAGCAAGGTCCGCACGACGCGCGACTTGTGGCCGTCGAGCTCGACGATGCTGACGCTGTCCGATAGGTGGTTCACGACCCAGGCCTCGCCGTTGCCCCTGGTGGCAACCGAGACGGGCTCGAGACCGACGGGCACCGACGCGACGTGCTGCAGCCCGCTGTTCTTGATCTTGAAGATCTCGAGCTTCGCGTCAGGCGTGTTCGTCGCGAGCAGGTACTTCTTGTCGGGCGTCATCGCGAGCGGGCGCACATGGCCGCTCTCGAACGCAGTGAAGGGCTGGCTGTACGGCGACGGGGTCGGGCCGTCGGTGTCTTCGTCTAAGATCTCGTCCTGCGCCTCAGCGACGGTTTCCTCTTCGAGACCACCCTCACTGTCCGCCTCGCATGACGCCGCCATGGCGCCGACTCCCGCGAGCAACAACCACGGAGCGACACTGGTTCGAAACCTCATTCCGGCAACCTCCTCCACGCTCCGACGGCCGAACATCGAGGGAGCTCATCCGACCACATGTGTGCCGCCGACCTTCCCCTGAAGGTTGCGGACCTACCGCGGAGTTCGTTTCCACGGCTCGCCCACCTCATGACAGCTGTGTTGCCTATCGTCTGGAAAACCGACGCGAGGCTAAGAAGGGCGACGATTATTAGCTATCGACGGCGCGCACGACTTTGTCAAGCGGCCACGGGGCAAGAAGCGACACTTTCGCGCGACTTACGAACGAATTTTGATCCTTCGTGATGACAGAAGCGTCCTACATGCGCGTCTTTTCAGAACGAAACGCGTCGAAGCTGGCAGCTTGCCAGCTTTCTTAATATTCCGACCCTTTCGCGCGGGGCCCCAACCCGCGCGACGAACCTTCCGACCCTTTCGCGGGGGGCCCCAACCCCGCGCGAGAAGCGTCGGGCGATCCCCGACTCAGTCGTCGGACGCGGGCTCGTCGCTGCGCGCACGCGGCGGCTCGGTCGCGTAGCGGCGAACGATGATGCGCTTTCCGACGCTCTCGGGCTCGACCGAGAGCGAGTGCGTGAGCCGCACGATGGTGCCGAGGCCCGTGCCGAGGCCGCCGCGACGGATCACAGCGCCGGGGTCGATAGGTCCTCGATCGTCGTGGCCGTCGCGAAGCGCGCTCGACAGATCGTGAAACTGGGGTCCCTCGTCGTGCGCGACGATCTCGAAGAACGCGGCGCCGTCGGCCTCGCGCGCGTGCCGAAAGCGAAGCGAGCCGCGGATGCCGTACTTCAGAATGTTGGTGCAGAGCTCGCTCGCGACGAGCTCGAGCTCGAGCGCTACGTGATGCGAGAAGCCGACGCGGCTGCAGAGCTCACGGACGCGGCGCCGTGCTTCGAAGACGTCGAGCGCCTCGCGCACGTCGCACGCGTCCGACGTCTTCAGGTCTTTTGAATCCACGCCTGCAGCGCTTCACGAAGGTTGCGGTACGTCGTCAGCTCGTCCAGATCGACGCCCATTCGAACCACGGTCTGCGCGATCTCCGGGCTTACGCCCGCGAGCGCGTATCGAGAGCCGATGAGCCGCACGGCCTTGGCCATCTGAACGAAGTGATCCGCAGTGCGCGTATCCATCACTTCGATGCCGGTGATGTCCACGATCGCGTAGCGCGCGTCCTTCTCGACGATGGCGCGCAGGAGCGTCGTGGTCATGTCGACGCTTCTCACCGTGTCGATGACGCCGACGACCGGGAGACACAAGACTCCGTTCCAAACCTCGATGATCGGCGTGGAGAGATCGCGGATCGCCGCGCGTTGCTGCTCGACGGTGACGAGCTTCTCGCCCAGCTGGCGCCGGAACGCGACGCCCTGCTCGTACTCCGCGGCGAGCAGGATCAGCATCTCGTTGACCCACGCGAAGATCACCTTGAGAGGCGTCGGGCCCCGCAAGAGCAGCACCGGCGCGGAGCTGTAGCCGTCACGCTGGGCTTCGGAGAGCGTGAGCAAGCCATCGGTGATGTGCTCGCGGATCTCGGCCTCTTCCTGCGACTCGACAGGGACCGCTGCAGCCGACCAGGTGAGCTCGAACGAGACCTCTCGCGGCGCGGGGTTCGCCAGCGTCCACCCGTTGTCGGCGACGGTGACCTTCGCGCCGCCCAGATCCGAGAGGAGGGCGCGGAGCCAGCCCGCGACGACGGGACCGACGTGCTCGTAGCCCTCGACGCGCGCCAAATGCACCACGGCCCGGCCCTTCTCGGGCTCGCAGGAATCGACGACGAACGCGTCCTTCATCTGGTGCTCGACGCCCCAGAGCCGAGGCAGCGAACGCACGAAGAGCGCGGGCGACATGACCTTCAGGGCCATGCGAAGGAACTGATCGTCCGCCCGCGTCGCGACCGCCTGCCCCGCTCGCTCGAGCAGGAGGCGAGCCGCGGCTTCTCCGCCGCTTGCGGCCGCGAGCGCGCCGAGCATGTCGGCGTGGATTCGCCGCGGGTACCACCCGTTGTGATCGAACGTCGATGCGTGCTGCGTGAGCTCCTCGAGGCGCGTGAGAG
Organism: Polyangiaceae bacterium; assembly: GCA_041940405.1. Taxonomy (GTDB): domain Bacteria; phylum Myxococcota_A; class Polyangia; order Polyangiales; family Polyangiaceae; genus Xiheicaenibacterium. The sequence continues at coordinate 31,422 of JBGTSH010000045.1, forward strand.
CATCTCGGCGAGCGACGTCGTTCGGGCCGAGCGACTGGATGAGCTCGCTGGTCTGGGTCATCCAGCGACCGCGTACGAGGGGCGCGCTCATCGCTTCAGCACTCCGACGGCCGTCCCTGCGGCTGCCGCTTCTTGCTGCCGAACATACTCTTGGAGCGCCTCCCGCAGCGTGCGGTGGGTGCGGATGTCGGCGAGGTCGACGCCGATCTCGGTGATCGTCCAGGCGAGGTTCGCGTTCACGCCCGACAGCACGCACTCGGCGCCGAGGAGCCGGACGGCGCGGGCCATGCGAAGGAAATGATCCGTCGCGTAGGTCTCCATGTTCTCGATGCCGGTGACGTCGATGATCGTGAGCGGCGTCTTGCGCTGCGCGATCACCCGCAAGAGCGAGGCGGTCATGTCGGCGGCGCGCTCGGCGTCGAGGACGCCCACGATCGGCACGCAGAGGACGCCGGTCCAAACCTCGATGATCGGGGTCGAGAGCTCGCGGATCGCGGCGCGCTGCTTCTCGATCGTCGCGATCTGCTCCTCGAGCTCACGCTGGTAGCGCCGCGTGCGCTGCCGCGCTTGAACCAGCCCTTCTACCAAGGCGTTCGCGCTGGCCGCGAGCGCCCCGAGCGGCTTGTCCGCCGGATCGTCGGAGGTCACGTGCAGAGAGAGATCGCCGCCCTCGATCGCACGCAACGTGGGCAGGGCTGACTTCAGGAACGCGTCCAGCTGGTTTTTCGTCGTCACGCAGGTTTCCCTTCCGTGGTCGGGGCGGTACGCGAGCCGTCGGCCCCGGCGGCCGCGGCGGTGGCCTCAGCGCTCACCTCGACGACCTTCACCGTCTCGGCGCGGACCCCTGGTCCCCTTACGCCGAGCAGCTCCAGCGCTCGCTCGAGGTCGAGCGTCGTGTGCACCCCCTTCAGCGGAATATCCATGGTCTCGAGGGTGAGCGCGATCTCCGGCTTCATGCCGGCGACGAACGTCTTCGAGCCCATGATGGAAGCCGCATTCGAAATCTTGGACAGAAGCGCGCAGAGATGGCTGTCGACCACCCAAAGGCCGGTGATGTCGATGATCAGCCCCGAGCAACCCTCGCGCTGAATCCGGTCGAGCAGCTCTCGCCGCAATTCGTCGGCGACGACATCGCTGATCTCGCCCTGGAGCGGTACCAAGAGGAGGCTCCAAAGCTTGATGATCGGGATGCGGTGGCCGTGGAGATCCATGCTCGCGTCCTTACCACTGGATGAGGTAGACGCAGGCCTTATCCCCCTTCTTTCTGCAGCCGCTGTCCATGTGCGAGACGGAGACCGCAGCCTCGAACCGCGCGGCGAATCCCGCGAGGATGCCGCGGTCGAGATCGCAGGAGTAGGGGTTGTCGCAGGTCATCGTGGCCGACGACTTCCCCTCTTGGAGTTGGCAGTGATAGTGGCCGATGCCGTCGAGCATCGTGCCCGTCGAGGGATCGAACATCACCACGCCGTCTTTTCGGTGATGCATGTGGTAGGAGATGTCGACGCCCATCAGCGCGCCGGCGACGCTGTCGACCTCGGGCGGCAAGGGCGCGCCGTCGGCGATCTTCCGCCCGACCTGGTAAGCCGTGTTGGCCCCGACTTCTTCGACGATCTCGTGGGTGAGCTGCCACCACGCCGCCATCGGAACCCACTGGGCCTTGAGCGCATCGGGGTCCGCATTGGCAGAGATTCCGGTTCGCTTGAAGAACTTCTCGAGGACGCTGGGGTACTGCTTGAACGCATGAAGGTGTCCGAGAAGAGCGATCCCCCACACCTCGAAGTTTGCGTACGCGGCTTGGTCCATGACCCTCGTTGGTACTTGGCGTGCACGGGACGTCGCAAGGAGAATCTTGTGCGGTGAGTGGCGGGTCGCACTCCGCCATACCGGGACACCCCTCGCCTCCGTGCGCTGCTCGATCGCACTCGGCGGCTCCTCTCGCGCCGCGTCAAACACGCGAACCCGGGAGCAACCTGACGGTTTCGCCATCCGGCCCGACGGCAGGCACGGGAGCGGGTGGACATCGAGGAGAAGGGGCTGTAGTCCTCAGCCTGGCATGGCATCGCTCGCGGCGACCCGGACAACCCGGAGACATGGAGCGCGAGCGTGAACGTTCATCACCATCACGTCCACGCGATCCTGCTCCGCTATTTGCCGGGGACGCTGGCCGAGACGTCGCTCGACAGAGCCCTGTCGGAGTGTGGGCTGAACCGGGACGGCTTCGAGCTCCACCACCTCACCAACGTCATCGCGAAGCTCGAGTCGTCGATCCGGCTCTTCGTCGACCCGCCCGACCAGGGAAAGCTACGGTCGGAGCTCGAGGCGCTGGGCGGCCGCTCCGAGCAGCGCGCCCTCTCGATGGACATCGCCGAGGAGGCGGACGTCAGCCGCGCCCGCCTCTTGATGAAACGAGTCTGTAACGATTTCGGCATCTCGCCGGTGACGACCCAGAAGTGCGTGACGATCGTCAGCGAGCTGACGCGCAACATCGTCAGCTACACGACCGGAGGGTCGATCGAGCTCGAGGTGAGCGCCCACCCCCGCCGGATGCAGATCCGCGCGCGGGACTACGGCACGGGTATCAAGAACCTCGACCAGGTCCTGAGCGGCGCCTACCAGAGCCGAACCGGCCTCGGTAAGGGGATCCTCGGCGTAAAACGGCTCGCACAGAACTTCCAGATCAAGACCGGCCCGACGGGCACCGACGTACGAGTGGAAGTGAGCTGGTGAAGCTCGAAGCTCACCACCGCTCGATCGCGAGAGCTGGCGAGACCAAGAACGGCGACGCTGTCCTGATACGACCGGTAGGAGGCGCGACGCTGATCGCGCTCATCGACGCCCTGGGCCACGGGCCCGCGGCCGCGGAGACCGCGGCGGTCGCCGTCGACTTCCTCCAGGCGCAGAGCGACTTGGGCTCGGTTCGCGCGCTGATGGATGGGCTGCACCAGAAGATGCACGGCACGCGCGGAGCAGCGGCTCTCGTCTGCGTGATCGAGGGCGCGCACCTCGTGGGCTGCTCGGTAGGCAACGTCGAGCTTCGCTCGCTGCTCGACAAGGTCCCGGCGGTGCTCACGCCGGGCATCGTCGGCCTGCGCCTTCGCAACCTCCGCATCTTCGAGGCCGCGCTGCGCGCCGGCGAGCGGCTCGTCCTTTTTTCGGATGGTCTCTCCTCCTCGCTGCGCGCAAGCGATGCGACCGGCCGATCGGGCCCTGAGGCCTGCGACTTTCTGATGTTGAAGCACAGGCGCGCCCATGATGACGCTAGCGTCATCGTCGTCGACGTCGTGCACTGAACGAGCGGTTCACCCCAAACGAGGCGTGACTTGCTGGGCGATCCAGCCCATCACGGCGCGCACCCGCTTGGGAACGCTCGAGCCGTGGGGGTGGACCAGCGACACCGGCATCGGCGCCGCGACGTGCTGCGGGAGGACTTCGACCAAGAGGCCCGATGCGATGCTGGGCTCGAGCCCTAGGCGCGGGGCTTGGATGATCCCGAGCCCGGCCAGGCACGCTGCGCGGTATGCATCGGCGTTGTTCACGGTGACCAGGCTCTTCATCGGCCTTTCGCGCACCGCGCCGTCATCGACCCATTCGAACGTCGGCTCCTCGCGACCCAATCGAATCGAGTAATGGACGACCAGGTGCTGGTCGAGGTCCTCGAGGGTTCGTGGCGTTCCTCGCTTCGCCGCGTAGCCGGCGCTCACGCAGTTGGTGAGCGACAGGACGCCGAGCCTGCGCGTGACGAGGCCGGAGTCTTTGAGGCTCCCCACGCTGAGAACGCAATCGAAGCCTTCTCGTATGACGTCGACTCGGCGATCCGTCGTGCTGAGCACCACCTCGAGCTGAGGGTGCAGCGCCAAGAGATCGGGGAGCTTCGGAATCACGAAGTCGCGCGCCAAGTTGATCGGGAGGTCGACCCTCACCGTTCCGCGAAGGTTGCTCGGCGCCTGGAACATCGTCTCGAGGTCCTGCGCCTCGTCGAGGAGGCGGCGTGCTCGGGGGAGCAGCAGCTCGCCGTCCGGCGTGAGTCGGACGACCCGCGTCGAGCGCTGAAAGAGACGGCTCCCGAGCTGGGCCTCGAGCTCCGATACGCGCATCGAGACGCGTGATTTGGGCATCCTCAGCTGGTCGCCCGCCCTCGTGAAGCTCGAGAGCTCGGCGACTTTGACGAACACGCGGATTGCGTCGAGGTCCATCGATTGTTCTCGATTCTTGAACAGTGTGTCGGAGCGCCGCGCCTTTTGCCAGCCCCGACGTTGCGTATGGTTGGGACGGAAAGCAGCACGACGAAAGGAACCCGAAAATGAGCTCCTCGAACCACACCATCGCGCTCGTCACCGGCGGAAGCCGAGGCCTCGGCAAGAGCATGGCCCTTCACCTCGCCGATCACGGCACAGACGTCATCGTGACCTATCGCTCCGGCAAGGAAGAGGCGGCCCGCGTCGTCCAAGAGATCGAGAAGAAGGGGCGCAGGGCGGCGGCGCTACAGCTCGACGTAGGCGACGCTCGCTCGTTCGGCTCGTTCGCAGAGAGCGTCCGCGCCGAGCTCGCCCGCGTCTGGAAGCGCGACCGCTTCGACCACCTGATCAACAACGCGGGGATCGGTGCGCACGCCGCGTTCGCCGAGACGACCGAGGAGCAACTCGACGAGCTCTACCGCATCCACCTCAAGGGCCCGTTCCTCCTGACCCAGAAGCTCTTGCCGCTCATCGCCGACGGCGGGCGGATCGTCAACGTGTCGAGCGGTCTCGCGCGCTTCACCCTCCCCGGCTACTCGGCGTACGCGTCGATGAAGGGAGCGGTCGAGGTCCTGACTCGATACATGGCCAAAGAGCTCGGAGCGCGCGGGATCGCGGTCAACACGATCGCGCCCGGAGCGATCGAGACCGACTTCGGAGGCGGGACGGTCCGCGACAACCCCGAGGTCAACAAGCTGATCGCGTCGATGACGGCACTGGGACGCGTAGGCCTGCCCGACGACGTCGGCGGGGCCGTGGCGATGCTCCTCGCGCCCGAGAGCCGTTGGATCAACGGTCAGCGCATCGAGGTCTCGGGCGGACAGGGGATCTGATCAGGGGCGATCAGGGTACGGAGTACGTGTAGAGAGCGATGGGTCGTGGACATGGCCGCCCTCTTGGCAGCAAACTCGTGCGCGACGACGCCTGACGCTTCATGATGTCCGCGCGACCCGAGCCACTCCCGATGCCCTTTCGCAACCTCGATGGAAGCGCCGTTCAGAAGGGCCTCGCCCAGGTCCTGAAATGGAAGCTCGGGCTCGGGGGACCGCCCGAGAGGCGCGATCACCTCCGCACCGAGAGCGAGAAGCTCTCCGCTGCGCCTCGCATCGAGAACGACGGCGCACTGCTGACTGGCGCGACCCGGCCCGGGCTGACCTGGATCGGACATGCATCGTTCCTCGTTCAGCTCGGCGGTGTGTCTGCGGCAATCGATCCGATCTTTTCGGAACGGATCGTCGCCATCAAGCGCCTGGTCCCTCCCGGGCTGACGCTCGGGACGATGCCCAAGCTGGATGCGGTGCTCGTTACGCACAACCATCGCGACCACATGGACGCCCCGTCGCTCGAGGCGCTGCCGCGTGACGTTCACGCTATCGTTCCCCAGGGCCTGGGCGCCTTCTTCTCCAAGCGAGGTTTCGCCGACGTCACCGAGCTGACGTGGTGGCGCTCGGTCGAGATCCGGGGTGTCCGCTTCACCCTGGTGCCCGCGCAGCACTGGTCGCAACGCGGGCCGTTCGATCGCAACGAGTCGCTATGGGGCGGCTTCGTCATCGAGGACGGCGAGCGTCGCGTCTACCATTCCGGAGACACGGCTTACTTCGAAGGATTTGCCGAGATTAGCGAGCGCTGCGGGCCAATCGACGCCGCAATGCTTCCCATCGGCGCCTACGAGCCGCGCTGGTTCATGAAAGGACAGCACATGAACCCGGCCGATGCCGTACAGGCCTTCGCAGATCTCGAAGCTTCACGATTCGTCGCAATGCATTGGGGGACCTTCAAGCTCACGGACGAGCCTCTGGGCGAGCCGCCGGCGTTCGTCGTGGACGAGTGGCATCGGCGCGGCTTGGAGCGAGATCGCCTCCTCATCCCGGCCGTGGGCGAGACGATTTGGCTCTGACGCGTTATGGGGTTTGGGGTGCGCGGACGTTCGTTGCTGGGTGATGCCGCGGACACTCGCGGTCGATGAGCCCGACACTCGTGGGTGATGGCGCGGCCATCCGCCTTCAACGCGACGTGAGAGGACGTTCGAGCTCGATGGCCCGCCCATCCGTCTTCGACGACACCCTCGAGGACGCTCGAACTCGATGGCGCGGCCATCCGCCTTCAACGCGACGTGAGAGGACCTTCGAGCTCGATGGCCCGCCCATCCGCCTTCGACGAGACCCACGAGGACGTTCGAGCTCGATGGCCCGGCCATCCGTCCGCGAAACGAAACTAGTCGACGAGCGCGGCTACCAAATGGTCGAAGCTCTCGACGAGGGCGTGCGCTCCGGCATCGGTCAGCTCTTCACGCGAGCCGTAGCCCCACAGCACGCCGAAACACGAGAGGCCGTTCGCTCGTGCGCCTTCGACGTCGTACTTGCGATCGCCGACCATGAACGCGCTCTCGGGCGCGACGCCTTCGGTCGTCAGGATGTGACGGATGAGATCGGCCTTCGCCTCTCGCTCGCCTGTCAGCTCGGCGCCATGCACCGCCGTGAAGTGCTGCCTTAGCTCGAAGTGCGCCGCGATCTTTTCTGCGTAGACGCGCGGCTTCGAGGTCGCGACGAAGAGTCGAAAGCCCGTGGCACGCAGCCGCTTCAATCCCTCGTGCACGCCGGGATAAACGGTGTTCTCGAGGGTGCCCTTTTTGGCGAAGCGTTCGCGAAAGATCGCCAGGGCGTCGCCCACCATGTGATGCCGTTCCTGTCCCAAGAGCTCGGTCAGGGTCCGCCTGAGCGGCGGGCCGATGAACCCCGCCAGCTCGTCGTCGCTCGGAGCGGCGATCCCGAGGACGCCCAGCGTGTGGTGAAAACACCGGACGATCCCCTCGCGTGGATCGGCGAGGGTTCCATCCAGGTCGAAGAGGAGGGCGCGGCCGCTCATCGGCGGGCGAGCTTAGTCGGGCACACCTCGGATGGCTCGGTAGATTTCTCGGGGGTCCATCTGCTCGGGGAAGACGGAGCTCCCGCCGTCATTGATCTCGACGACCGTGTATCCGCCCGAAGCGAGGCGAGCGACGTCGGCCGTGAAGAATGGCGAGTCGACCAGCTCGCCGATGAACGCGAAGCGCTCGGCGGCCTCGAGCACGGTATCGACGTCGTAGTAGGGGGCATGGGCCACGAGCCTCCCTTCCCAAAACACGAGCCGATGCTCGTCGGTGACGCGGCGTCGTTCCGCCGTCCACCCAGGTAGGGTCGCGAGCTCGAGATACTTCTTGATGACGAAGCCGCGCTCGAAGCGGTCACCGCGAAGCTCGACCAGGCGCTCGCAGATGGCTGCGAAGTCATCGAAGTCGGAGCCCAGCGGGACGAAGCAGGCGCGGTGCCACGACTCCTTGGCGGACTTCACGTGGTCCTTGACGATCCACGGAGGTGGCCCGAGCTCCTGGGCCACGTCCCAAGCCTCACGAATGTCTTCGTCCTCGGTCCAGCGTGCCGGCGCGGTGTGTGATCCGAGGCGGGGCAGGTAGCTCGGCGCGTACGCAGCTTCGACGAAGCTCTCCGGATCGACCACGAGCTCTTCTCCGCGGTCGGACATGGCTTCGCAGAGCGATGTGTACTCCTCTTCGTTGAGCATCCATCCTCGATAGAGCCACCGCCTACCGCGCGGCCGCGGCAACCGCCGGATTGCGCGCTCCGGCTCTCCGTTGACGACAGGATCGAGCGGTATTGCATACGACTCGATGTCCAGCTCCTCGGCGGCGAGCGCCTCGAGCTCGAAGCGATCTTCGCCATCCGGCGCCCGGTACGGTCGTCCAAACAGGATCGAAAACTCAGCCATCCGCGCCTCCGCTGGGCTCGAGAAACGAGACCTCGATGTCGGAGCCGGCAGCGACGGCGATGAGGCGGCGCATCGGACAAGAGCGCCGACCTCGAGGGCATTGAAAGTCGCTCGGGATGCGCCCCCGTCGGACCACCTCGCGGGCTGCCGGCTCGGCCGTGCAGACGTGGAGGGTCGGCGGCTTCGGGTATTCGAGCTCGTGATTGACGAGGTACTCGTACAGGTCGTCGGGTTCGTCCGGCACGTCATCGACGAACGGGTCGTCCTCGAACCGACCTACGAGGCCGCGAAATGATCGTTTCACCACCAGCCTGACCGCCGCCCGTTCGGCGGGCCCTACCGCGCGCCACCACGCTACGACCTTGGAGCGGTCGGCGCCGGAGAGCCCTCGCACCAGCGCTGCCGGAAGTTCTTCGCGCATGCGTCCTCCTCTCGTGAAAGGCGCGAGAACCTAGGACCGCGACGCAGAACAACAAGTCTTGGAAAGGACGGCCGACCTACGTAGTCTCGGAGAGGTTGGGGGGCGGTTCTCGCAACTCGCGTGGTACGCGCCCCAGCGCTTCTCCATCACGAAGCCGCCCTCCGGACCAGCGCCCGGAACAGCGCCATGGCCGGATCCGCGTGCGTGCGTTCGTGCCAGCGCAGGCTCATCGGCACGCTGTGCGGCTTGATCGGGGCCGAGACGACACGAAGGCCGAAGCGATGACCGAGCACGTCGACGAGAGACTCGGGCAAGCTCGCGATCAGATGGGTGTCCGCAACGATCGCCGCTGCGGTCGTGAACGTCGGAACGACGACCGCGACGTCGCGGCGAATGCCGGCCCGAGCAAATGCCTGCGCAGCGGGATCACGGAAGTTGCGACCTGGTGCCATCTCGACCGCGACGTGTCGAAGCGACTCGAGCGCGGCGCGAGACAGGCGCTTCCCCGTCTCGGGGTGATTGCGGCGCGAAACCAGAACGACCCGCTCGTCGAAGAGGCGCTCTGCCCGAATGCCCGGGGCACGCTCCGCCACGCCGAGCGCCACGTCGACCTCGGTGCCGGCGAGCCCTCCGAGCGAAACGAGAGAATCGATCCCGACGACGCGCAGGCGCGCACGAGGCATCTCTTTCGCCGTGAGCGCGGCGAGACCGGGCAAGCGAACCATCTGGCCGACGTCGGCAATCGCCAGGGTGAAGGTGCGGTCGCAGGTGATGGGGTCGAACGGCCGGCGGTGCACCGCTTCGTCCAGATCGCGCAGAGCTCGGGCGATTGCGGGCGCGAGCTCCGCTGCTCGCGGCGTCGGAACGATCCCCCGACCGCTGCGGGCAACGAGGGGATCGCCGAGGGCGGCTCGTAGACGCGCAAGCGCGTTGCTCACGGCCGATGGCGTCACATGAAGTCTGCGGGCGGCGCGCGCGACGCTGCGCTCGGAGAGAACGGCATCGAGGACGAGCAGCAAGTTGAGATCGAGCGAAGTAATACTCACCATCCGTGATGATACTCATCACGAAACATCACTGGTCGAGAGATGCTCGCGCACCCACGCTGGGGACCATGAAGCAGGCAATTGCAAGGACCGTCGCCGCCGCTCACCTCGTCGCGTGCAGCGTCCGCGAACCAGCGAGCGAGCCAGCCGGCGCCCACGACGCCCGGGAGATCACCATGCACCAGGTCGACGTCCTCGATTCACGGATGGCCTACCGCGAGAGCGGGACGGGTACCACGATCGTTTTCCTCCACGGCAACCCGACGAGCTCACGCGTCTGGCGCGACGTGATTCCGCACGTTTCCTCACGCGCGAAGTGCTTGGCGCCGGATCTGATCGGGATGGGCGACTCGGGCAAGCCCGACATCGACTACAGGTTCGCGGATCATGCGCGATACCTGGAGGCCTGGCTCGACACCGTGGTGTCCGGACCCGTGGTCTTCGTGGGCTACGACTGGGGCGGCTCCCTTGCCATGGATTGGGCTGCACGACACCCGGACCGAGTGCGGGGCCTCGTCGTCTTCGAGACGTTTCTCCGGCCGATGCGGTGGAACGAATGGCCGGCCAAAGGCGTGGAGCTGTTCCAAGCGCTGCGGACGCCGGTCGTCGGCGAGAAGATGGTCCTGGACGAGAACCAGTTCCTGGCCCGATCGCTCGAGAACGGGACGAAGCGGCGCCTCGATGAGGCCGAACGCGCGGCGTACTACGCGCCCTATCCGACACCGGCGTCGCGCCGCCCGCTTCTCCAATGGCCGCGCGAGATCCCTATCGAGGGCGAGCCCGCCGACGTCACGTCGATCGTCGAGAGCTACGACCAATGGCTCGCGTCGTCGCCCACCGTGCCGAAGCTCCTCCTCACCTTCGAATCCCCTGCCGGCCTTCACCCGTCGCCCACCGGGTCGCCGGCGATGGTGGCGTGGGCCCGGGCGAACGTAGCTGCCCTGGAAGTGGCCGCCCTCGGACCCGCAGGGCATCACGCTCCCGAGGATGCGCCCGACGCCATCGGGCGCGCCATTGCCGAGTGGCTGGAGCGGCATGCGATCGTGCCGCGCCGTTGAGGCCCCGCCTCAATACGGAGTCCGCACGCAGTCGTAGGTGAGCGAGATCGGATTGCCTGTGTCGATCACCTCGAAGTCGGTCGGCTGCAGGTCGGACAGATCGTATGTGCCGAGGTGGTCCTCCCACTTCGCGGCCGTGGATCGATCGCTCTGCGCGGTGAGGGCGATGTTGCCGCCGTCGGCGAGCGCCATGCCGTACTTCTTCATGGCGTTGGCGACGACCTTCGCGCCGTCGGAGGGGAGAGAGTCGACCGGATAGTCCGCTCTCAAGCGCCAGCGTGAGCCATAGACGGGCGCCTGCGCCGGTCCACTCGGAGCACCCGCGTGGGTCGCCGGACGAATGTAGACGCCGTCGCGCATTCTCGCATTGGGGAGGATGAACCGAATCGCATGCTTGATCTCTCCCGCGGCGACCTCATCCGCCGTGAAGAGCAGCGGAGCAACGGGGAAGCCGGCACCGTCGGAGCTGGAGCACTGCTCACCGCGACCTTCGGGCCCGTAGAGGCGTGACATGTCCCAAGCGGCGAGGCAGCCGCCATAGAACGCCCCGCCGGTGATGTTCGCGCGCCACATCTCGTAGAGGCGCCCGTTGGCGTCGTCCCGCACGATGAGATGGCAATCGCCGTCGTTCTCGCATTCGTAGCCATCCTCGCCCTCGAGCGCGCCGCCTGCGGGCACGGGGACCGGGACGTGATCGCAATCCGGACTGAAGAAGTCGCCGGTCGTCTCGAACGTCTCGTAGGGCGTGCTCGCGTCCGCCTTCAGCACCTCGATCGAGAAATCGATGCGCATCTGACCCGTGCCCCAACCGCCATTGTTCTGGAGCCACTGGGTCACGGTCGACGAATCAGCGGCGAGCGGCGCGTTGGAGATGTCCTGGTAGAACCAGCTCCCCGCGGGGAAGTACGCGTCCGATGGAGCGTCGCCGCCGCCCGCTCCAGTGCCGCTGCTGGAGGTGGCGCCGACCGTCGCGCCGCCTCCACCCGATCCCGAGGTCGACGGGCTTCCAGCGCCTTGACCGCCCGCGGCGCTGCTCGTCGTCACGCCCCCACCGCTGGTCGCAATCGTCGATGACCCGGACGGCGGATCCGCTTCGTCGGTCTCTACTGGGTTCGTGCTCAAGCAACCCGTGAGCGTGAGAATCACACCGCCTACGACCGAACGAGAACGAAGCGTCTTCATGGGGCAGAGCGCCCTAGGCAACGGCGGTGCCAGAAGCGATCACCCATAACGAGCGAAGAAAAGCATTCCGCGGGTGTTGGCGCGGAGCCTCACCCGAACGTCACGAACCAACAGCGTGTAGGCGCCGTGGGCTCAACCGCCTACCCGAGCGCCGACGCCATCCGGATCGCGCAAGAGCGCCGGCTGTTTGGCCACGAGCACCAATGCCCCGCCTTCATCCCAGCGCAGGAAGCGGCGAGGATCGGGATCCAGGAGCTGCACCAGCCGATCGACGGCCTTGTACAGCGCTGCCGTCTGCGAGGCGGAGCGAAACTCGGCCTGCCAGACGTCACGGTATAGATCGCTCTTTTCGTGGCGCTTGTTCGGGTTGCTGAGCATCACCTCGAGCAGCCGCGCCGCCAGCGGCTTCTTGCGAAGATCGATTCGGGTCGTGCCGTCGATGACCGCATGACGCTCGAGGGCGTCGAACGCGAGGTCGGCGTCGGCGGGCAGCGCATCGGCGATCGTCCTTCCGGCGCGCGACACCAGCTCGAAGCTGACACGCGCGCTCGTCGGCATATCTCTCGTGGCAGCTTTCAAGGGTCCTGGGAGCGCATCGAGCTTCACGAGCGCGCATCGACGCGCCAAGCGAACGTCGACGGACGTCGCGGCCCATGGCTCGGAGAGCTCGAGCGCGGCGAGCCCCTCTCGATACGCCAGGCCGGCCGCGCGCGTATCGCCACCGGCAAGAGCGATGGCAGCGCGAGCCAAGGCCACGGTCGCGGTGTGCGCGGCGACGATGCCGAGCTCGGGCGTCGCGTCGCTCGCCGCCAGCTCACGCGTCTTCGCCAAAGCGCCTTCCGCCTCGACGAGGCGCCCGTTCGATGCGAGCGCCGCGGCGTGCGCAGCGTGGAGGGTAGCGCGCGCGGAAGCTCGTTCGATGCGTTCCGGCTGCGCCAGGGCGCGCTCGACGGTCTCGGCCGCATCTTCGAACCGGCCCTCGAGCAGCGCCACTGCGGCGAGGAGCGTCGCGACGGGCGACGTGAGGCGGGACCCAATCCTCATGAGGAGTGCATCGGCCTGGAGCGCGCATGCACGCGCGGCGGCGAGGTTTCCCGCGTCCGCCTCCAGCTTGCCGAGGTTGACGTGGTGCAGGACCTCCACGCGACGGAGCCCCATGCGTTGGCTGAGCCCGAGCGAACGGGAGAGCGCTTCGCGAGCCGCGTCGTGCCGGCCGGCGAGCACGAGGACCCTGCCCAGGTTGCCCCACGCGAGTGCTTCCTGTTGGCCGAGACCGAGGCCAGCGATCAGCGCGAGCGCTCGGCGCAGATGATCTTCTGCGTTGGTCAGCCGGCCCCGTCGTGCTTCGACCGCCCCGAACAGGTTCTCCACGTTGAACTCCACCAAGGCGAAGCCATGCTCGCGAGCCAGCTTCATCGCACGTTCGCCGTGCTGGTCGGCGGCGCGCAGATCGCCCGACTCCATGGCGCTGAACGCCCTGAGGGAGCTCGCGCGCGCCGCGACCGCGTACGCCTCGCAGGCTTCCGCCAAGGTCGAGGCGCGCTCGGTGAGCACGCTCGCGTCGGCGAGCTTCCCCCCGTCGTACAGCGCGGCCGCCTCGAGAAGCAGGGCCCGCGCGAGGAGGTCTCGTCCTCCGGTGGCAGCGGCGAGCTCAACGCCGATCCGCGCCTGCTTCAGCGTCTCGTGCGCGTCCCCGGTGCGGCGCTGGGCTTGCGCGATCGCGATCTGGAGCTCCGCCTGCTCCTCCGGTGAGTGCGTCGAGAGCCGCGCTCTTGCCATCTCCAAAGCGGCGAGCTGACCGACCGCCGGCGTCCTGCGCTGAAATGCCAAATCGAAGGCAAGCGCCGAGCGACCATCCAACAGAAAGGCGGACAAGAGGTTGTCGGCGTCCGCAGAGAGCGTCGCCAGCGCAACGCGGTCGACCGTCGTCGCGGCCTCGGAAGGCGCTCAGACGGCGAGTCGGGCGATGCGCCGGTGGCGACTCAGACCGCGGGTCGCGAGGGCGATCACGCCCGCAGCG
>JBGTSH010000046.1:0-44435 GCA_041940405.1 Polyangiaceae bacterium
GCTGAACATTTTCTCGCTGTATCCACTTCCTCCGTACCACCAGCCTTTGTGAAGGACTGATCCATGACCGTTCTGAAGATGACCGACCTCGATCTCGCTGGTAAGCGCGTGTTGATCCGCGAAGACCTCAACGTCCCGGTGAAGGGCGGTGTGGTCAAGAGCGACGCGCGTATCCTCGCCTCCTTGCCGACCATCAAGCTGGCGCTGGAGAAGGGCGCTGCCGTGCTGGTCTGCTCGCACCTGGGCCGCCCGGAAGAGGGCATCTACAGCGAGGAAGACAGCCTGGCGCCGGTCGCCGCCTACCTGAGCAAGGCGCTCGGCCGCGACGTCGAGCCAGTTGAGCAGCTCGCGGTGCAGCCAGTCGGCCGTCCAGTCGGGCGCCTGGTAGGCACCATGGCCCCAGATGGAGCCCAGCTGCATGCCGCCCACCGACTGCCAAGCGGTCTGGCCGTCCAGGATGCTGTCATGGGTGTAGAGGACTTCGCCCCCGGCCGTGGCGATGCGCGTGGGGATGGGCGGCGCGGTGCGGTAGACCTCGGCGCCGTAGTAGCCCAGCAGGCTGAAGGTGACGATGAGCACGCCGATCAGCGTGAACCAGAGCTTGCGGTAGTTACCCATGGCGGGCCTCCTGCTTCAATGAAACGGCGAACGGGCGGGGCCAGCGTGGGCTGGCCACAGCGAGACAGGCGGCGTGATGGACCGCCCGGAGGGCCAGGCAGGCCGCAGGTGGACAGGATGTGATGATCATGGTGAGGTGACGAGTGAATCGATCCACCCACCTGTCGCAAGCGCCGGGCCAGCGGCGGCACCCAATAAAATCAACCGCTTACGAAGTTCATGGTATTTATTACCCCAGCAGATTGGGGTTAAATTCACCCATACGAGGTAAAAATCACCATGGATCACCAACCCCTGCTGGCCGACCTGTCCACCGATCTGCCGCAGGCCGTGCGCCTGCAGCGGCTGGTAGACCATCTGCGCGCCCGCTTTCACTGCGGCGCTGTGGCGCTGCTGCAGCTGGAACAGGACCACCTGCGCCCCGTCGCCGTGGACGGCCTGGTTCGCGAGGCGCTGGGGCGCCGCTTTGCAGTCGGCCAGCATCCGCGGCTCGCGGCCATCCTGGCGCGGCGGGAGGTGACCTGCTTTGACCATGACAGCACCCTGTCCGACCCCTACGACGGCTTGCTCGACACCCTGGTGGGCGAGCCCCTGCCCGTGCACGACTGCATGGGCGTGAGCCTGCAGGTGGACGGTCAGCCCTGGGGCGTGCTCACGCTCGACGCCCTGCAGACCGGCACCTTTGGCGAGGTCGCACGCGCTGCGCTGGCCGACTGCAAGGTGCTGGTGGAGGCCGCCGTGCGCATCTCACGGCTGGAGCGCGAGGTGCAGGCGCTGCGCAGCGCACCCCACAGCCGTGGTGCCGACGACGAGCGCCCCACCCGCGCGGGCGAGGGCGACATGGAGATCGTCGGCCAGAGCGAGCCCCTGCTGCGCCTGCTGCACGAGCTGGAGGTGGTGGCGGGCTCGGACCTGCCCGTGCTGCTGCTGGGCGAAACCGGCGTGGGCAAGGAGCTCATCGCCGAGGCGATCCACAAGTCGGGACCGCGGCGGCAAGGCCCGCTGGTCAAGCTCAACTGCGGCGCTTTGCCCGAGACGCTCCTCGAGAGTGAGCTCTTCGGGCACGAACGCGGCGCGTTCACCGGCGCGGATCGAACCAAGGTGGGCCTCTTCGAGGCTGCCCATGGCGGGACGATCTTTCTCGACGAGATCGGCGAGATGACGCTCGGAGCGCAGGTGCGGCTCCTCCGCGTGCTCGAGACCCGAACGGTGACGCGCATCGGCAGCGTGACCGAGATTCCGGTCGACGTGCGGGTGGTCGCGGCGACGCACCGAGATCTACCCGAAGCGATCCAGAAGCAGGCGTTCCGGCAGGACCTCTACTATCGCATCGCGACGAGCGTCGTTCGCATCCCGCCGCTCCGCGAGCGCCCCCACGAGATCGCGCTGCTCGCGCGTGCCTTCTTGGATGCGGCGGCGACCCGAGGCGGCAAGGAGCCACCGCTCCTCCTGCCTGAGGTCCAGACGATGCTCAGAAAGTACCCCTGGCCCGGCAACGTCCGCGAGCTGAAGAACGCGATGGAGCACGCGCTGGTGATGGCGGGCGGCGGCGCGATCGGAACCGACGCGCTGCCGGAGACGATCGCAGGAGCGAGGCGTGCGCCGGAGCCCGCCCCCGTCAAAGAGCGCGTCGCGGACGCCGAGAAGAAGGCAATCCTCGAAGCCTTGGCCAAGACGAAGGGAAACCGCACGCACGCGGCGGAGCTCCTCGGGGTGTCGCGACGAACGCTGGTCTACAAGCTCGCGCGCTACGCGATCAGGTAGGCGTTCTCAGAACGTGAAACCGACGCCTTCGGGCGAGAACCGATAGGCGGCCGCGGTTTGCGAGGGAGCGCTGGTCGAGTCGACGATCCACCAGATCACCCCCGCGGCGAGGAGGCCGCCGGCGACGGCGAAGGAGACGTCCGCACCGAGACGATAGGACGAGAGCCTGTCGCGATCGTCGACCGCATCGGTGTCCGAGCTGCATACGTTGGGCGCGCAGCCGCCGGCCGCGATTCGATCATCGAGCTCGCTCGACAGCGCAAGCGACAGGCCACCCAGCGTCGCGCCGACGCCGGTCGCGGCGAACGACATGCCGAAGAAGACGAACGCGCCCGCAGGCGGCACATAGGACCGTTCGCCGTCCGCCCCTTGCGGAGGCGTGACGGGCTTGGGCGTGCCGAGCGCCAGACTCACGATCTGGCTCTTCGCGCCTTCGACGACCGTGATTGTCCGTTTTGCATCGCCCAGGGTCGGGTGCGAGACGCGCACCTCGTGCACGCCCGGATCGATGTCGCGCGCGCTGCCGAGCTGCGGCCAGGGCTCACCGTCGACGGTCACGGTCGCGTCGACGATCGCCTCACCGTCGGGGTGGGTCACCGCGATCGCAACGGTCGGCATCTCTTGCATCACACGCGTCAGCAGATCGGAGCACGCTTGGCGCACGAGCGCTGGGCACGCCTCGCGCGCGCAGACCAAGAGCTTTTCCTTCGCGCCGACGAGGCGCTTTGCGTTTCGGAGCTCCTGCGCCTGGGCATGGGCATCGATGCAGACCTGCTTGTCGGTGTCACCGTCCTGGGCCACGGCGTTCGAGGGAGCCAGCGACGCGAGCACGGCGGCGATCGCGGCGATGCTCGGCCTCACAGGCACTCCTTCTTGAACCGCTGAACGCCGTCGGCGCCCACCGTGAACGGCGGATTGCAGATGTCGGCAGGCTTCGTCGTCGGCGGCGGTGCGGGCGCCGAAGGTGGCGCCGCCGGACGAACGCCGGTCCTCGGGACCGTGGTCGCGGCGGATGACGTCGAGGCCGAAGTATCGGGCGAGGCAGCGGCGGCGCTCGCTGCCGGATTGGACGAGGCCTGCGTCGCGATCACCGCGGCGCTCGGCTCGGTCGGCGTCACCGTCGGTGAGGCAGCCGCTGTCGTCGTCTGCGCGGCCGCGGACCGTGCGGCGGCCGGCGCCGTCGAAGGCTTGCTCGATCCGTAGAAGACCGAGACTCCGAGCGCGGAGCCGGCGACGACGGCTCCGCCGAAGATCCAGACCGAGCGCATCCGGCGCCGCGACTGCGACGTCGAGGACGCGCGGCTCGAGCCGCTCACCGACATCGCTGCTTCGACCTTGGTCGAGAGCGCGATCCCGGTTCCTTCGACGGGCGAGTCGACTGCCGTCGTGTCGGGTGCACGCGCGCCCGCGAGCGCGACGGCCGCGGGGACCGTGGTCGCCGACGCAGGCGGCGCGCCGCCGGTCACGTCGGTCTCCGTCTCATCGTCGGTCCCGCCGCGGGGGATAGGACGGAGCGCGGAGTCGCGCTCGATCGCCGCGAGCTTCGTCTCTCGCTCGGCGAGCGCTTCGGCCGCGACGGTTCGAACCCACTCGGCCAGGCGCCGCGCCGGCGCTATCTCGGCCGCGTCCTCGAGAGCGTTCGCGAAGCTCTGCGCGTCCTGGAAGCGGTCGACGGCATCGTAGGCCAGCGCGCGCTTTACCGCGTCGGAGAGGCGCGGATCGATCGCGGGATTGACCGACGAGAGCTCGGGAGGCTCTTCGCGGTAGACGACGGCTCGAGCAACGTCGGCCTCGCTTTGGTAGAGGCGTTTGCCGGCGAGCGCCTCCCACAGGACGATCCCGGCGGCGTAGACGTCGGTCGCGCGCGAAACCTTCTCGCCGCGGCTCTGCTCGGGCGCCATGTAGCGGATCTTTCCTTTGATCTGACCCGCCGTGGTGCTCGTGAGCCGGTCGGCCGCCTTGGCGATGCCGAAGTCGAGCACCCGCGGCAGGCCGTCGATGCCGACGATGACGTTCTGCGGCGACACGTCGCGGTGCACGATGTTGAGCGGCTTGCCGAGCTCGCTCTTCGCTTCATGCGCTGCATGCAGACCTTGGAGCACGCCGACGACGACACCGAGCGCGAGCGGCGTCGGCACGGGCTCGGCGCGCTCGATGTACCCGCGAAGGAGCCGGGCGAAGCTCTCGCCGGTCACGTATTCCATGACGACGAAGAGCTCGGCGTTGGCGACGAAGACGTCGAGGGTCGGAACGACGTGCGGATGCTGGATGCGCGACGCGAGGCGGGCCTCGTCGACGAGGCTCGCCACCATCTCGGAGTTGCCCCATCGCTTGGGATGCAGGCGCTTGACCGCGACGGTCCTCGCGAAGCCGACCTCACCCACGAGCCGCGCGAAGTGCACGGTGGCCATCCCACCGGCTGCGATCGGTTCGTAGATGCGGTATCGACCGACGATGAGAGGAGCCTGCATGCCCGACGTTGCATCATAGACGCTCCGGCGCCTCTTCCAACCGCTTGCGCCGTCTCGCCCATCAGGGCCCGGGGCAGGTGATCGTGTCCCCGCACCATTCAGCGCACTTCGACGCGTCGCACATGCAGCCGTAGAGCGCCGTCAGCGAGGCGCCCATGTACTGCGCGTCGCAGGCGTCGAAGCAGGCCGGCGTGTCGCAGGCGTTCACGCAGCCGAGCCAGCCCCCGCACCCGGGGTCGTTCGCGCAGACGCCCAGCTCGGCCGTACAGTTGTTCGGGAAGTTGGTGTCCGCAACGCAGCTCTTGCAGAAGAGGGCGTTGTTGCATTGCCCGGTGCACGCGCGCATCGAGGCCCCCGTCTGGGTCGCGGCGAAGGTCTGGATCTCGCCGCAGGTGTGCGTCTCCAGGCACGCGAGGGTGCATTCGTCCTGCTCGGGCTCGGTGCAATCGAAGAGCTGCCCCATCTGCGGGCCACAAACGTCACCGAGGAGGCACTCGTTCTCGAGCTTGTCGCACACGGTCTCGCACTGCGAGGCCCCGCCTTCGCCGCCCGCACCTCCTTGCCCACCGCCTTCGCCGCCGGTGCCGACAGAGGACGTCTTCGTCGTTCCGGTGGCCACTGTCTGGATCGTCGCGCTCTTCGTCGTCGTCGTGGCGGCGCCGCCGCTCCCTCCGGTGCCGGAGGTGCCGCTCGCGTCGTCACCGCACGCGGCAGCAGAAAGAAGCAACAAGAGTCCCAAGCTCGTTCTGGAAGCGTTCATGTTCTTACCTCGGGTCGGGGTGTGAAGGTCACGCACGCAGGGATGCGATCGGCCCGCCGGCGCAGTAGCTCTCGGCGCCGAAGGAGCTTCGCGGGTCGCCCATGCACTCGAAGACGTTCAAGAGGAGGCGGTTGTGAGGGGTGCGCTCCGGCAGCTTGATGTAGCTCCCGGTCTTGAAGTACCCCTGCCCGCTTCCCAGGATCGCGATCGGCACGTCGTGCCTGTCGTGAAACCAGGGATCGCCGCACTCGGCGGCCCAGATGATGACGGTGTTGTCGAGGACCGTTCGCCCGTCGACGTCGGGCGTCGCGCGCAGCTTCTCGACCAGGTAGCGAAGCTGGGTCGCGTACCAAGCACCGATCTGCGAAAGAGCCTGATTCGATTCGGTCGTGTTCTCGTGCGTGAGCTCGTGGTGGCCCTTGGCGATCCCGAGCCAGTCGTAGCTGTTGTTGTTGCCGGGCGTGAGCCACTGAAGCGCTGCGACCCGGGTGAGATCGCACGCGAGCATCATCGCGAGCTGGTCCATGTGCAGCTTGGCCAGCTCGTGCACGTTCGCGAACTCTGTGACGTTCGGCACCGGACCGAGCGGCTCCGGGTGGCAGACCGCCGAGACGCCGATGTCGAGGCGGCTCTCGAGCTCTTCGACCTGGGCGAGGTGGGCGTCGAGGCGGATGCGATCGTCCGCGTCGAGCGAGCATCGTAGCCTTTGCGCTTCGGCGGAGACGAGGTCGAGCGTGCGCTTACGTTTCGCGCGCAGCGCCGCCTGCGTCGCCTGATCGGCGGTGAGCTCCGAAAACATCGAGTCCCAGACGAACTGCGGATCGTAAATCGGCGTGATCGGCTGATCCTTGGCGGCGTAGAACATCCGCGTGCTGATCGAGCCGAGCGAGGGCAAGAGGCCCAGGTAGTAGGCGGGAAACTTCGTGCTCTTGCCGATCGAGGCCGCGAGCGCCGCGTCGATCGACTCGCTCACCGCCCATCCGGCAAACCTTCCGTCGCCGCCGAACTGGCCACCGGGTCCGGCCCAAGTGCCGGTCCACATCGACGTGTTGCCCGCTTCGTGCGCGCCCGCATTTCCCTGCGGGTCGTACGAGGACTCGTACCCGATGCCCTCGACCAAGAGGACGTCTTGTCGAATGTCCTCGAGCGGGGCGAGCACCGGCGAGAGCGTGAAGCTGCTCGCTTCGGAGCCGGCGATGCTGCACTTCCAATGCTCCATCGGCATGCCGTTCGGGGTGACGACGAAGACGACGCGCTTGGGCGCGACTGTCTCGTCCGCGCGGGCCGGGCGCATTGCATCGAGGAACGGAAGGGCCAGGGCTGCACCACCGGCGCCTCGAAGCAGGGCGCGGCGCGAAAGGCGACGAAGGCTCATTGGCATTCTCCGAGGACGAGCGCCGGACGGCGGAGGAAGGACGGACGAGTGACGATCGACGCGAGGATGGTCCGGATGGGAGTGCCCGGCTCCAGCTCGGTCGCCATGGCGTCGAGCGCACAGGCTTCGCCCGGCGTCTCGGTGCGACCGCTCGCGTAGCGCGAGAGCTGGGTCAGGAAGCAGCGCCGCCCGACGTCGCTGCTCGACAGCGCCCGCGCGAGATCGCCGGGCCCCGAGAGCGGTCCGCTCGCGTCCTCGGCGCCGTCGAGCTGCCCGCTCGTATCGATCGGGATGCCGTTCTCCTCGGTTCGGAAGCGGCCGATGGCGTCGTACCCCTCGAGCGGAAAGCCGAGCGGATCGATGAGGCGATGGCAGCCCACGCAGGCCGGATCGGCGGCGTGCTGGGCGAATCGCTGCCGGGTCGTCTGCGTGGGATCGAACGGCGGCGACTCGATGAGGACGCCCTCGGGCGGCGACGGCAGCGGCTCGCAGAGGAGCGCCTCGCGGATGAAGACGGCTCGCGCGATGGGCGAGCTCTCTTCGGGCTTCGCGAAGCCCGCCATGATCGCCGGCGCGGTCAGGACGCCGAAGCGCTGGCCCTCGGGCGCGGTGACGAGCGCGTAGCCGGGGCCCTCGGGCGGCGCGACGCCGAAGATCGGGGCAGTTCGTTCGGTGACCGCGACGACGTCGGTCGTGTAGAGAGCTTCGAGATTGCCGTCTGCGTCGAGCGTCACGTAGGTCGCGAGCTCGATCGCGCCCTGCGCGAGCTCGGCCGCAAGCTCGCCGTCGAACTCCGGAAAGAGCTCGGCCGACTTGTCCGCGACGAGGACCCGGTCGAGGCGGAGCCACTGACGGAAGAAGTTCCCGAGCCCGCGGCGCGCTCGGCGATCTCCGAGCATGCGCTCGGCTTGAGCGCGAACGCCCTCCGGATCCGCGAGCGCGCCCGAAGCGGCCGCATCGAGCAGCGCCTCGTCCGGTCCGGAGGCCCAGAGGAAGAACGAGAGCCGTGACGCGAGCTCGAAGCCGTCGAGCGCGACGAGCCCGTCGGCGTCCGGCTCGCCGGCCGCGCGCTCGAACCGGTAGTGGAAGCTCGTGGACTGCAGGACCGTCTCGATCACCGTTCGGATCGCCGCGTCGAAACCGCGGTCCGCGAGGGCTTCGGCGAACAGTGCCTCGAGGCCGGACTGTTCGTCGACCGTCAGGTCACGGCGGTACGCCAGTCGCCCGAAGCGCTCGACGAACGTCGCGCCGCACGCCTCTTCACCGATCTCGGACGGGAGGCACGGAACGACGGCGCCAACATCGACGGCGGCGGCGACCTCCTCGGCGGTGCGCAGCATCCCTTCGACGTGCTGGAAGCTCAGCGGTTGCGCTTCGACCTGGTTGTCGAAGCCCAACGACGAAGCGTCGGCCGGCCAGCTCGGCGTCGCCTGGACGGCGAGCAAATCGTCTACGACGTTCACGTACTCCGCCTGCGTCAGCCGTCGTACAGGCGCAGCGGTCGAGGCGGCGCACGCGACCGCGACGTCAGGCTTGTCGACCGGAATGTCATCCTCGCAGCCGGCCTGCGCCAAGACTGCGGCGATGGCAGCGGAGAGCTTCGTCCGCCAGGGCAGCGCTTTCATCATGCGGACCGCCATCGCAAGCCGCATGCCCTCCGGCGAGAGACGATGTGCGGCGGATGTAGCTGCGCAAGCCTCTCGACCGGCTTGCGCACTGCGCAGGTTCTTGCTCAGCGCGTGGCACGAAGCGGGTTTTGTCCGGAGTACGCGCATCAGCCGGGTGCTGGCATCGCGGCTGCACTACCGCGACCACCATGAGCTACCCCACGACCTTCAAGACCATGCTTCTGCTTCTCGGCACCGGGTTGTTCGCCGCCTGCGCGGGCGTCGAGGCGCTTCCCGAGGAAGGAACCAGCGACGATGCGATCGCCGACGACGCCTGCGACGTCGAAGGAGACACCGCCCCCTGCGAGGACGGCGAAGGCGTCAGCGTCTGCACCGCGGACGACGCCGGCGACCTCGTCTGGTCGGCCTGCGTCATCTCCGAATGCTCGGAGGGCGACACCGAGCCGTGCGGGCAGAACGGGATGAGGTCCTGCGTCGTCGACGACAAGGGCATCGGTGCATGGGGCGATTGTCAGGCATCTGGCTCGAGCGTGACGACGCCGCTCGTGCTCTCTTTCGATGACGGTCCTGTCGTCTTTACACAGGGCGACGCCTCGTTCGCCATCGATCCCAGGATGAGCGTCATGACCGACTGGGTCTCGGAGAAGACGCCGTGGCTCGCGCTGGACCGCAACGCGAACGGCCTCATCGACGACGGCTCGGAGCTCTTCGGGTCCGCGTCGGTGCTCGCCTCAGGCGAGCTCGCCGCGCACGGATTTCAAGCCCTCGCCGAGCTCGACGCGAACAAGGACGGCGCCGTGACGCCTGCCGATCCGATCTTCTCGCGGCTCGCGGCGTGGGTGGATGTCGACCAGGATCGCGTGACGGATCCCGGCGAGCTGGTGACCCTCGCCGATCTCGGCATCGAGAGCCTCTCCGTAGGCTACGACGTCGTGCGGCGCTGCGATGCGCGCGACAACTGCCAAGGAGAGACCGCCGCGATGAGCTTCCGTTCGGCTTCGGGTGAGGCTCGCTCGGGTCGCGTGATCGACGTCTATCTCGCGCACCGGTGAGCGCTCACCCCGAGCACTTGAATGCGGGATAGAGGCAGTTGTTGCTGCAGCAATCCATCGGAAGGAGGCAGTCGGCCCCCTCCATCCCGCACATGCCCGGAGGCCCGCAGTTGAAATCGTTGCATTCGCCGCTGCAGCAGTCGCCGGCGAAGGCGCAGTTGGCACCGTCGGCGAGGCATCCGCACTGGCCCCCGGCACAGACGCCGCTGCAGCACTCGCCCGCCATGAAGCAGAACGTGCCGTCCGGCGCGCAGCCCGTCCCCGTGCTCGTGGCTGCGTCGGTCGTCGCTACGGTCGACGACACGGTGCTGCTGGCCGTCGAGCCGCTCGCGCTCGTCGCGCTCTCGCTCGAGGTCGCCGACGGCGTGCCGCTCGCTTGCGTTGCGCCGGTCCCGGCCGCCGGTGTCGTGGCGGCTTGAGCGCCGCCCGCGCCGCCGCCCCCCGTGGGTCCGAAGACGTCGTCGGCATCGGCGGAGCAACCGCTCGAGCCGAGGAGCAGAAGGAAGGCAGCTGACCCAGCGCCGACGCGAACCATGGGCGGGATCTTAGGCACAGGTGCGGACCGCCCAAAAGGCGGAAGACGCTGCGCGGAGCTCAAGCCTGGCGGCGACCGAGCTCGCCGATCCGCGCCATGCACCTGTCGGCGGCGAGCTTCTGCGCGCGCAGCGTGTTCGCCTTGGGACGCAGGTCGTCGAAATCGATCGGCGCTCCGAAGCGTACCGCGATGCGGTGCGGCGTCGGGTTGGTCCAGTTCCAGATGAACTCGGTGCCCAAGCTGTTGGACATCCCCAGGATGAAGACCGGGATCGTGGTCCGCGCCGCCAGGGCGAGTCGGCCCGCCCCAGGCTGAGCGGGAAGGAACGCGAGCGGGTCCGGGCCCTTGTTCCGCGTGCCCTCGGGGTGAACGCAGAGCACGGTGCCTTGGCCGGTCCCCGAGCCGTTCAGCTCCTCGATGCAGCGCTCGAGCGACCACTTGTTGAACTCGCGCTTGTGCTGATCGCGCATGATCGGCGGGAACATCCTCCCCGCGCTCATCGCGAGGTTCATGACGGTACCGACAGGATGGTCGTAGAAGAAGGTGCTGCGCGTCGGGTAGAGCATGCGACGCGAGACGTTCGTCCTGAAGTAAAGGACGTACGAGATGACGAAGAAGTCGAAGAACGAGCGATGGTTCGCGACCATGAGGAGCGAGTCGCTCTTCCCGTAGCGCTCGAGGTGCTCGAGCCCTTCGACGTCGAGGCGCTGCCCGCCGCACGACCAGATGAGCGCTCCCATCACGGCGGTCGTGTACGCGCTGCCGAGCGGGGTGAGCTGGCGCCGCGCGAGGAGATCGCCGAGCTCGAACGTCATGCGTTCGGTGCGGCTCAAAGACTCGAGGAGCTCGGGCGTGGGTCGCATCCGGGTCACGAGGTCAGGGAACGATTCCGTCATCCGGCGCGAGCGTGCGATCGGCGAGCTCGGCCGGGCTGTACTTGGTGAGGGCGTCGTGCGCGCGCCGTATGCGCTCTTCGACGTCTTCACGACGCCCGTCGAGGTACGCCTGCCCGCTTCGCTCGTCGACCTCGAGCTGCGTGCTCTCGCTGAGCCATGCTTGTCGCTCTTCCCACGCCTCGCTCTTCGGGCCGACCGCCTTGAGGTGCGCGCGGGCGGACAGCGCACCGAGCTTCACCTCTACCTCGACGAAGTAGACCTTGCCGGCTTCGAGCTTGGCGCGCAGCGCGCCGGTGTTCTCGGCCCAAGAGATGAACGTGTGCTCGCCGGGCTCGACGGTCGTCGAGAACCAACTCGACGGCAGAGCGTCGCCGTGGAACTGCCCCTTGTCGTCGAGCACCGTGACCAAGAGCCCGCCCGCGTAGCTCGAAGGCCGAACGAAGACGACGGTCGCGCGATCGCTGGACGCGCCCGGCATCCGAGGAACCTCGACCAGTCGCATGTAGTCGGAGCTCGCGGAGCAACCGCAAACCAAAAAGGCGAGGATCGTCAAGGATCGGCGCCGGTTCATCGGGGGCGGGGACGCTACAACGGTCAGACTCCGTCCTCTATCACGCTTCTGTCACGCCGAGCGCGTCAGCTCCGCGTGCGCGGTCCGTCGCTCGCGGCTATGACCGGGAGCGTGTCCGAGGCCGTCATCACGCGCCCGTCGTGGGGCCAGCTTCTTGGGCTTGCGTGGCCGATCGTGGTTCAACGCAGCGCGCAAGTCGTCATCGGGACCAGTGACGCGATCATGGTCGCCCGCCTCGGCGAGACGGCGTTCGGGGCGGCCTCGGCGGCGGGGCACAACGCCTTTGCGCTCTTCATCCTCCCGATGGGGACGGTGTTCATCGTCTCGTCGTTCGCGTCGCAGCTGTTCGGCAAAGGGGACCTCGCGGGCGCGCGTCGCTACGCGATGTACGGCCTCGGGGTCGCGCTGCTCACGCAGCTCCTGTGCATGGCCGCGGTGCCGTTCGTGCCCGCCGTGCTCGGAACGATGAGCTACCCCGCAGATGTCTCCGCGCTCATGGCGGAGTTTCTCGCGATACGCCTCCTCGGCGGCGGAGCCGTCGTGGGGCTCGAGGCGCTCGGCAACTACTACGGCGGCCTCAAGAACGTGCGGCTGCCGATGCTCGCGCAGATCCTCGCGATGGTCCTCAACGTCGGGTTCAACTGGGTCCTCATTTTCGGCAAGCTCGGTCTGCCGGCGATGGGCGTGAAGGGCGCAGCCCTCGGCAGCACCCTCGCGACCTTCGTGGCCTTCTTCGCTCTCTACGCGTGCTTTCACTTCGGCGTCGGCATCCCTGCGGATGGCAAAGCCAAGACGCCGCTCCGCATGCACGAGATGAAGGCGCTCCTTCGCTTCGGCCTGCCCAGCGGTCTCAATTGGTTCATCGAGTTCGCCGCGTTCATCTTCTTCTTGAACGTCGTCGTGGCGAGCTTGGGCAAGAGCGAGCTCGCGGCGATGCTCGCCGTCCTGCAGATCAACTCGGTGTCGTTCATGCCTGCGTTCGGGCTGGCCAGCGCGGGCGCGATCTTCGTCGGGCAAGCGATCGGCGCCGGAAAGAAGGACGACGTCTCGTACACCGTGCGCTCGACGATGATCGCTGCCGCCGTATGGGAGGGGGCCGTCGGTCTCGCGTACCTCGCGATCCCGGCGCTGCTCCTCGCGCCGTTCGTCGATGGTGAGCAAGCAGCGTTCATGGCCGCCGGCGTCGTCATGCTGCGCTTGTCGGCGTCGTGGCAGCTCTTCGATGCAGCGCTCAACACCTTGGCCGAAGCGCTGCGCGCCGCCGGCGATACGACCTTCTGCGCCGTCGCTCGCGGCGCCATCGCGTGGCTCTTCTTCTTCCCGGGCGCCTGGATCAGCGTCCGGGTGCTGGGCGGACGCGAGGTCGCGGCGACCATGTGGCTCGTGGCCTACATCGCGGTGCTCGCCGGGATCCTCGCTTGGCGCTTCCGATCGGGCCGCTGGCGAGACCTCGAGCTGACCGAGCCCGAGCTCGAGGTCGCCGAGCCCAGCAGGAATCCCGCGTAGTTCCTGTTGCCGCAACTTGGTAACCAGGTTACCAAGTTGTTCGTGGCCCTCGACGCAGTCCAACCGCCGAAGCGAACGCACGTGGCGGATCACGTCTTCGACGAGCTGGCGCGGGCAATTCTCGAGGGCGAGCTCGCGCCCGGCAGCGCGATGCCGCCAGAGCGCGTCCTCGTCGAGCGGTTCGGCGTCTCGAGGGTCCTCGCCCGCCAGGCGCTGCATCGACTCGCCGAGCTCGGGCTGGTCCGCGTGCGTCAGGGTGGCGCGACGATCGTCCTCGATCCCAACGAGGTCTCGGATCTCCGCGTGCTCGCCCTCTTCTATCGGCTCGCGGGGAGCTTCGGCGCGATCGAGATCGCCGACATCGTCGAGAAGCAGTACCTCCAAGGGCTGTCGCTGGTCGAGGTGGCGTCGCGCCGCGCCTCGCGCGAGGCGCTCGTCGAAGTTCGCGCGGTCCTCGAAGACGCGGCCAAGGACGCAACGACGCCGAAGGACGTCGCGAAGCTCGAAGAGCGCTTCTGGCGCGCGCTCGCAGCGGCCGCGCAGAACCGGATCTTCAAGATGGAGATCGCGTGGTGGTACGAAACGCTCACCGATCGCCCGGTGCCCGACATCGTCGCGAGCGCACCGATCGCCGTCCGCGTCGCGTTCTACCAAGAGCTCGTTCGACGCTTGATCGAAAAGGACGATCCTGTCAGTTACTACCTCGCCGCGACCCGACCGATCCTCGACGCCGTCCTGGGGGCGAAGTGAGGCGAGTCGGCATCGCCTCTTTGATCGCGCTCTCGGGAGCCGCTTCGTGCGGCGGCGACGACGAAGCGCCGCCGCCCATCGGCTTCCGCATGAGCGTCCGCGTGGCGCCGGGACAAGAGCTGCACGCGTGCCAATTCGTGAAGATGCCCGACGAAGCCGGCGAGATCTTCGTGAGCGGCGGCTCGTACGTCACGAGCTCGGGCACGCACCACTTCCTCTTGTCGCGAACCGCACCCGACATGCCGGAGCAGCCGCTCGGTCGGGTCATCGACTGCAACGAGGGTGACGGCGTCATGCAGTACGAGCGCGGGTTCGTCACCGGCGGACAGCTCGAGCGCGACCAGGCCGACTTTCCCTTCGGTCTCGCGCTCTCGTTCGCGCCCGGTGAGGTCTTGATGATGCAGAGTCACATCGTCAACGCCGGAGTCGAGGAGGCGAACGCCACGGTCGACGTCGAGCTCACGCGATCGCGGCCGGAGTGGGTCGAGCATCGCGTCGGCACCTTCCGCTTCTACAACCCCTTCATCCACGTCCCCGCGAACGGGACGTCCACCGCTGCGATGCGCTGCCACATCCACGCGGACGTGCAGCTGCTCACCGCCGGGGCCCACATGCACGCGCGCGGCCTCGGCTACCGTGCCTTCGTCGATCGTCCCGCGACCGGACCGGCGACCGAGCCTTTCTACACGACCGCAGAGTGGCAGCACCCCGACTACCACGTGGGCGTCGTCGATCTGCCCGCCGGCTCGGCCATTCGCTTCGCGTGCGACTACGCGAACACCACCGATCGCGAGGTGTTCCAAGGCCGCTCGGTCGACGACGAGATGTGCATGCTGAGCGCGTTTTACTACCCGGCCCAGGATCTCGACGAAGAGGTTTGCGCGTCGATGGATTCGCACGGCACCGGCACGCGCTCGTGCGCGCAGACGAGCAGCTGCATTCAGCTCTGCGACCCGACCGAGGTGCCGAGGTTCTCCGAGAACAGCGCCGAGGTCGGGCCCTGCTTCCAAGCTTGCATCGTCGACTCGTGCCCGAACGTCACCGCCACCCTCTTCCCGCAGCTCCTCTGCACCAAAGAGCACTGCGACGCGGAGTGCACCACGTACGGGGCCACCTGCTCGGCGTGCGTGCAAGAGCACTGCAAGCCCCAGCTCGACGCCTGCCAGTCCCTCGCCTGCGGTCAGTAGAAGGAACGAAACGCCATGAAACTAGCAACCTTGTCATGCTTGTCGACCATCGCCCTCTTTGCAGCGGCCTGCGGCGATGACGCCGATCTGTTCGAGGACGGCGGCGGCGGGAGCGGCGGCGACGGCTCGGTGACCACCGGAGCGCAGACGACGGGCCCTTCGACGACGTCCTCCAACGGAGCCGGCGGCGGCCCGGACGACCGTATCGACCCTATCGAGATGGGCCGTTCATGGACGTACGACGTCGAGGAGCTCGGCACGTTCCCGCTTTGCCCATCGGGATCACACACCGGAGAGACGATCGCGGAGAGCGAGCTCGGCGGTAAGCACGCCTTCGAGGTCACGAACCTCTGCGCGAACGTCGAGAGCTCGCAGTACGCGGTCGAGGGTGACGTCGTCTTCGTCTACTACCAAGGGACCTGGATCCTCGCGCTCGACGCTCCTGTCGAAGAGGGTCACACCTGGACGAACGGAGCCTCGACGTTCACCTGGCACGACGAGGGCACGGTGACGGTACCGGCCGGCACCTTCGACGATTGCTGGCGCGCCACGCAGAACGTCGCGTACGAGGCGTACACGATCTTCTGTCGCGGCGTCGGACCGGTGCACTGGCGGAGCGTCGATCTTTCGGGCAACGGCTTCGACGCGGTGCTCACCGCAAAGAACTTCTGACGATCTGCCGAGACCGGCACCTCACGCCGCTCGGCAGCGTTGGTTTGGCACTTTCACCCCCCCGGCCCCCCTCACTGCGTGAGGGGGGAGAACGCCGGCTCTGCTACGGAGCGCGGATCGCTGCGCTCGACGCCGACGCTCGCGCGGAGCGACGGGAGCGCGGCGGCGATCGCGTCGCGTGTGCGCTCGCGCAGCGACGCCACGTCCTCGAGCCCGAGCCCCGTCGTCGAGATCGGCGTCAGGACGCGAACGCGCGCGCGTGCCCGACCGAACCACTTCGAGCCCTTGGGCCGGCACTCCTTCGTCCCGGCGATCGCCAGAGGAAGGATCGGCACGCCTGCCTCGATCGCGAGACGGAACGCCCCGTCTCGAAACGGGAGGAGCTCGCCGTGCTTCGAGCGGGTTCCCTCGGGGAACATCATGATCGGAATGCCCGCCGCGAGCGACGCTTTGCAGGCGTCCATCATCTCGCGAACGCTGTCGCCTTCACCGCGGCGCAGCGGGATGTCGCCGCTCCACCGAAACGCCAGGCCGATGATCGGGATGCGGAAGAGCTCGTCCTTCGCGACCCACCGCATGTCCCAGGGCAGGTACGTCAGAAGGAACGGATCCGCCGTCGACTCGTGATTTGCCACGACGACGTACGGCCTCTCCAGGATGTCGCCGGGCGCCTCGCCCTCGACGCCGAAGTCCCAGAGCGGCGTGAGGCGGCTGGTGAGCCAGCCGAGTCGGCGCATCCAACGACCGGGCGCTCGCTGCGTCGGATCGTTTCGGTGCCGCGCGCTCGAGAGCGCCATCGCCGGCAGGAACGCGAGCACGCAAACGCCGAACTCGAGGTAGGAGTAGAGGCCCACCCCGAGGCCGACCTGCTCTTTGTTCATCGGGCCCGACGTTACCCGACGCGCGCTAGAGGCGCTGTCACGATACAGTCAGATGCTCGCGCTCATTTTCGACGCGGCGCGTTCGCTTTCGGTCGACGCCGGCGGCCAAGAACTCGCGCGCGTGCTTCGACCATAGGTGAGGCAGCTCTTCGTGGACGAAGAGCTTGCCCGGCAGCTCGCGGATCTCCGCCCCGCCGCCGAACTGCGGCACCATCTTGCGCGCGCGATGAAGCGGAAACCACGGATCGCGCACACCCCACAAGAGGAGCGCGGGCGCGACGATCCGGCGGTGCGTCTCCTCCATCCGGTCGAGCGGCGTCCAGTCGAAGTCTCGGACGAGCGCGAGCTGGCCCTGGGCTACGGCACTCGATTGGTAGAGCGGCTTCACGAACAGGTCGCCGAACTCGCCATCAATGACGGACATGTCATCGAAGCAGGTTCCGAATCCGAGCGAAGACCGCTGCATGAAGCGTGAGCGGAGCAGCAGCGTGAAAAGCTGACGGCTTCCTGGGACCTTCATCATCGCGAGGAGCCTCTCGAGCGCGGGCGGACGGTAGGCGGCGATCTCCGTGTTGCCGATCACCAGCCCGAAGACGCGTTCGCCGAGGGACGCCGCAACGAGGCGCGCGACGGCGCCGCCGCTGTCGTGCCCCACCAAACCGACGCGCTCGATCCCCAGCTTGTCGATCAGGCGCTCGACGACATCTGCGTGGCTCGTCAAGGTTGCCGCTCTGCTCCCGAGCGAGGTCTCACCGCAGCCGGGCAGGTCGATGACGTGACACGTGAACTGCTCGGCGATCGCGGGCGCCACGTTTCGCCAGGTGGCGCCGTGAAGCGGCCAGCCGTGTACGAAGAAGACATCCGGACCTTCGCCGAAGGTGCGGACCGCGACGCGGTCGCCGTCGAGATCCAGAAGCCGGGGAGACGAGGGAAAGGCTCGAGTGCTCATGGGCGACCATCCTGGGGTCCACCGGACGCGCCGCCATGACGTCCCACGTAAGGAACCGTAAATCCGACCACCGAGCGAAGCGCTACCAGGTCGGGTCGGTATCGTCGGGACGCTCGATGCCGACCAGCTTGTAGCCCTTCGAGCCGAGATCGTAGAGGTGTGCGCGGAGCGGCCCCTCGGCGATGCCGTTGAGGATGTCTACGACGAGGTAGCGCTCCGGGTGCGCGTCGGCGAGGCCGTCGCGGCCGACGCGAGGGAGCTTCACGCAGACGCGGCCCCCCGGCGAGACTTTCGGCGTCGCGGCCTGCGTCTGATCGAGCATCGTTCCCGACCAGACGCGCGCCGAGTACGCGAACTTCGTTTCGGGCCACGTCTTCGCCTCGCGAGCAAGATCGTTTCCGCAGAGCTCGTCGTTCTCGACGCGCACGTCGGCGACCGGCGACAGCTCGGCGAAGTAGTGCTCGCGGATCTTGTTTCTCCGCTTGATGAGCGTCTGCACCAAGATGTCGGTGTGAAATTTGTTGCTGTAGTCGCCGACCTTCACCGCCTCTGCGATGAGGTCGTCGTCGAACCGGGTGACGATGCGCGCGGCCCAGTGGCCATCGAGCGTCGTCATTCGGGAGAACGCCGGGTTCGGGTAGCCGCCCTTCCAGCCTTCGGGCTCGAAGTCGTCCTTCGGGAAGTACGCGAAGAGCTCGGCGCCGGGCGTAATCTCGGAGCGATCCCAAGGCCGCGTGAGGATGCCGAGCGTGATGAAGTCGAGCGCGACGTCGCCCGGATCGAAGTAGTAGCTCTTGTTGATCCGGCGGTTGAGGCTGTCCCACTCCCAGTGGCTGCCGAAGCAGTCGCCGAGATCGATGTACCAGTGCAGCGTGTAACCCGGCGACGCGTCCTTGTTCTCTTTGTCGACCGAGTGCCACGTCGTCATCGAGTTCTGTTCGCGCGAGTCGAAGTGCCCGAGCCACGCTGCGATGAGGCGTGCGCCGCGTAGATCGCGGCGGTCCTCGTGCGGCACGACGTCGTTTGGATCGTCCTTGCGGGTCTCTTCGTACTTGAAAGGTCCCACGGTGCGACCCGGGAGCCACCGCGACGCGAGCATCCGGAACCTTCCGTCGCGCTTCTGCGCCCCCTGCAGGATCGACTCGAGCTTGGCGTCGTCGAAAGGTCGCTCGACGCCGCTGTTGTCCGCGAACTTCAGTCCGGGGGTGAGCTTGAGGAGCTTCTTGTCGATGTAGACGGGCGTGTCGCACGCCGCGTACCAGCCCGCCGCGTGGTAGATGCGCGAAGCGATCGCGGTCGCGCCTGTAGCCTTCTCGCCCTCGGCCGCCTGGTCGGCCTTGAGCATGAACTTACCCTTGCCCTTGATGTTGATCCGAAAGCCCGGGTTCGCGCCGTTGGGCTTGCCCTGATCGATCACCCACGAGCCTTCCGGGTCATTCTGCGGATCGAGGATCTCGTCGGGGCACGAGCCCTGGCGCACCTCTTCCTTGGTCATCGGTCGCAGTCCGATGCGGTTCGTAAACCACGACGAGTCCGCGACCTCATCCATCGAGTTCACGTTCTTCGCCTCGAAGCCGAGGTCCGCGGCGAAGAGCTGAACGAGCGGCCGGAAGACCGTCTTCTCTGCGACGTCCCACGCGAACGGCGAGACGTACTCCTTCGGACGGCAGACCTTCTCGACCTTGCCGTCCTCTTCCTTCTCGTAGCAGGGGACCGAGACCGGCCGCAGGTCGTCGTCGATCCAGACCGGATCCTTGAGCGGGAACCTGCGCGGCTCGTGCGCGCAGCCGGCGAGGACCGAGAGAGCGAGCGCGCCGAGGAGCGGAGAGCGGCGAAAGAGCGGACGTCCCTTGCAGGGAAAACCCATGGGCCGCCCGGATGCTACTACGGAAACTCGGGCCAGAGGTCGCCGGTCGCCCACCGATAGCGGAGCCCGATCTGGCCGAGGTCGGCGCCCGCGAGACCGATCTCGTCGGGCGAGAGGAGCGTGAGCGCCGCGACGCCCACCGCCTCGAGGTGGTGGGTGAGCGAGACGGCGACCGCAGGGCCGGTCCGAAACCAAACGGCCTCGCGTTGAGGATCGCCCATGACCTCTACGATGCCGCCGACGCGGAACGTCGCCGGATCGCCGATGCCGGCCAGGTACTGGATGCGTCCCCGCGTGATGAACGGTCCGGCGGCGACCATGCGGAGGGCATCCTCGAATACGAAGTAGCCTTCGGGGATTCCGAAGAGACCGTGCGCCGACGCCACGCCGCCGAGCTTTCCGACCGGCAACGGGATCTCGAACTGCACCTCGCCGTCGAGGCTCGCGTAGCGCGAGCGCGGACCCTCGTCGACCTCGAGCATCGGCCGCGTGATCTGAGGAAAGTCCTCGATGAAACGTTGCTGGATGTTGACGACGTACCGACCGCCGAACCGCACGCTGCCGAACGGGAGAACGCCGCGCACGCCCGTGAACGCGCTGAGGCCACGCAGGCTGAGCGAAGACGTGACCTCACCCCCGATCCAGCTGTAGTGCGGCCGGCCCCAACCTGCGTCGAGCTCGGTGCGCACCGAGATGCCGCCGGTCTCGAAGACGGCGCCCAGGAAGGGACGCGACTCGCCGGCGCTCCAGTAGGGGCGCGAGACGCCGATGTTGCTTCGGAGCTCGCTCGGCGGGACGGCGCCGGGCGTGGGCACGAGGACGTCTTGCGCGCTCGCCGAACGGCTCACCACGATCGACGCGAGCACGCCGAGAGCACAGGCGGCGAGGAACAGCGTGCGTCGCATCAGAAGGACCCCATGACGCCGAGGCCTGCACCCATCGGTGTCACCGTGATGGGCGGCGGACGTGAGTCCGACTTTCCGTTGGCGGCGTCCCACGCGTAGTGAAACGCGTACGGAATCGCCACGCCCGACGCGGCGCCGAACACCGAGCCGGTGATGACGTCGGTCATGTAGTGCTGATCGGCGGCAACGCGCAGCAGCGAAACGCCGCTCGCCACCGCGAGCCCAGTGACGCAGGGCACGGCTTCGACGGGACCGCCGCCATAGAGCGGGAGCTTGCCGTGGTGGACACAGGTCAGGGTCGCGAGCGTGAAAGCGGCGGTGGCGTGACCGCTGAAGAAGCTGCGAAACCGGTTGTTGCCCAGGCAGTCGCTGGTCTTCGACTCGAGCTCGTTGTTGCAGTACCCGCGCGAATACGGCCGTTCGCGGCCCGCGGCGCCGGCGACGAGGCTGTTGAGCGAGGCGCTGAAAGAAATGGTCTGCGCGTCGATCAACGTCATCTGCCACGCAGTCGATCCCTTGTCGTGGAACCACCACGTGACGATCAGGTTGTCGACGAAGCGCATGTTCACGAGCAGCACCAAGCCGACATCGCTCGCGTCGCGCGCGTAGCGCCCGCCCTCGGGGATATCGATCCGCAGCGCGTCGCGGGCCGCCTCGTCGAAGCCGTTGCGCCACTTCATGCGCTCGTCGCCGGGGATCGCGACCGAGCCGATGGCGGTGAGGACCTGCGCCGCGAGGATGCCGATCTGGTAGTTCCTGAACTCGGGCCATCGCCACTTCAGGCGCGCCGCGAGGCTCGGCGCCTTCTTTTCCGTGTCGAGACGGCGAGGCGGCGGCGGCTTGGGCGGCACCTCGGGGGGCGGCGCCGGAATCGGCTGCACCAAGGTGGGGCTCGGCGTCGGCGGCGCGGACTGGCCGGCAGACGTGACGACGTCGGGATCCTGGCCTTGTGCAAGCGCGGCGGAAGGGAGCAGAGCGGCCGCCATGGCGGCAACCGCGATGAAGCATCGGACCAGCCCGCTCAAGCTTTGCCGCGCGCCTCCATCAGCTTCTTGTTCTCGGAACCGATGCGCAAGACGACGATGATCCAGACGACGGCGAGGACGATATCCGCCGCGACGAGCATGCGTAGCCCTGCTCCCGGAAAGGACGCGAGCAGAATTTTCGCGATCTCGATCGAGCCGGCCGCCAGCAGATCGCCGATGCGCACGACGAACGTGTCGTTGACGTTCTTGGCCGCGTACTTCTCGACCTTGGTGGTCGGCAGGTAGAGAAACTCGCGCGTGTTGGATTGGATCGAATAGTCCGTCGCGTTCTCGGCGATCTTCATCGCGCGGATCACCGCGAGCGTCGGGACCAAGAGGAACGCGCTGCCGCCGATCACGCCCACGAGCGGAAGGAAGAGGAGCGCTACACGCGCGCCGAAGCGACGCTGGATGCGTCCGGTCAGGAGGAACTGCACGAGCGCGGCGAGGAGGTTCTGCCAGAAATAGAAGTCGGCGTAGAAGGTGCGCGAGTCACCGTGGCCCTGCGTGCTGAAGAGCTTGTCGAGGATCCACTCGTTGTTCGAGTTGATCAGGTTCAGGATGAGGGTCATCGCCGCGATGAGGCGCAGGTACGGCGAGCCGAGCACCATCGCGATCGCGTTGACCTCGGGCTCCTTTTCCGCTGCCTCGCTCTTCGGCTCGGCCGGCCGGCTCTTCTTTGCGCCGAACCGCAGGATGAAGAGCGACAAGAGGAGGCAGACGCCGAGGATGCCTGCCGAGATGACGAGCATCTGCCACGTCGGAAGCTCCTTCGCGAACTTGGTCAACGCCGTCCCTGCGATCCCGCCGGAGACGGTGCCCAGGCCGATGAAGCCGAAGAGACGCGCGCCTTCGTCTTTGGTCCAGACATCGGCGGCGAGCGCCCAGAACTGCGAGACGATCATCACGCTGAAGGTCGAAACCCATACGAAGAACACGTAGCCGGTGATCGCACCGGCCGTAGGTAGGAGCCCGGCGAACGCGGCGATGCATGCGAGGAACGCGATGTACGTCCCGATGATGAGCTTGTTGCGCGCGACGTTCTGGACGACCTTGCCGTAGCCGTACGCGAAGAAGCCGACGAAGATCGTCGTCGCGACGAGGGCCTTGGGCTTGTTGTCGACGCCGATCAGCTCTTGCAGCACCTGCCCGCGGATCGGCTTGATGATGTAGTACGCGGTGATCGCGAGGAAGATCCACACCGCCGACACGAGCATCGCGACGATCTCGCCGCGGCGCACGTCGACGATAAAGCTCAGGATCGGGATCTTGTCGCCGCCGGCTCGTTGGGAAGGATTCTCGGCCATGAAAAGTGGAAACGGGCCGCGGACGGCCCGGCGTCAGGCCGGTTCCGTCAGGCGAGCGTACGCAAGGTAGACGGATTCGAGAGTCCCCGCGAGCCGAACGGCGCGGTCGACCAGCGGCGCTCGATCGGCGCGCGATCTCGGCCCGGGAGGAAGGTCCACGGCCGAGCGGCGGTGCGAGCGCCCGAGGATCGCGCCTACGGTGCGGTTGACATGCGACAAGGTCTTGCCGACGCTGAAGCGAGCGAGGTCGAGCTTGTCTTCTTCGGGGCAGAGCTTGCGCCCGAGAAACGAGCCGAGGGGCGAGGGAGGGAGTGCGGCAAGCTGCCTCGGTGGCGTCGCAATGAGGCCTCGCGCCGCAGCCTCGACCCGGCGCGCAGGGTCTTCGTCGGATGGCCCGAAGAGGACCTCGAGCGCCGAAGGCTTCGCCTCCTTCAGCTCGAAGAGCCGCTCGGTCTTTTGCTCGTCGACCAAGAGGAGCGCGATCCGCCGCCGACCGAGGCTGCCGTTGCCGGCGACGCGATGGGCCGCGTCCTGGATCTGCCAGCTCGCCGCGTGGGACGGGGCCCGCGAGCCGAGCGCAGCCCGGTAGGCGTCGACGAGCGCCGGCAGCTCGGCTCGCTCATCCTCGTCGAGGTCGAAATAGCGATCCCCGCGGACGAAGCGACGCATGGTGCCGTCGAACGGCGCGCGCATGTCGAGGAGCTCTTTGCGCGAGCGCTTCTGGGCGCGCTCGACGAGCACGGCGATGGGCTTGGGCAGCGTCGCCGGGATTTCGAGGCCGGCGAGCGCTTCCTCGTAGCCGTCGAGGAGCTCGTGCACGAGCGCGAGCGACTCGGACGCCGTCGCCTGGAAGGAGCGGCCCGCCAAGAGAACGCTCGTCGCGAGCCGCAGGGTGTCGACCCAGAGCGGTCCGATGCACGCGTCGTCGAAGTCGTTGAGGTTGAAGGTGATGTCGTCGGCGTCGTTGCGGTAGGCACCGACGTTCTCGATGTGCATGTCGCCCACGACCGCGCCGCGCGCCGGATCGTCGAGCTGAAGCTTCGGATCGAAGAGGAGCACCTCGTAGAAGAGGCGAGCGCTCCCACGCAAGAAACCGAGCGGGCTTTGGTGGAGACGCTTCTTCTTTCGCTCGAAGAGGCGGTCGTGGCGCGCGGTGCTTTCGCGGTCGATCTCGATCTGTCGGGCGGCGAGCTCGAACGGGTCCAAAGAGCTCAGCATGAGCGACCGAGAAGCTATCAGCGCATCACGGCGCCAAGAAGGCCCGAGCGAGGTTCATGCGAAGGGTCGACGCCATCTGCGGGTGCGCCTCGAGGATGGCCAGCTGGGTCGCCGTCTCGATCTTGGTGACGATGAGCGGCGTCAGCGCGACCGCGTCATACGATCGTTGGATCCCCGCGAGCGCATCCATCATGCCGAGGACGTTACCGGCGCCGACGACGACGCTCTCGCCCTTGGCGTTCGTGCACCGCACCTTTCCGAACTCGACCCTCAGCGAGAACGACGTCGGCTCGCCGATCTGCCAAAGCGCCTCACCTTCGGCGAAGCGCACTTCGACCGCACGCCGCGCGAGCTCGGCAATCGCATCGAGGTGCGCCGTGCTGAAGAACATCCCGTTGCGGATCATCATGACCCGCTCGACGACCGTCGGCTCCCGATCGCGCCAGACGCCGACGTCGGCGCCGCCGGCATCGGGCACCGGGAGCTGCCCGCGGCGTTCGAGCAGGCCGAGCGCCAGGAGCCGCAGCGTGTTGCGCGCGATCGCGAAGCTCTCGAAGACGTTGCTGCGCACGATCTCTGCCGGGAGCTCGAGGAGCATCGAGTCCTCGTGCGCTACCGCCTCGGGCGTCGTGTCGAGCCCGGCGAAGAGCGAGAGCAGACCGACGCCGCCCTGACCGCGGATGTCGGCGACCGTCCTTCCGTTGAAGCGCACGACGACGTGCCCCTCGGTGAGCAGGAAGATGCGCTCGAGGGGATCGCCCTCGCGAAAGAGGATGGTCCCCTTCGCGGCGTGAGAGATGCGCGCGTGCTCGGCGATGCGCAAGAGATCGTCATCCTCGAGCGGCGCGAAGTTCGGGTTCGTCCGCAACAAGAGCATGCGGTCACGCACGCCTTCGAGAGCGAGATCAGCCAGCACGGGCGGGCTCCGCGTCGATGGAGACGGCCACGCCGACCGAGGCTGGCGGCCTTCCTCCGAGGATTCCGAGCGCGCGATCGACGTCCGCCGATCCCTTCCCTTCGCCGGCGAGCGAAGCGAGGTCGTCGATCATGTCGGTGAGCCCGAGCTCGGCGACATGGAACGCCGCGATGTCGCGGACGATCGCGCTCGAGCTTCGGAGGAGGCTTCGGAGGAGACCGTCGTAGCTCCGCTCGATCGCGTCGTGGTAGCCCTCGGACAGCGCGAGCCGCGCTTCATCGTCGATCTCGTCGACGAGCCCGACGACGGCCTCGCGGAGCGGTGACTTGAGCAGGTTGTGCGTGAGCTCGACGGCGTTCGCCCCCAAGCCGCGCTCCCCGCTCTCGATCGCCAGGTAGATGTCGCCGAACCGGTGCTGCGGAAAGGCGAGCGAAAGAAGGCGGAAGATTCGACCGACCGCGCTTCGCTGCTTGTCGCGGAGGAGATCGACCAAGAGCTCGTGCCCCGGGCGCTTGCGGGTCGCGTCCTCGCGCACGCCCGCCTCGAGCACGAGGCGGCGATCCAAGTACCTGTACGCGCGAGAGACGTTGTTTCGGATCTCCTGATCGATGAGCTTGCGGTCCAAGCGGAGCTTCGGACGCTGCTCGAGGATGTTCCCCAGGGTCACG
Source organism: Polyangiaceae bacterium (assembly GCA_041940405.1). Lineage (GTDB taxonomy): Bacteria > Myxococcota_A > Polyangia > Polyangiales > Polyangiaceae > Xiheicaenibacterium. The sequence continues at coordinate 25,522 of JBGTSH010000046.1, forward strand.
ATGCTCCGAAACCGCACCATGCCGTCGGGCTCGACCCGGAGGTTCTGCAGGAGCGCGGGCGCGGCGCGCTCCGGATCGAGGAGCGCCATCGCGCGCGGGACCGCCCACCTTACCGCAGACGCTCGCGTCGGATCACGCAATGCCGCCAGGAGCGCACCGAAGCCGACGTCGCCGGTCCGCGCCAGCGCCTGACGCGCGGACCTTTGTACCGGCTCTTCGCCGAGCAGGTCGACGAGCGCCGTCGCTGCGCGCGTCGAGGCGAGATCGCCGAGCGAATGGATCGCGCTCTTCCGAACCTCGAGCTCGGGCGCCGCGGCGAGCGTCTCGAGGACGTCGACGAACTGAACCGCCCTGCGCCAGCCGAGCACCTCGCAGATGACGACCTGCGTGGAAGGCGAGGCGTCCTGGAGCACCTCCTCCAGCATGCGCCTGCCCTCGCCGGGACCGTCGGACCGCTCGGTGGCGAGAACCGCGGCGATCGCGGCGCGCCCTTCGCACGAGGTCTCTTCTGCGTAGGCGCGCCTGAGGAACGTCACATCGGGCGCGATCGCCGCGCGCGCCGCGTACGCCTCGGCCCGGACGCGGACGCTCTCGTGCTTCGTCAGGCTGGAGTCGATCGCGTGCAGCGCGCCGGTGCGGCGCGTCCTCGAGAAGAGCCGGAGCGCGGCGACGACCACCTCTTCATCCGGGTGGTAGAGGATGAGCGTCGGCACGAGCCGGCTCTTTCGTTCGCGCTCGAGGATCCCCAGGGCCGCGAGCACCTCGTCGTTCGACTCGCTGTCGAGCGCCGCGATGAGCGTCTCCAGCGATGCGACGTCGAGCTTCGGCGCATGCACGTGCCGCGCGTAGGGGCGGCCATCGACGACCGGGCGGCGGAACTGCTCGACGTAGAGCGGCCGAAGGCGAAAGCTCGCCGCCGCCCACGCGAGCGCCGAGCCGGTCAGCACCCAGGCGATCGCCCCTCCTAGCCCCGTCGCTTCGGCGACGAGGATCATCGCCGATGCGACCATTTGGCCGCCGCGCTGCCCGACGACCTCCATCGCAGATTTGACGGTGCGGCGGACCGAGTCCGAGAGCGGCACCACCAAGAGCTCCATCGCCGTCTTGTGGAGGCTGTGGCGGAGCGCCCCATCGGTCGCCTTCACGGCCAGCGCAGCCGCGAGGATGCCGGTGATCGCGACGCCGCCTCCCGAGAGAAAGAGCAGCACCGGAAGCACCGCGAGGATGACGGGCGGAGCGAGCTTCCGAAGGACGAAGCCGACGCCGGCGAGCTGCACGATGAGCGAGAGCGCGTTGAGGCCGGTGTAGATCGCGCCGAGCGCCTGAGGCAGCTCCTCTTTGGGAATGCTATCGACGATGGTCGTCTTGAAGACGTAGTCCGCGAACGTGAGCGTCGCCGAGGCGAAGAGCGCGATCGAGACGAGGTTCCTCGGGTACGGCCCTCGAAGCACGTAGGCGTACCCCGCGAGCCCGGGTCCTCGAGGCTCGGCGCGCGGCTGGCTCGCCCCCGCGACGCCACGGAAGAAGAAGAGCGGCATCAGCGACGCGCCCATCAGCACCGTGCCGGAGACGACGACGAGCGCCTGTGGCGACTCGTAGCGGAGCGCGAGGGTCATGCCGCCGCTGCCCGCGAACGCGCCGATCATGCTGCCGAGGCTGACGATCCCGAAGAGCCGCTTGGCCTGTGTCGCGGTGAAGATGCCGCCGAGCAAGCTCCAGAAATGGACGAGCGTGAGGGTGGCGACCACGCCGGGCCAGACGTAGAGCACGTACAGCCCGGCCGAGCCGAGGAGAGGCTGCAAGAGGCCGAGCACGATCGAGCCCGCGCCGCCGAACGCCGTCCACGTCGCCATTTCGCGCCGCGGTCCACCCCGCGACTGCGCGAGCTGGAGCCGCGCGACGACGAAGCTGACCAGCGCGATCGCCATGTAGACGAACGGCAGGTGCGTGCTCGGGATCCGGGTGAGAAAGAGCGCGTCACGCGCCGTCTCGAGGACGGTGTGACTCCCCACGAAGATCATCAAGAAGCCGAACGCGGCCGCCACATGGCGGCGTTCGTCCGCACGGACGAGAAACCCGAGACGACGGAGCATTCGGCCTGGGAAAGACCCTACCACCCGGGCCGTGCGAAGGCTCGGGCGTCGCGTCCGCGGCGGGACCTATTGGGTCGGGCGGAGAGCCGCCTGAACCGCGCTCGGCGGGGGGAGCCCGGCGTCGCGGAAAGCGCGCGCCATGGCGTCGGTGCTGCCATACCCGGATGCGCGGGCGACGTCGGAGACCGTCACCTCGGCTGCGCTCAGACCGAGCACCGCGAGCCTGAGGCGAGAGCGCAGGGTGACCTCGCGCCAGCGAGAGCCGAGGACGCCGAACGCATCGAGGAACGCTTGCGCGTCGCGCGCGACCTGACGAACCGAGAGCTCCGAGCGATCGGCCAGCTCTTTCAAGCTCGGCAGCGCCTGGTAGCTGGAGATGAAATGCGAGACGCCTTTCCAGAATCGACCGAAGCGAGCGTCACCCTCGCCGACGCGCGCCGCGAGGCCGGGTCGCAAGATGTCCGCGTGCTCCAAAGCTTCGATGAGCGAACGCATCGCGCGCGCGGCGCCGCTCTGATCGCGTGAAGCGACGAGGTCGCGCGCCGCCGTCCAAGCGCGCTCGGCGACCTCGAGCTTCTGGGGGCCGCGCGAGAAGTCGGCGTTGACGTCCCGCCGAGCGAAGCGAAGGTCGAGCCCGACGAAGAGCTCGCCCTCGGCGACGAATCGCAGCGGCGCTCGCGAGCCGGCACCTTCGAAGTCGTCCTCATCCATCCCGAACAGCGCCGGGCCCACGAACGGATCGCGACCGTCGATCGCGAAGGTGCCCTCGACGAGGAAGTAGATCAAAGAGCACTGCGACGGACGTTCGGCGCGGGGGATGAACTGCGAGTCGAACCTGAGATGTCGCCTCTCCACGACATGCGCCCAGAAGCGCTGATCGAAGAGCATCGTCGATCTGACGGTCGCGCTTCCGAAGCTCGTTCCTCCCGACGCGGCCAGCATTGGCCCGCAGAATTGTACAACCGTCTGGCGTCTACGCGCGAGGGGGCGGGCCGGATGCGATTTTTTTTTCGATCGGGTGCATCCAACCGGAGCGGGGCGGCGAAAGCACCAACAACGACCGAGGTGACGGCGCGACGAGAGCCTCGCAGGGCCCCCTGCGAAGCGTCCGCCGGTTCGGTCCCAACGCATCCCAAAGAGAGGCTGCCATGCGATCCGTACGTGCTTTTGCCGTGATGGTTACCACTGGTCTTTTCGCCGTTGCCGGTTGCACCACCAACGAAACCGAGGTCATCGAGGTGACGCCGCCGGGCGAAGGCGGTGAAGGTGGCGGCGGCACGACCATCCCCGCAGGCAAGGCGATGGTTCGCGTCGTTCACTCGTCGTCGGACGCGCCGTCGGTCGACGTCTGGTCCGGCAGCGTGCAGCTCGCGACCGGCCTCGCCTACGGCGATACGTCGGAGTGGCTGATGGTCGACGCGGGCACCTACGACATCCAGATCAAGGCCTCGCCGTCGACGGCGGACAGCGCCGCGGCGTTCGAGGTGAAGGGCGTGGAGCTCGAAGAGAAGAGCAAGGTGACCGCGGTTGCCGCGGGTCTCCTAGCCTCGACCGCCGACGCGACCAAGTTCCGCGTGCTCCCGATCAAAGAGGACTTCAACCCCGCCGGCTCGGGCAGCGCGATCGCTCGCGTGATCCACGCGTCGCCCGACGCGCCGACGGTCGGCATCGATCTCCACGACGACGACGCATCCTCGCCCGAGCTCTCCGGCATCGATCGCTTCACCGACACCGGTGCGCAAGGCTTCCCGCTCTCGTCGGGCGAAGCGCTGCAGATCGGCATCGTCGCCGGTGGCTCGCGCGTCACGGCGTTCACGACGCCGGAGCTGCCCGAGGGCGCCGAGCTCCTCATCGTCGCGACCGGCCTCGTCGCCGAGCCGGGTGATGCGGGCGACGGCTTCTCGCTCCTCGCCGTCGGTCCCGAGGGCTCCGTGGGCTTCATTCGCCAGAACCCGATCGTGTATCCGCTCCATGCGTCACCGAACGCGCCGGCGGTCGATCTCTACGCAGGCGAAGCGCTGCTCGGCAGCCTCGCGTTCGGTCAGCTCGGCGGGCCGGTTCAAGTTCCGCCCGGCGACTACGCGATCGACTTCCGCGTCGCCGGCTCCGATCCGACGAGCGCGCCGGCAATCACCGCGCAGACGGGGATGGTCGAGGCGGGCGGGCGCTACCTCACGATCGCGACGGGCTTCCTCGGCGACAGCGGCGAGAGCGCCTTCCGGCTGGCTTCGTACGCAGAGCAGTTCTCTCGAGACAAGAACGACGAAGCTCTCCTCCGCATCGTCCATTCGTCGCCCGATGCCCCCGAGGTAGACCTCGGCGTCCTCAACGTCGAAGGCGTCGTGAACCCGGTGCTCGTCAGCGGCCTCTCCTTCGGCGAGGCGTCCGAGTCCGCAGGCATGTCGCCGGGGCTCGGCACGATCCCGATCGGCGTGACGCCCGCCGGAGCGAACGGCACCGTCGTCGCCTCGTTCCACGTCGGAACGAAGCCCGGCCTGCGCGCCTTCGGTATCGCGTCGGGCGCCCTCTCGGCCGAAAAGGGCGAGTCCTTCAGGCTCCTCGCCGTCGATACGGCGTCGACCCCCTGGACGGTGGCGACGGTCTTCCCCCAGCCCTAATCTCACCCTCCCCCGTGACCTCCAACGTCCTTTCTCGTGTAGCTGCCGGTGATGGCGGCGCAGTGCGCGAATGCATCGCCCGCTACGGCGGGTTGGTGTGGTCGCTCACGCGCCGCCTTTCGGCGCCTTCAGAGGCCGAGGACGCAGTCCAGGAAGTTTTCTTGGATCTGTGGAGGTCGGCCGCGCGTTTCGATCCCAGCCTCTCGTCGGAGGTCGCGTTCGTCGCCATGATCGCCCGCCGTCGCCTCATCGATCGCCGCCGCCGCCGCCAGCGAATGCCGCAGGTGGAGTCCCTTGCGGACTCCCCTACCCCCGCCGAGCCGGGATCGTTCGGCCGGGTCGAGGCGTGCGCGGAAGCGAGCCTGGCGGCATCGGCGCTCCAGCAGCTGCGCCCGGAGCAGCGAACGGTGCTCGTCCTGTCGGCGTGCCATGGGCTCAGCCACGAAGAGATTGCACAGACGGTCAACATGCCGCTCGGTACGGTAAAAGCGCACGCCCGTCGCGGGCTGCTCCGGGTGCGCGAGCTGCTCGGTGGACCGCCGGCTCCTGAAATGGCGGAGGGCCGAGTATGAAACCGGCCCTCGACCGGGCCCTCGCCCTCTCCTGCGATCGCGCGTTGAGCGGGCTCGACCCGCGCCGCGAGACTGAGCTCGTCTCGCTCTTGCCACCCGGACGCATGCCGGATGTGCGGCTCGAGCTCGCCGCTGCAGCGATCGTCCTCTCCGACATGGTGATCGACGAGCCGCTCCCTGATCACCTCGCTGCCAAGATCCTCGCTTCGGCCGCGAACGCTCCGCTGGGCCGTGCGCCGATCACCGGCGGCGGGACGATGCTCATCCCGCAGCCCCAAGTCGGCCAATCGCCGGCGCGCACCGAGCTCTACATGCCTCGAGCAAGCGTCGAGCAGCCGCGATCGGCCCCGCCCGGCTCGGCGCCGAGCAACGTCGTTCCGCTCGCCAAGCGCCGCGGCTCGATCCTGCCCTGGCTCGCAGCGGCCGCGTGCCTCGCGATCGCAGCAGGAAGCATCTACGCCTCGCGTCTGCCGCGTCCGCAAATCGCGGTTCGCATGCTTCCGAACGAGGCGGTGTCGGGGCTCGAGCCGCCGGCGAAGCCGCCCGAGCCGACCCTGGCGCAGAAGCGCGATCGCCTCCTGTCCGAAGCGAAGGACGTCGTGAAGGTCGCGTGGTCCCCGACCAAGGACGTCGCGGGTCAGGGAGAGACGGGCGAGGTCGTGTGGAGCAACGAGCGCCAAGAGGGCTACATGACGTTCCGCGCCGTCGCGAAGAACGACCCGACGAAGTCGCAGTACCAGCTCTGGATCTTCGACGGCGAGCGCGACGAGCGGTATCCGGTCGACGGCGGCGTGTTCGACGTCGATCCGTCGAGCGGAGAGGTCGTCGTGCCGATCAGCGCCAAGGTGAAGGTCGCCAAGCCGACGCTGTTCGCGGTCACCGTCGAAGCGCCCGGCGGCGTGGTCGTCTCGAAGCGCGAGCGCATCGTCGTCGCGGCCAAGGTCGCGAGCTGATCGATCCGACCGCGCGCGCTCACGACCGAGCTTGACGCCTGGCTACCCGCGACGAAGTAGTCACGTTTTGCAGGAAGGTCGCCGGTCCTCCTACGTACGAAGGCGGTCTTGCAGCGAGGATAATCATGCAGCCGTTCGATCCCGGTCCCCCTTCCGCCGATCCCAATGCCGCAGCGAACGGTGCCGGATGGCCTGGCCCCGATCAGGGCCACCCGCAGCAGCAGGGCTACCCGCAGCAGCAGGGTTATCCACAGCAGCAAGCTCATCCGCAGCCGGGCTACCCGCAGCAGGGCTACCCGCAGCAGCAGGGTTACCCGCAGCAGCACCCTTCGCAGCATCCCCCCGCCTACGGTCAACCTCAGCAGGGCGGTTGGCAGCAGCAGCCGTTCAAACAACAGGAGAAGCCGGCGAGCGCCGCTCCGGGCGTGATCGCGATCATCCTGAGCCTCCTCGCGGGCGGTCCGCTCGGCCTCGCGATCTTCAACCTTCTCCAAGCAAAAGATCTCGCGCTCGACGTCGACCTCCCCAAGTGGGTTCGCGCCGTTGCCGTCGACGCGAACATGAACCGCGTCCTCATGTTCGGCGCCGTCGCCGGCGTCATGGGTGCCATCGCGCTGCTCTTGTCGGTGATCGGCCGACGATCCGGCGCGGGCAAAGCAGGGCTCGTCTTCGCTGGTCTCGTCGTTGCCGGCAGCGCGTACGCACAGATCGGCAGAGCTAGTTTCGACCCCACGTATCCGCCGGGCAAGTACGAGGAAGAAGAGGAGCAGGACAAGAAGCGCGAGAAGGATCGCGACACCCAGAGCTCCAAGCCGCCCCCGATGAGCGAGACCGATACGCCGGTCGCCAACTCGAAGCAGGGCGCGTTCCGCCTGGGTCGCCAGCTCGGTCTCGCGGTGCTCGGCCGCGCTCGCGGCGCGAAGGCCGCGGGCGACCGCGTGTTCTCCAAAGCGGAGAAGACGGCGAAGGATCTCGGCGTGACGCTTCCCCAGCCGCCGGTCGTCGGCACCGATGAGACGGCGAACTCGGCAGACGCGATCCACTACCTCCTCGACGTCGCGGGCAAGCCGATCGCGACGTCGCTCACGTCGAAGCACGGCGCCGCGCACGCGGCAGCGTTCGAGCTCGGCGTGAAGCTCAACCTCCTCAACCTGCTCTATCTCCCCGATGACGAGCTCGGGCAGGGGCTCGGCTCGGTGTGCGAGCGCCTGAGCATCAAGGCCGGCGTCTCGGACGCGGCCATCCGCCCGCTCATCTCGAAGATCCGGGCGAACGCGAGCCAGTCGGCCGTCGGGGATACGGCGATGTCCGTCGGCGACGCGATCGATCGCGAGCTCTCGACGGCTCCCGCGACGCCTCCTCCCGGTGGCGGAAAGCCCGGCTCCAGGCCTTCGCCCAGGCCGGCGCCGCGCCCGAGCGGGCTCGACGATCGACTCGACTGAATCGGCTCGAGCTCACCGGCAGCGGGCCTCAGCCCGCAAGAAGTTCATCGTAGCTGACCATCTCGTTAGCCACGACGCGGAGCCGAAACGAACGACGTTCGCGCGCGCGAATCACCTAGTTGCAGCCCATACCTCTTGGGTAGGCTGCCCGCATGCGCGAGACGCGTGCACGTATCGAGCGCGGTGCGACCAGCAGCTCTTCGGAGCGACCGACCGTCAGACCCGGAGCAGCAGAGAAACCGACAGAGGAGCTCGACGAGCTCGAGCTCGAAGAGCTCCTTCCGCTTTCGCGGTCGGACGTCCCTCGCGGTCCGGAGTCCAAACGACCTAAGGTCTTCGCTCCGCCGATCCCTCGGGAAGAGCCGGAGTAGCTCGAGCTACGCCCGGGTGAGCCGAAAGATCGGAAGCTCCGGCCGCGATCCGAGGCGCACCGCGAGCACGCTCGTGCCGATCCCGCGCGAGACGTACGCACGCCCGGCCGGCGTATCGTAAGACCCGGCGACGAAGCGCCCCGATCCGGGCGGGGTCCACACGGTGAAGCCTGGACGCACCTGGCCGCCGTGCGTGTGTCCGGCGAGACAGAGATGAAAGGTCGGCGCGCCGCCGGGTGGTCGATCGAGATGCCCGGGCGCATGGGTGAGGAGGATCCGCGCCGCTCCGCCCTCCGGCGAAGCTCGAAGCGCGGCGCCGAGATCGGCGAGGCCCACGCAGTGGTCATCGGTCGCCACGGCAACCACGCCCGAAGCGAGTGTCTTGCCTGCGTTCCCGAGCAGGGTCGCGCCCACCTCACGGTATGCGCTCGCGAGCGTATCGAACGGCACGTCGCCCCAGTGCTCCCAGTTGCCGAGCGTCGCGACGACCTCGGCCTTCGTCGCCGTGACGATCGCACGCACGAAGCCGGCGAGCGCAGTCATCGCGCCTTCGGATTCGATCGCGTCGCCGGTGATCGCCACGAGGCCCACGTCTCGTTCGCGGAGCGCGGCGAGCACCTTCTCTTCGAGCGCGCCGACCGACGACAGGTGCATGTCGCTCAGCTGGGCGATCCGGAAGCCCTCGAGCGACGCCGGAAGATTCGGCACCGGAATGTCGAGCTCGCTCACGTCGAGCCATCGGGGCTCGATCGCGGCGGCGTGGATGCCGGCGGCCCCGAGGCCGCAGCACGCGAGCCCCGCGAGCGCTCCGCGGCGCGAGATCCCGCCGGGCCTATCGGCGAGACGCGGATGCAAGTCGAGGCGCGCCACGCGTGGAGGATACTCCCAAGGCGCCCGAGCGCCGCCTTCGGTACCATGGTCCGCATGCGACGCGCCCTTGGCCCTGCTGCCTCCGTCCTCGTTCTCGCGGTCGCCTGCACGTCCGAGCTCGACGACGCAGGCAGCGGAGGCGGCAGCGCGGCAACAGCCGGCACGGGGCAGGGCACGGGCACAGAGATGGCAGCATCGTCATCTATATCGACGACCGGACAGGGCACGGGCGGCGAGGGCGGCATGATCGACGACTGCCCGCGCCTCCGCGCGACGGTGGATCCCGGGGTGCCGCTCAACGTGCGCCCCGACCCTTCGACCGCGAATCCGCCGGTCGGCACCCTGTCCGCGGGTGACATCGTCGACCGCGTCGACACCGTGCAGGGTGAGGTTATCGACGGAAATTCGACTTGGTATTCGATCACCTCGCCGTGGGTGTCGGGCTACGTGTTCTCGGATTTCGTCGAGTGCACGACCGACCTGCCCCCGGAGCCGCCGGACGGCTACTACCTTCCGCTCGAATGCGGGACGACGGCCACGGTCACGCAGGGCAACAACGGCGGCTTTTCGCACACCGGCGACTCCGCCTACGCGTTCGACTTCAGCCTCGTGTCCGGCACGCCGATGGTCGCGATGGCCGACGGAACCGTCGGCTACACGTACGACGGCACCCAGCCCGGTGATCCTTGCTACGACGGCGGCGGACAAGAGTGCATCAACGAGGCGAACTACGTCGTCCTGCTCCACGCCGACGGAACGCAGACGCTGTACCTGCACCTCTCGCAGGTCGACGTGCCCGTCGGGGCGGTCGTTTCGCGAGGCACCGTCATCGGCCTCTCCGGGTCGAGCGGCTGGTCGACCGGCCGGCATGCGCACGTGCAACGCGGCGACCAGTGCGGCATCTGGTACTGCGCTTCGATCCCCCTCGAGTTCGTCGACGCGGGCGTGCCGGTGACCGGGCAGACGGTCACCTCGCAGAACTGCCCGGAGCCCTGAGCTCGCGATCGCTTCAACCGAGCTGCCGGAACGTCGCCTGAATCCGCGCCTGCACCTGAGGCGGCAGTGCGTGAAAGACCGCACGCTGCAGTCCTTCGACGGCTTCGGGCCGCGCGTTGAACTCGACCGTGCCCGCGGGCTCGGCCCTGCTGACGAACTCGAGCTTGGGCCCCCACAAGGCGACTTCGGTCACCGCGTGCCACGGGATGACAGCACGGTAAGGCTTACGTCCGCCGAGCCAGCGACCGAACGCTGCACCCCCGAAGGCGCCGCCGATGACGAGGAACCATCCGAGCGCCGGCACCTTGAGCATGGCCGTGAAGAACACGCCGATGAATCCGACCAGGAGCCCGAGGAGCCCGAAGCAGCTGACGGAGCCGCGCGAGGTGCGCCGCGCTTCGACCATGAGCCCGTCTCGGGTGGCCGTGATCCAACCGTCGCCGGTCAAGCCGGACGGGACGCGCGCCACACCGATGAGCGGACTCTTGAACGTGCCGTCGACGCGGCCCTCCCACGGCTCGGGCGCTGGAGCCTGGCGCGATTCATCGGGAGGTGCGTACGGATTGATCATCTCGACCGCGCGCCGATCAGAACTGCACGTCCGCGACGCACGTACCCGTGCCTCCGTCGGGCGACGGCTGGCAGTAGCCGATGCCCGCAGGGATGCATTGGGTGCACGGGATCGGACCGCAGCCCTCGTCTACCCACGCGTCGTACGCCAGCTTTGCTTCGTTCACGAGCGGCCGCAGCTTCGTGTTCAGCGCGATCGTCGGACAGCCGCAGGTATCGTCGACGATGGTGGTGCACTGCAACGAGCTCATGGTCGGGCTGCAAGCTGCAGCAGCGGCGACTGCGTCCAGAAAGCTCTGCTCGAGGTCGGCGCACGACGCCGCGGTCCCCGTGCTCTTCGTGGAGCCGGTCTTGGCGCTCGACGCCGAGGAGGTTTCAGAGCTTCCCCCGGAGCCGCCGCTACCCTCTTCTTCGAGCACGACCTTCGCGCCGCAACCCGCGATCACGATCAGTGCGGTGGCAAAGCAGAGTCGAAGCACGGCCGGACCCTAGCACGGTGGAGTTTCGATGATCCTCGTGAGCGTCACGCGCCGCGCGGGCCCTTTGCGAAGTCGGCCTCCGCGAGAATCGTCTTGGCGAGATAGCGCGCGACCTCCCACGACGGAGCCGGCGCCAGAATCGTCACCTTTCGCTCGTCGGCCACCTCGGACCGGCGCCGCCATTTCAGTCCACGAGCCGCGCGAGCACGCTCTCGATGCGCTCGCGCGCTTCGGGCGCTTTCTCGCCGCGGGCGCGAGCGAGCAGATAGAGGAGCAAATCGTGCTCGAGCTCGCTCAACCGCGCTTCGCGACGGAAGCCGAGCTCGGGCGCATCGAGCCGAAGAACGAAGCCGTCCGGCGATCTCTCGGCAGGGCCAGCGCCGAAGCGCAGCACCTGACGAACCAGGCCGCGAACGATTCGCGCGCGACGCTGCGCGCGGCGCACGCCCATGTCCTCGTAGAGGTCGGGGTTCTTGTTGCGCGAGTAGGTCGACGGCGCGATCGCGAGCGCGCAGAGGACGGCATCGGCGTCCGGCACGCCGGGCATGGGAGCCGGAGCCGACGACGTCACGACTCGGTCCCCTTGAGGAGCTCGGCTTGGCGGTGCGCGCGCAACGCCGAGATCAGCTCTTCGAGATCTCCATCCATGATCCCGTCGAGCTTGTGGAGCGTCAGACCGATGCGGTGATCGGTCACGCGGTTCTGCGGATAGTTGTAGGTGCGCACTTTTTGGGCTCGCTCGCCCGTTCCAACCATACCGCGTCGCTCGGCCGAGAGGGCCTCTTCTGCTTTGCGCTGCTCGAGCTCGAGGAGGCGGGACCGCAAGACCTTGAGCGCTCTCGCCTTGTTTTTCAGCTGCGAGCGCTCGTCCTGGCATTTGACGATGATGCCGGTGGGGATGTGGCGGATTTGCACCGCGCTGTTCGTCGTGTTGACGCCTTGACCACCTGGCCCGCCGCTCGCCGCGATCGAGATGTCGAGATCCTTGTCGTCGAGCGTTACGTCGACCTCATCCGCCTCGGGCAGGACGGCGACGGTCGCGGTCGACGTGTGGATGCGGCCTTGCGCCTCGGTCGCGGGCACGCGCTGCACGCGGTGAACGCCGCCCTCGTAACGAAGGAGCGAATAGACGTCCGCACCGGTGACGAGCGCGATCACCTCTTTGTACCCGCCGGCCGACGCTTCGCTCAGGCTGAGCACCTCGATGTTGAGGCGCTTTCGTTCGGCGAAGCGCGTGAGCATCCGGAAGAGATCGGCCGCAAAGAGCGCCGCCTCTTCTCCACCCTCGCCGCTCCGGATCTCGACGACGACGTTGCGACCGTCGTTCGGATCCCTGGGCAAGAGAAGGATCTGCAGCTCACCCTCGAGCTTCGTGCGCTGGTCCTCGAGCTCGGGCAGCTCTGCCTGGGCGAGCTCCGCGAGGTCAGGATCGGCGAGCGCCTCTTTGTCCTCGTGGATGCGCCGCTCGATGCCGAGCAGACGGTCCCAGGCGGCGACGACCGGCTCCAGCTCGGTACGTTCCTTGTTCAGCTTCGACAGCTCACGCGGATCCGAGAGGACCTGCGGGCTGCAGAGGAGGTGCTCGACTTCCTTGTACCTGCGCTCGACCGCCTCGAGCTTCGACCGGGGGAGCATGGCTCAGCCGGCAGCCCGATACGCCGCATGGTCGACGAGCACGTCGTAGGACGAGAACTTCTGATCCGGGTGGTTCGCCGGGAGCTTGACCGCCGCGTTCGCGAGCGCCGAGCGCAGCGACGCGAGCGCAACCTCGAGCTGATCGTCGTCGGGCTCTGCGGTGGTGATCTTCTGCACGAGGAAGCCGGGCCAGAGCAGCACGCGCAGCGGGCCCGTGGTGCAGTACTTCGCGAAGAAGCGCTGCAGCTCGTAGGTGAGGCCGGCGACCACCGGAAGGAGCGGCAGCTTGAGCAGGAAGAACACGACGTTCTGCACGAGCTCCGACCCCGGGATGGGCGGCAGGAACCTGCCGACCACCGAGAAGAGCACGACGCTCACGAAGGCGACCATGATGATGAAGGTCGTCCCGCAGCGCGCATGAAGCGCCGTCGTGGGGCGCGCCTCGTTCAAGAGCAGCGGCCGGCCGAGCTCGTAGGTCGAAATCGATTTGTGCTCGGCACCGTGGTACTGAAAAACGCGTCTGGTGAGATCGTTGAGCCGCAAGAGGCTCATGTAGCCGACGATGATCGCGAGCTTCGCGACGCCGGTGATCACCTGGTAGAGCGGCGACTGGACGTCCATCTCCAGGCTGAAGAGGCGCTTGACGCCGGCGGCCGCAGCCTGCGGCAGCGCAACGAAGAGGCCGACCGCGAGCACGATCGGAAGAAGCGACAGGATGGGGTTGCCGCCCTTCTTCTTGTCCTCGGCCTTCTCTACGACCTTGCCGGGCTCTTCGTCGCCGCTCATCGAAGCGATCTGGGCGAGCCAGAGCGAGAGGACCGAGAGCGCGCCGGTGCCCTTCTTGGCCTTGGGCTTGGCCTTCGCCGCTTCCTTCTCGGCCTCCTCTGCCTCGGCGTCCTCTTCGAAGAGGTCTGCCGACCAGCGAAGGGCTTGGTGGCCGAGCTTCAGTGACGAGACCAGGGTGTACATGCCCCGGACGAGCGGCAGCTTGACGAGCCCGGACGCCGGCGAGACCACGGTGCGCTCGCGCACCACGAGCGACCCATCGCGGCGTCGAACGACGATCGAAAGCGAGCCGGGGGCGCGCATCATCACGCCCTCGATGACCGCCTGACCGCCGACATTCGTCGGGTTGGGCGTCTCGGCGGACTCGCCTGCTGACCAAAGTGACATGCTGTGGCTCCTAACCTAGAGAAGGTTTATCCAGCCACGCCCGCGCCGCCAGCAGAAGCTAGCGGACGGCAACGCCGACTTGGGGCGTTCACTTCGTGCCGGCAGCCGCGTACTTCTTCCGGAACTTGTCGACGCGACCCGCGGTGTCCATCAGCTTCTGCTTGCCGGTGTAAAACGGGTGGCAGACCGAGCAGACGTCGGTGGTGAAGCTGCCGCGCGTCGAGTACGTCTCCACGACCGATCCGCAGGCGCAGGTCACGGTGGCTTTCAGGTACTCGGGGTGGATTGCGGCTTTCATGGCTTCAGAGCTCCTCGGAAATGGACGAGGGCATATAGTCATCTTGCGCCGACCATGCAAGCGGGGGCTAAACCGTGGCATAGGATTGGCGATGGCTCGCCGATACCCGCTCTACGTAGCCCTTTCGACCCTCGCTCTCTTGCTCGCCTCCGGCGCCTGCAAAGACGAGGAGATTTCGCCGCTGGGGGGCGGCGGCGCAGGCGGACAAGGCACGGGCGGTGCCACGACCCAAGCGACCGGCACCGGAGGGGGTGGGCCGACCGACAAATGGCCGAATCTCGCGTGTGATCCGCTCGTTCCGGAGCGCTGCGGGTTCCCCTTCCCCTCCAACGTCTACACGGTGCCGGACGCAGCGACGCCTACCGGCCGCCGGATCAGCCTCCTCCCCGACTTTTTTCCGCCCTCCGAGGACGGCTACAAGCCGGCAAGCAACCCCTGGAACCAGGCGGACGGGTTCTCGCCCGGCTCGGCGCTCCTTGCGTACCTGCCGGGCGCGGTCGACACGGGGCTGGTCAAGGCCGACCAGGTCGAGGACACGCTCCTGTCCAGCTCGCGCACCGTCCTCGTCGACATGACGAACAACGAGCTCGTCCCCCACTGGGCCGAGGTCGATCACTCCACCGCCGAGCTCGACCAGCGCGCGATCCTGATTCACCCGGCCGTGCCGCTCGTCGACGGAACGCGCTACGCCGTAGCCATCCAAGGGATCGAGACCGCTGACGGTACCGTCATCGCACCTTCGCCTGCCTTCGCCGCGCTCCGCGACGGGTCGGCCTCGAGCGATCCGTCGGTCGAGGCTCGCCGCGGCCTCTACGGCGAGATCTTCGCCTCGCTGGGCGCCGCCGGGGTTCCTCAGGCAGGCCTGCAGCTCGCGTGGGACTTCACGACCGCGAGCAAAGAGAACAACACCGGCTGGCTCCTCCACATGCGAGAAGAGGCAGGCCTCGACGACCCGACCTCGCCCGTCGCGTACACGATCACCAACGTGGTGACCGATCTCGACCCCAACATCGCGTTCGCGGTGCACGGGACGATGACGGTGCCGCTCTACCTCGATCAGCCTGGGCCCGGCGGGCGCCTGATCTTCGGCTCGGACGGCATGCCCGAGCCGAACGCGACGACGCCCACCTACGAGGTCGAGTGGGAGCTCTTGATTCCACAGAGCGCGCTGACCACGCCGGCGAAGCTGCTTCAGTACGGCCACGGCCTGCTCGGCAGCTACACGCAGATCGAGCGCGACCACTTCTACACGCTCGCCAACAACTTCGGCTACGCGGTCTTCAGCGTGAACATGGACGGCATGGCCGAGGACGACGAGCCTTGGATCGTCGCCCAGATCGTCGACGGAAAGACCGACGAGCTCGCCGGGATGACCGACCGCCTGCACCAGGGGCACCTCAACGCCCTCATGGCCATGCGTGCCATGGCCGTCGGCATGGACCAGGATCCGACGTACGGCGCGTACATCGACGGCGGCCAGCGCTTCTACTGGGGCATCAGCCAGGGCGGCATCATGGGCGGCGTGACGATGGCGGTCTCGACCGACATCACGAGCGGCATCCTCGAGGTCATGGGGCAGCCGTACAACACGCTGCTCAACCGCAGCGTCGACTTCGACCCGTTCTTCGGAGTGCTGAACGCTGCGTTCCCCGACGCGCGCGACCAGCAGATCTTCTTGGCGCTCGTCCAGATGCTCTGGGATCGCGTCGAGCCGAACGGATACACGAAGTACGCGGTCGGTCCCGACAAGCTCCCGGGCAGCCCCGAAGATCGGCGCATCCTCATGCGCGTCGCGCTCGGCGATCACCAGGTCACGACCTACGGCGGGCAGGTGATGGCGCGCGCGATGAACGCCAAGCACTTCACTACAGGTCTCCGCGACGTGTGGGGCCTCGAGCCGGTGAACACCCCGGTCGACGAGCCGGGCGCGACCTACTTCGAGATCGACTTCGGCCTTCCGCCCGAGCCGCTCTGCAATGTCCCGATGACGAGCTGCGAGGACCCGCACGGCAAGCTCCGCAGCCTCGACGAGGCCCGCGCTCAGGCGCACGCGTTCTTCACGACCGGCGTCGCATCGATCACTTGTCCGGCCGGGGTCTGCAGCTTCCCGGCGCTGTCGGGCTGCACGGGAACCGAGGACACGGACCTCTGCGACTGACCGTCGCCCCTGACGGTCTTTCGGTGATAGCCTCGAACCGTCGCCATGATGTTGCCCTTCTTGATCGCCGGGATCAGCGTCGTGTTTGGGCTCCTGTTCGTGCTGTTCGCGTTCGTCAATCCGCCCTGGTGGCTGCAGCCGTTCTTCGACGTGAACTTTCTCTACTTCCTGTCGTTCCGAACGCAGCGCCTCGTGATCGGCGCCTTCCTCATCGTCGTGCCGCCGACGGCGCTGCTCGGGCTCTCCGACTACTTCTGAGCGCGTCGCTGAGCGGTAGCACGCCCGAGTCAGGCAGCTCTGCCGTCTAGGTCGCTGCCGCAGGCCCGAGATGGTCCTCGATCGCGGCCTGCCACGTGGGGGCCTCGAGGGCCAACCGGCGGATCATCTCCAACGTCACGACGGCCACGGTGAGCACGGGCATGTTGTAGCCGGTCCGCTCCGGTTGGTGCTGGTTGCACTCTGCGAGCACGCGCTGGGCGGGCTCATCCAGGACGTCCGGGAAGCGACCGAGCACGCGCTCCGCGAGCTCGAGGGTGCTCTTCAGCGTCCGGGGATCGTGCTCGCGCAGATAGGCCACCGCCAGGCGATTGGCAATCCACTCTTCGTGCCAGTGATCCTCGGTGAGCCGGCCGGTGGTGTGGCGCCAGAAGTGGAACATCTCGTGGGCGACGACCGCCGGCAGCTGCGACTCCATCATCGTGGCGACAACAGCGAGATCGTCTTCTCCGAGGAGCATTCCCTGGAACGGCAAGATGTCCTCGGCGAGCCCCTCGACATCGGGGTAACGGACGACGCCCTTCTCGGCGAAGAACATGTAGTGCGGCAAGTGCCAGGGCGTGAACTCGGGCGGAGGCGGGAGGCCGTGGCTCTTGGCGCGAGCAACGACAGTCGCGAGCGAGTCGCGCACACGGTCGTGCCAGCCGCCGCTGGGCCGCCAGAGCGCAGCGCTTTGCTCGAGCGCGGGCGGCTCGTAGACCTGCTCGGCAAGTCCATCCACGACGTCGAGCAACGTGCGCAGGGCTGCGTGGCCCGTCCCGATTGCCATCACCTCGCGGTGAATCGCCTGCCGCTCCTCCTCGAGGGTGGCGGCGACTCGTTCCACCGTGCCTCGCTCGTAAAGGAGCGCGCGAATCTTGGAGGTCGAGGCGGGCAGCTCGCCGGCGAGCCGCGAAAGCTCGGCCAAGGACGCGGCGTCGGCCAGCTGATGGAAGCACGCGATGGGATAGGTCACCTTGCCGCTGACGAGATCCGGGCTGTGCGGCTTGCCGAAGATGTCGCGCAGGTCGTCGAAGATCTGGATGAACGTCGCGAAGTGGTGACCGAGCCGGCGATAGAGGTCCTGGTCCGCGGCGCCGGCGAGCAGCGCGCCACACTCCACGAACATTGCCATGCTCGAGGTCTTCGCGGCGTGGCTCTCGAGGACCTGCTCCGGCGATACGTCGCCCTGCAAGCCCACCAGGTCGCGGTGCTGACCGCTCACCGCGAGCAAGCTCGTGCGGTTGTAGAGCTCGAGGTACGCAAGGCAGCGGGTCCGGTCGGGCTCGAGCTCCAGCGCGTGGCGAAGCTCGTCGAGCGCGAGGAAGCCGAGCGCGATGGCGCAGTTGACCGCGACCGCGGGAGGGACGTGCTCGTACGGCGTGCCCGCGAGATCCTCGTCCTGCACGTCATCGAAGAGATCGAGCGACAGGATGTAGAGCAGCGCGAAGGCGCCGACGTGCTCCGCATGACGCTCGAGCGCGCGGCCGTTGGCTCTGACGAGGAGATAGGTGACGGCGAGCGGATCGCCGAGCGGTTCTCGTTCGCTGCGAGCGCGAGCGCGCGCCACGCTCTGCGCAAGCAAGGCACGCTGGTCGGGGACGAGGGGAGCACGCTCCAACGCTTCGTCGACACGGCGTGCGACCGCGGTGAGGAAGCCAGTAAGCCCGCTCAGCATACGAACCCCTTCCGCGCAGCAAAAGGAGAGCGCATCGGCGGGTAATTGCGCCCGCCGATGCGTGGTCGAATCAGACGCTGGCGAAGCCGCTGGCCGAGACGCCGGCGAAGCCGCTGGCCGAGACGCCGGCGAAGCCGCTGGCCGAAACGGCCGCGAAGCCGCTGGCCGAAACGGCCGCGAAGCCGCTGGCCGAGACGCCGGCGAAGCCGCTGGCCGAGACGGCCGCGAAGCCTTCCGAAGTCTGCGAGCCGTTGGGCGTCAGGTTCTTCTCGAGGCGATCGAGTGAGTGGATCCGGATCTGCTTGCTCATGGAGGTCTCCGCGAATCGGGCACGAACACCTGGCGGCATGCCAGCGGGCTAGCAGCCTGGCGCGCTGGGCTCGGTTACTCCAAGCAAATCGTGGTTCCGGCTGCAGATTACGCGCTTTCGCGTACGCGTTCGGCGCGCGCCGTTTTCGGGCAGCGTCGACCGCGATGCCTTGCACGAGGGCACCAAGGTCACCACCCCTACGGCCTTCCACGCCCTACGAGCGTTCTTCGTGACCGACGTTCGGGATCCGGCGAGTCTCGAGACTGCGCCGGAACCTTCGTTTCTACGGGTGGGTCATGAAGGACTTGAACCTTCAGCCAATGGATTAAGAGTCCACTGCTCTACCAATTGAGCTAATGACCCGTGTTGTTCGTGCGTGTCGTTCTAGCGCGCCCGGAGGGATTCGAACCCCCGACCTGCGGATTCGAAGTCCGATGCTCTAT